>CAMODW010000067.1 GCA_946611635.1 uncultured Bacillota bacterium | reverse complement strand
TGCTGGCTTTCATTTCGTCCATTAGAAAAAATTTATATAATAAAAAACTAGGTATAATATACCCAGTTTTAAAAAAGTGTTGGTTTTTTATTACTTAGCTTTTTTCTCCTCTTTAGCTTTAATCTTTGCTTTTATATCCTTTACTTTTTCGTCGTACTCTTTTTTAGTTAATAAGCCTTTTTCTTTAAGCTCGTTAAACTTTAATAATTCGTCGTATAGATCTTTACCGCTTGCATCTTTTCCATCGTTGTATTTATCATTTCGCCAGTCGTCGCTGTGTGTTAAGATGCTAATACCCTCAAATACTCAAACTATAGATGGTATCCAAGTCCAACAAAAAACTAAATATAAAATACCTCGTCCTGTTTGCCCTAAATAAAATTTATGAAAACCTAAACCACCTAAAAAAATTGCTAATAAGCCAGCTGTTGTTTTGCTTTTCATTGTTCGTTTAATAAGCAAATAAATACTTACTAATAATTTTTTATCTGTATTTTTTCAAGCTATTTTATTTAAAATTTTTGTTAGATGCTATTATTATGTTCCTTAGCTTGTTAAAATCTGCGTGTGTTTTTAAATCTTTAACATACAATACAAATGTTCTAAGAGGTATTAGTTCCTCTAACATTTCCTCCTTTTCTGCTTTTAATTCTTTGTACATTTTTTCTAATTCCTCATAGCTTGGTTTTGCTGTTGTAGCTATTTCGTTGTCTGTAGCTGTTGCCATTTTTATAATTATTAAATAATAAAACTTAATTCTGGTTTTTATCTAGTTTAATATCAGTAATTACAAAATAATTACTATCAAATCTTTCGTTAAATCGTTTATCTATTCAACTAAGACTTGTTTTAACTCTGTAATCTCTGTTTTTTTCTCTTAGCTTTTCCATTACTGTTATAATGTACCAGTATTGTTGCATCGTATATTATTAAAATATAAAACTAATCTGTATAACTACCAACATTAAAAGTAGTTCTCTCTAAATCTTCTTTATGCTTATTTCTCCTTATCCTTTTTATTATAAGTCTGTATTTATAAGCTCTCTCTTTGTGTTTGTGGTGCTTATTCCACCTGCCTAATTTATCTTTCCATATTTTCCTACAGGCTCTACACTTACATAAACCAAACCCCATAGGTATAAAATTATTATCCATTGTATAATTAAATAATCTAAAATCTAACTAAACTAATATACTTCACTCTTGTGCTTGTTTTAATGCAAGATTTTTAAGTTCTAATTCAGCTTTTAGTTTTTTGTTCTCTATTTCTAAATAATTATTTTCCTCCATAACTCTATCATTTACTCTACTAAGAGTATCTCTTTGCTTTGATATTCTTTTATTTTCTTGTTCTAACTTATCACTTTTTTCTCTATACCTATTACAAGTTTTTATTTCAATATTCCAATACTCTTTAACGGTTTTATTCTCTTTTTCTAATTGTGTAAGCTGCATAGCCAACATAAGTATATGTTGTCTTAGTTGGTCTTTTGTCATTTTATTTACATCTAAGCTCATTTTTCTTAATATGTAATAATATAAATCTGACTACTTATTTTGGATTACCCAAGATCCAGCTATTATAATAAAACATAAACTAATAAGTGTATTCTCAAATAACCACATTCACAACATATCATTCTGAATACAATAGTTACACCAATAGACTTCCATCATCACAAAAAATACTCAGAACATAATAATTGCTAAATATAATAATCGTTTCATTTTATTTCAATATATCAATTAAAAAGCTAATAGGGTTTTCTTGTATTGTTAGAGCCATTAAAACTCTTTCAATTTTATTAAATTCTGATAAAGCAATTCTATTATCTAATTTTAATAAATCTATTTTATTCTTTCCAACCAACCACTTTATAAACCCATACCTTTTACTTAGTACAAATTCTACACAAAAGCTACAACCATTATTTAAATTAAATACTTTATTTATTCCATCGTACGATGTAAACCTTGCTAATTTAGGTCAGGCTTTTTCTTTTTCCTCCATTTCTTTATTTAAAAGATCTATAAGTTTCTCCATTTTACTTTAACATACTAATCTAAAACATACTAATAAGAAATATAACAGATATAACACTTAGTAAAGCTACTAATAACATTATTATTGCTCAAGCTGTTTCTTTTTTCATTACTTTATTACACTAATTAAAAACTCTATTGGCTTATCTTGTATGCTTAGTAGCATTAGTAAACTTTCATAATCTGAATACTCTACGATTTCTCTATATTGTCAATCATACCTACATACTGTTTTTTCATATCATATTTTTTCTAATTTATTAGTGTCTATCTTATCTTCATTTACTAACCACTTAATAAACTCAAACCTTTTACTAATTACTCGTTCTTGCCTATAACTTATACCATTTTCTGCAATAAACGATTTTGTTGCCTCTTCAAAAGCATAAACTTTTGGTGTTCTATGAATTTCTGTATCTTTTGTTTTTAAATATTTATTTAATAGTTCTATAAGTTTTTCCATAGTTTCTATTAAAATAAAATAAATCTAATCAGTATGTTCCATTTTGGAACAAACTCAACTACCTAGTTTTTCTCGGTAGTTCCAAAGATAATTTTCGGTTTTTCCGAATTTATTTATACATAACAATACAATAGCCTGGTGCATCTC
>CAMODW010000066.1 GCA_946611635.1 uncultured Bacillota bacterium | reverse complement strand
TTGCACCACAAAAAGTTACAGACTTTTTGAAAGATATAATATTTAGAGAACAAGAGCGAATAAGAAAGTTAGAGCAAGAAAGATTAGAAAAATTATATAATGCACGAAAGCAAAAGCCATCTCCTAAGTTAGAGAAATCTAAGAAAAGGAGGTCGCGTGATGCAAGATAATGAAAAAGTATATAAAATAGAACTGTCTAATGAAGAATATGAATTTTTAGAGAATTTAAGAAATGAGCTATATAATAAATTTTCAAAAATGAATGAAAAAGAACTTATAGAATATTTTAAAAACTTATGCCTAGAAGAAAGTTTGAACTTTGAAAAAGAAATAAAAGGCACTGTTTATAAAGTAAATACCTATTTTAATGAAGATTCAAAATACACAATATTACAAACACTTTTTAAAATTTTTAGAAAATAACATTTTTTTATTGAATTTTCAGATTGAAATATGGTATATTATAAACACTACTACAGAAGTAGAAACTATATTTTATATCGTATTTCAAGCTGTAAAAAAGAAAGGAGTAGATAATGAAACAGCTAGAAAACGATAAAATTACAGCTTTATACTGTCGTTTGTCAAGAGATGATGAAATGGCAGGAGAAAGCAATAGTATAAAAAATCAAAAATCAATTTTAAGTAAATATGCACAAGATAACAATTTTCAAAATATTCAGTTCTTTGTAGATGACGGATATTCTGGAACAACTTTTACAAGACCTGCATTTATGGAAATGATGGAACTTGCTGAAAGTGGTAAAATTGGAACAATTATAGTAAAAGATCATTCAAGACTTGGAAGAAATAGACTTGTAGTAGGACAACTTCTTGAAGAAGATTTTGTAAGGCTTAATATTAGATATATTGCAATAATGGATAATATTGATAGTAGTAAAGGATTAAATGACTTTTTACCTATTCAAGATTGGTTCAATGAAATGCACGCTAAAAACACAAGTCAAAAAGTTCGTGCAGTTCTGAAAAATAAAGGAGAAGCAGGAATACCACTTGCACATAATGTTCCTTATGGCTATAAAAAAGATGAAAATGATAATACAAAATGGGTTGTAGATGAGACCGCAGCAGAAATTGTAAAAGAAATATATAATCTTTTTGTTCAAGGAAATGGAACTACACAAATAGCCAATATTTTAAGTAAAAGAAAAATACTTACACCAGCAGAATATTTTGCAAGTATTGGACTTAAAACTTCTACAAGACTTCCATCAATAGAAAATAGATGGAATGGAAGAACTGTAGCAACTATTTTAGACCGTCAAGAATATATTGGAGATACTGTAAATTTTAGATATACCGTTCGTTCTTATAAAGATAAAACAAAGGTTAATCTCCCGAAAGAAGAATGGAAAATATTTAAAAATACACACGAGCCAATAGTTGATGAATATACTTGGAATATTGCACAGCAATTAAGAAATAACAGAAAAAAGCCAACTAGGTCAGGCAAAAAGAGTATTTTTTCTGGATTATTATTCTGTTATGATTGTGGTAAAAAAATGTACTTTCGCTCACCTGTAACAGATTTAAAATCCAAAGAACATTATAGATGTTCCAGTTATAAGTATTATACAGATTCGTGTACTTCTCATTATATTACAGATGAAGCATTACAAGATATAGTTTTGGAAAATGTGCAAAAAGTAATTTCTTATATGAAAGACTATGAAGATTTATTTGTGCAAGAGCAATTAACCAAATCTACACAAGACGAATTAAAGAAAATTGCTAAAAACAAGAAAGAACTTGAAAAGGCTAAAAATAGAATAATAGAAATTGATAATTTATTTAGGCATATTTACGAAGATAATGTATCTGGAAAAATAACAGATGAAAGATTTAGAAACTTATCATTTAATTATGATAATGAACAAAAAGAATTAAAAATAAAAATTGAGCAATTAGCCAAAGATATAGATAATACTGAAAAGAAAGAAACTGACTTAACGCAATTTATATCTAATGTTAAGAAATATACTGAGATTACTAAACTTACACCAGAGATTTTAAATGAGTTAATAGAAAAAATATTAATTCATCAATCAAAAAAAGTAAATGGCAAAAAGGTTCAAGAAATAGACATTTATTATAGAGGTGTTGGTATTATTTCTTTTCCAATTAAGTTTAATGATGTAAAATTAGTTATTGGAAAAATATTAGATAGAAAAGAAATAGCTTAAATGCTAATAATACAAGCAATTTAAAGGGGAGAACTATTTAGTGTACTTAACTGAATAGCTCTCCCCTATGAGTTATGACGTGCCATCATAACTCGGGGGCTCTGCGAGGCAATAAATTTTATCTTGTCAGATAAAATTTATTCAAATTACCTCACACAAAATTTATATTGCTAATGCAAATATAAATTTGTATTCGCTAATTTGCTTGTTGCAACATAGTCTACACTTAAAGTAATAGTTGCAACAATTATTTATGCTTTTTCTTCGATGTAATATGAGTAACAAGCCCAAGCTGTAATTTTCCTTCTGGTTTAGCTAAGAAGTTTTTATATTGCTTTATTGCTACCATTCTAATTACTTTTTGATTTTTCTTTAACTTAAACTCAATATGTCTATCTCTAATCATAGCAACTTTGGATTTATTATCATAGTTTTCATCTATCTTATCATCGTGGAAATAATATTCTCCCAGATCCATATAGTTTATATCTAATTCTTTTTTCAATGTACTTAAATAGTCTTGTAA
>CAMODW010000065.1 GCA_946611635.1 uncultured Bacillota bacterium | reverse complement strand
ATATTATTACACTCTTTTTGAGTCTTGAATTGTTATTTCTTCATCTAATTGGATTCTATCAAGAGCTTTTTTATATAATAATTCTAATCCATTATATACTTCTTCGCCACAGTTCTTTCTAATCAAATTTAAACAACGAGCGCCATCATATGGATGTTCTCTTGTATTCAATGTTTGTTCTTTTCTAGCTGCTAGTTTTTTTAAAGCTACAAAATCAGCAAACATTTCATCAATTCTTTTTATGTTAATAAAAAAGTATTCTTCTCCATGAGTGCTTGTCGCCATTATTAGATCTCTACCTTTAAATTTTTGAGTATAAATTGTGTCTAATAATCCACCATAATAAGCATCCATAAAGTTTTCATATAATAATAATTCTCTACGATCTTTTTGCTTTTTATTATTAGCAAATGTTGTTAGTTCAGTTTTATATCTTTGTTTTACATATTCTTCTATCGCCCATTCTTCTGTGTATCTTTTTTTATCTTCATATATCGCATCTGCTAGCATATAGGCTGTTGTTTCATTTATTTCATCGTATGCCAAGTAATCCGCTAGCAATTGGTGATCTCCGATTATGGCTTTGTATTCCTTTCGTATAATATCTTTATAGTTTTCGACGCTTCCAAATCTTGATTTAATATACTCATCAAATTTCTTTTCGTAATTGAACGTCCTTGTACCTATTTGGATATAATAGATTATATCAAAAGCTACACTTTGACAAGCTTCTTTAGTTTTTTCATCTTTAATATCTGGTAATAGTTTTTCTAAATATTCAAGATCGTCAATTGTTAGATTATGGAATAATAAATGCGCTAGTTCATGGTTTAATGTGCTTAAATCAAAGCAATTTAAAATTATTAGCTTTTTCATTCTATTGACTTGTGTTCTAAGTGTGCTACTTTCAATTATAAAATAAGGGTCTTCTTTTTTTATATCTATTAATAATTGCAACTCTTTTTGAGCTTCGATAGGATTTGTTTCTTTATAAGCAAAATAAGAAGTTACGATTGCATTTAGAGTGTTTTCGTCTGAATCGTTTTCATAAGCTTTTAAAAATTCTGCACTCAAATAATCAACATTAAATTCATATTTTTCTTTTATATCGCCATCATAGATATCATAATCTAAAACATGATTGGCATTTATTCCGGTATAAATATCATAAAAATTTCTATTATTAAGCCTTATTAAAGTTCCTTTATAATAAACTGCATTTATTGTTTCTTCATCAAGCCAACCTCTCTCGTAAAGAGTATCTACAATATTTCTTTTTTCTTCAAGAGGTTTGGACGATAAAATTGAAATAAAGATATCTGCTATAGTTTCATTACTACCCTCTTTGTATTTACTTTTAAATATTTCAAAATTGATTATTCTTATGAAATGGGATAAATCTGTAGAATCATCCATTAAATAATCATAAGCTACACGAACATCATTAATTTCACCATATACTTCATATTTAATGCCATTGTTTTTTAATGCTGTATAATAATCTATACTATTTGGATCTTCTTCATTAGTTTTCCATTTTAATATTTCACAAGGTATTTCTTGGAGCAAATCTAATCTTCCGATTTTATAAGTAAGACTAAATACTCTTTTCCAATAATCTTCCGTTTTTTGCAACTTAAAAATTAAAAAACTATCAAAATAATTATTATCTAATAAATATTCAAATACCGTCCTATTTAAAGAAGGAATAACTTTATCTAAAATAAAGTATTTATGCTTAGTTGCTACACCATTACTCCATCTAACTCCTGCTATAGGAAAGGCATATATATGATTATTTTCAACTAATACATCTATTACCGTTTTATTATTTTCATCATCAACCACTTGAAACAGGACATCTTCAGTGCATTTTCTTAATTCTTTTATTAATCCTTTTTGATATAAGTCTTTAGCTAATCTTGTAGAATCTATATGAACTAAATTACTTATTGAAAAACCAACGTCTTCTTCCTTTATTAATTCTATTAATTGATTAAAGAATTCATCTAAAACTGATTTACCTGTTTCATAATAAGTGCTATATAATAATTTAGAATTTATTGGAATTGTTAAACCAGATAAACCTAATCTTTTTAATGTTATATCTATATAATCTTGCCTTTGTTTATAAGTATCTGATACTTCTACTCTATCTATATAAGCTAAGGAACAAATATAATCATATAGGTTTTTATAACCTTCTACTGGTAAATCATACACTTCATCTTTTAAGTGACCTAAATTATTGTGCTTGTATGCTTTATAACCTTTATCTACTAATTCTTTGAGATTATCTGATTCAAGGAAAACATTTGATAGTATTTCATAGAATTCCTCATTTTCAAAATATATTTCCGTATTTTGATATTCTTCCAAAACTTCTTCTCTTGTCATACTATCACCTAATTATATTATAGCAAGATTTTACTATTATTGTTTTATTTTATATAATATTATTGAATCAATGGGGGTTGATAATATGAATAA
The DNA here is from genome assembly GCA_946611635.1 of uncultured Bacillota bacterium. Lineage (GTDB taxonomy): Bacteria > Bacillota_I > Bacilli_A > RF39 > UBA660 > Coprovivens. The sequence continues at coordinate 322 of CAMODW010000065.1, read as the reverse complement.
ATATGGAAAAAGATTCCTTATGATGGAAATCTTGACCAAGCAAGCGAGTTATCTGAACAATCAGAAAATGCACTTGCTAATATAGAATCAGATATACGAATGAATCATAGTCTTAGTTAAATCTATTAATAAACCAGTTAAAAACATGCTATATAAGCATGTTTTTTTAATTGTAATTATCAATATTATACTTTTTTAGATAGTGTAATTTCTTCATCTAATTGTATTCCATCAAGAGCTTTTTTATATAACAATTCTAATCCATTATATACTTCTTCGCCACAGCTTTTTCTAATCATATCCAAATAATAAATACTATCTG
>CAMODW010000064.1 GCA_946611635.1 uncultured Bacillota bacterium | reverse complement strand
TAATTTTATCATAATATTAGTAAAAATAAAATGCCTGATTACTCAGACATTTTATGTAATTTGTTAATCTAATTTAATCCAACATGCTGGACGGACACCGATGCGAGTATTTCCTGCACTATCATAATAGAAATTACCACTAACACTAACGTTATAAGAAGCATAAATATATTCATGATAAGGTGAACGTAATCTCCAACTACTGCTTACATCAGACTCATTTACACGTAATCCTTGATTTTTAGCATAAGCAGTTCCTTCTGCCTTTCTTGATTCATCGGATGAATAATATAATTGAGCTTCTTTTACCGATAACAAAAATACTTTATCGTTTGTATTATCACATATATATTTATTTTCGCTATCGCCTGTTGAAGAAATACTATTATCCACTAATGTTATTTGTATTCTATTTTTATCCTCTTCGCTAAATGCTGCATTATAAAACTCACTATTTAGCCACGCCCTTATTGATGAGTTTGCGTAAAAAGCGATGCTTGATTTTTCAAATGGCTTTGAATCAATAATATTATGAGTTATTATTAATGCTTTTCCATCTTTTTCTTCTAAAATATCCCATTCTAGTGGCTCTTTTGTTTTATTATTTTTATTGAAATATGAACCAAATGTTACAACATTTCCTTCTCTTTTAAGTGTATTAGCTTGTTCAGTTGATTTAGGCTTTTCTTTTTTTTCATTTCTAAGATTTAACCAACATACTGGGCGAACTCCATATTTACTAATAACACTATAAAAGCTGATATGACCATCATTATTACAAGAGTAAACGCGACCTGAATTATAAGCTTCAGGTGAACGCAACCACCAGCCACTATGCCCATTGGAATTAAAAACATATAATCCTTGATTTTTAGCATAATTTGTTCCCTGAGCCTTCATTGAACCTTCAATTTTATAATATGTATTTGCTTCTTTAACTGATAATAAGAAAAATCTATCCTCTGTATCATTACATACATATTTATTTACAGTTTGACCGGTTGATTTGACACTATTATCTACTTGTGTTAGCTCTATGTATCTCTTTTCTTCATCATTAAATTTATTATAAAAATCATTATTTAACCATTGTCTTATTGATGATTTTTCATAATTCATTGTTTTATTTATATCAAATGGTATAGCATCAATTATATTATGAGTTATTACTAGCGCTTTACCATCTTTCTCTTTTAATATATCCCATTTTAATGGCTCTAGAGTTTTATTATCCTTATTGTAATAAGAACCAAAAATTATTATCTTACCTTCCTTAGTTATTATACTTTTTGGCTTTGATTCAACAATAGATACTTCTTTTGGTTTAGTAGCTTTATATGGTGTAGATTTAACAATTGAATCAACGTCTTTTTTACCACTTATTGATTTTTTTAACTCTTCTAATTCTTTCCTTAATTTTTCGGCTTCTGATTCTTCAGGCTGTGGTTTCAAAGATGCTTTCTTTAATTCTTCCAATTCTCTTCTTAGTTTTTCAGTTTCTGATTCTTCAGGTTGTGGTTTAGAAGATGCTTTCTTTAATTCTTCTAATTCTTTTCTTAATTTTTCGGCTTCTGATTCTTTATTCTTTTGATCAGCTTCTTGCTGTTGTTTAAGAAAATCAGCCATCATTTTCTTTAAATCTTCTTGTTGTTTTGCTTGTTTCTCTTCAAGTTCTCTTCTGATTCTATCTGTTTCAGTTTCTACTTCATAATCTTCATTTAAAAAATTATATATAGCTTCTACTGCAGTTTTTATATCATATCTCCACTCATATCCATCAAATATTTCAGCTATTTGATTATCAGCTGCAGTACCTATAGGTACATCACCAATTAGTAATTGCACTCTTGGTTTTTTATATTTTCTAGGCATTTTTGCATAATCATTTCTATATTCTGCTGGTGCGTTACGTTTATCTAGTTTCTTTAAATATGGTATTTCCTTTTTTAAGGCATCGCATTCTCTTGTTCTAGAGTTTTCACTTGATATAAATAAGAATGTTTTAGAATTCTCTATAGCCTGTTCTAAAGCTCTATCATAGTTTTCTACTGCACCTTTACCATGCCTTAGATTCTCTAAGGCTACGAAATATGATATTCCTTCTTCATTTAACATCTTTACTACTTCTTCAACATATTTTATATCCTTTGATGAATATGCTACAAAGACATCTCTTTCCATAGATAGGTCATATACACCTGTTTTTACTTTCTCTGCTTCAGAACTTAATCTTGATGTATAGTCATTATATAATTTTAAATCGGTGTTTTTATATGTATTTTCTATTAGATTATTTAGGCATAATAGATTTGATGGTTCTAATGATCTAATCATAAAATCTAATACTAAATCTATATAGATATAGTTCTCTTTATAATCGATATTATTAATATATTCATTAATTGATTCTTGCGTATTTGATTTTGTGTTTACAAACTCAAAAAAATTTGCCATAAAGTCTTCTGGTAAATATGTTTTTATTATTCTAGTGATATCTAATATCTTATCACTACTTATATATTTTTCATGTAGTGCATCCCATAATTGTGTTCTTGTGTTAGCTATTTGTTCTTGTTTAAATTCATCTAATAATGAATTAAGTCTTTCTTCTATTTCTAATACATTTTCTTCTTCAAATGTATTCTTACAATACAAACACACAAATTGATTGTCATATTTTTCTAATTTACCACCACAAATAGGACAAACATTAGTTTGTTTCATATATAATCACGTATAATCAATTTAGATAGGTTTGATATCTTGTTGATTATATTCCTTTCTATCTAATTTAATAGATTATTTCATCTAATAATTAGATGTTATAATA
>CAMODW010000063.1 GCA_946611635.1 uncultured Bacillota bacterium | reverse complement strand
AACTCCCAACAGTGGTTTTGGAGACCATTATTATACCATTTAACTAATCCCCTATAACGGTCAACAAAGAAAGTATAGCACATTTTATTATTTATATGCAATATATTTGTGGTAAAATACTTATATAGATATTAATGGAGGAAACATGAGAATAGGATTATTTGGAACTGGGGCTTATGGATTGGCTCTTAGTAGTATTTTAGTTAATAATAAACACGAAGTCACAATGTGGACTAAGTTTGAAGATGAAAAAAATAGTTTAATAGAAAATAAAGGTAATGATAATTTACTACCTGGTTATAAATTAGATGATAGTATTAAAATAACTAATAGTGTAGAAGAATGTATTAAAGATAAAGATTTATTAATAATAGCAATTCCAGCCGCATTTGTAGATGGGTTATGTAAAGAAATGGAACCATTTATTGATGGTAACCATATCTTAATAGCAACTAAAGGTATTGAACAAGGAACAGGTTTATTTATGAACCAATTAGTTGAAAAACACCTTAATACTGAAAATATTGCAGTAATTAGTGGACCAACATTCGCAATAGACTTAGTAAGCAAGATGCCTGCTGGATTAAGCTTAGCAAGTAAAAGTCCTGAAACAATTATTTTAGTAAGACAAGCATTACAAAATGATTATCTTAAATTAAGAGATACAGATGATGTTGTTGGAGTAGAAATATGTGGATCTATTAAGAACGTTATAGCATTAAGTGCTGGTATGTTAGAAGGATTAAAAGCAAATGAAACAACAAAAGCAATGTTAATAGCAGAAGCAATGCATGATATGGAAGCAATACTTGATGCATTTAATTGTAATAAAAGAACAGTTTTATCTTATGCAGGAGTAGGGGATTTACTTCTTACTTGTACTTCTACAAAAAGTAGAAACTTCTCATTTGGTAAATTAGTAGGAGAAAAACCCCCTAGAGAAGAAATAGATGAATATTTGAAAACTAAAACAGTTGAAGGATACTATACTCTAGAATCAATATATCAATTATTAAAAGATAAAGAAGTGACTATTCCGATAATTGATTTAATATATGAAATAGCAGTCGGTGGAAAAGATCCAGAACTATTATTAACATTTTTAGTAGTTAAAGCATAGTTTTATGTTATAATTTAAATGGTAGGTGAAAATATGGAAAATATAATGACTAAATTATTAAAATCTTCTATATGGAGTTCAATTGCCTTAGTTGTATTAGGATTCTTACTAATATTCTATTCAGAAGTAACAATAATATCTATCTCATATGTAATAGGTGGTATCTTAATAGCTATAGGTGTAATTGCATTAATCAAATATATAAGTAATATAAATAAGGATATAAAGAATGAAATAGATATAGTATATGGTATAGGAACTATTATTTTAGGAATTATAGTAATTAGTAATCCTAAAGCTATAGCTAGTATTATTCCATTTGTATTAGGAGTATTAATAGTAATTAATAGTACAGCTAAGATAGATTACAGTTTTAGATTAAAGAAAAATAAAAATAAGCTATGGATATCAACATTAGTAGTAGCATTAGTAGCACTAGTATGCGGAGTATTATTAATATTTAATCCATTTGCAGGAGCAGAATTCATTACTAAGATTATTGGTATTATACTAGTAGTTTATGCAGTATTAGATATTGTTTCTACTATTAGAATATCTAAAGAATTAAAAGAAACTTTTGGTAAAGCAAAAGATGATAAAAAGAAATTAAAAGATTCTATTCAAGAAGCAGAAGTAATTGAAGATAATACTACTGATTCAGGAAAGAAAAAAGAAAATGAATAACTATTTATCTTATATATTAGGAATTACAGATACTCTTAATGAGTGGAATGGAAAATTAAATAGTTTATTTGATGGGCGTAGCGATAATGCTATGGTAGCAACAGTAATAGTAGTAGTTGTATTCGTGGTTACCGCATGGGGAATTAACACATTAAATAAAAAATAAAAGCCTTTTGGCTTTTTTTATTTTAAAAATATGATATAATTGTTGTGGACGAGGTATAAATCAATTATGGAAAAATTAGAAATAGGAAAGAAGTATCAGATCCACGGATACAAACATGATGGTAAAATCCATAGAGCGTGGGATGAGGCAGTACTCCTAGAAATTCATGATGACTATCTAATTTTTGGTAACGAAAAAACTAAAGTAACTGAATCTGATGGAAGAACATGGAGGACCAAGGAGCCTGCAGTACTCTACTTCTATTATAAAGATTGGTATAACATTATAGGACAATTTAAGAAAACAGGAATATATTATTACTGTAATATTGCATCACCTTTCTTAATAGAAGAAGATACAATCAAGTATATAGATTATGATTTAGATCTTCGAGTATTTCCAGATGGAAGTTTTAAAGTATTGGATAGAGGAGAATACAAATATCATAAAAAATTAATGAATTATCCTGATTCAATAGATAAGATTCTTAAATCTGAGTTAAGTAAATTAATAGATTTAGCTAGAAATAAGGATGGAGCTTTCCAATATGGAGAGGTTGAAAGATATTGTAAACTATATGAAGAGATAAAAAACAGGAAATAATGCCTGTTTTTTTTATGCAAAAATGTCAAAAATATGTAAAAAAATAAAAAGATGAAAAAAAGTTAAAAAAAATGTCGCTTTTTGCATTTTGTTGATATATAAAGAAATTAAAAATCAACACCACGTGGTGTTTCAAAAAAAAGTTTAATTTTTTTGTTGACTTTTATTTTTTAGTTTGATATATTAATGGGGCAACTTGCGAAAAAACATGTAAAATTTGAATTAAGATTCAATGAATAAGTTTTTTCAAAAATGAATATATATAATAAGGATATTCAAAAAAACAGGTTGTGTAAAATAGTGTACAAATTATATGTAAAAAAAGTTAAAAAAATTTAAAAAATATGTTGACTTTACTAATATGATTTGATACAATGTTAATGCAGCTCGTCAAAAGAGCAGCAAATGATCTTTGAAAACTAAGCAAAACGTCAATTTTGAGTAGCTAGGAAAAATTGAACAAACTTGATAAAAGTTTTTTTTATTGAGAGTTTGATCCTGGCTCAGGATGAACGCTGGCGGCATGCCTAA
>CAMODW010000062.1 GCA_946611635.1 uncultured Bacillota bacterium | reverse complement strand
TTTAATTTATTTTATCTTTGATAGAATAGAAAGTTCTGTTAGTGACTCTAATCATCATGAAAGAGTCTATTACTTCACTATTAATATCTTTCAAGAAACTACTACTCTTTGAAATGTAGTTTCAGAAAAAAATCTGTGTAATTTATTAGATTCAGTTATAGTTATGAGATCTGATTCAACTTATTATATTTATAATCATAAAGCTAAAGAAATTATGAACGAGATGTGTTGAAATTAGATTTTATTAATTAACTTAGTATTTATAATTTCTCAGTCAGCAAAGGTATCGATTTTCCATATAATTCTATTTTCTTTTCAATCTTCATCAAAAGTAGTTTGATATATTACTCTATCTCAGCTATAAATCCTTCAATCTTTGTAAGTTCCTTTAGCAATTAAATTTCATTCCTCGTTGTATTGTTTATAATCTCATATTCTATCTCATGAGGAATTATATTTACCTTCTTCTTCAATTTTTCAATTCTTATAATAACTTACATAATTTCATTTACTATATTCTTGATGAATATCTTTATTTTCATAATAAGAAGTTTGAGGTTTTGTATAATCATAGTTTCAATTAATCCAGTATGTTATTGACGCAATTTTTCAGTTTCTATAGTAAACAGTAGATTCTCACTCTAATTTTCAATTCTTGTAATGTTCTATTGCATGAATATTTCAATCATCATGGAAAATCGCAGATGTTCAGTCTATTTTTCAATTTTTCAGATGATATACGCGTTCTGTTTGTCAATTACTAAAGTATTCATATTTTTTTCAATTGTTTTTATAGTAGTCATATCAAAAATATCAGGCCATTCATAGAATGACTAATATAATGATGGAAATGGTAACTTTTTTCATTTATAATGTGTTATATATAAAATTCTTTAATAATTATAATATATACGTTAAGTGGTAATATTATCACTTTTGTATTTTAAAATTTATATAATTATTATGGTTTTAAACTAGCATTATTTGTTTTTGTGGTGTCGCTATTTTCCCGACAGGATTGATTTCAGTATTATCTTTTATGATAATTATTCAATAGTCTTAAATTATATAGTTTATAATTATGAAGAAGTTATTCTTAGCTATTATATTCATCTAAATTTTTCTAACTTCTAATGTTTAAATCTTATTGTGACTTAACCAATCTGCTATATCAATAATTTTTATTCATTCGTATTGATAAACTTCATGATTCGTTCTAGCGATTAAAATTTTTGGATATGCATCTCTAATCTCTAATAATGGAGCTACTTCTCTATGTAATGTCTTTTCTTCACTTATATTATCTGACACTTGTATATATATTTTTTCATCTTGTTTTAATGCTACAAAATCAATTTCCTTCTGATTTAAAACACCAACATATACTTCATATCCTCTTCTTAAAAGTTCTATGGCTACAAGGTTTTCATATACTCTTCAATAATTCATATTTTTCGTTCATAATCTTGCAAATTTAAATCATTGATCCACAAGATAATACTTATTTTGCATTGATAAATATTTCTTTCATTGAATATCATATCTTTTAACTTGATAGAAAAGAAAAGCATTACATAAATAATTAATATATGCGCTAATTGTTTTATGATCAATAGTTATTCATTTAGACTTAAATTCATTAGTAACTTTTCTAATGCTAGTAATATTCGAGATGTTATCTATTAAAAAATCACTTAGATTGTCTAATAAATCTGTATATTTAATCTTATATTTCGTTTTAATATCTCTCACTATTAAAGCGTTATATACTTCTAGAAGATAATTGTCTTTTTGCTCCTGAGTTTTATATTGATATGATCAAGCCATTCATCATTGACGAACAAACTCAGCAAAAGCTTTTTGATTATCTTCATATTGATAATATTCTATAAACTCCTGGAAAGAGAATGGAAATATCTTTATTTCATATGTTCTTCCTGTAAATAAAGTCGCTAAATCACTACTTAATAAAAAGGCATTTGATCAAGTAATATAAATATCGTACTTTTTAGATGCATGTAAACTATTTATAGTTGACTCGAAGTTATTACACATTTGAACCTCATCAATCAAAACAAAATTTCTCTTGCTTGAAAGATATCTGCTTTCAACGTACTCATTAAGCTTTTTGTAATCTCTTAAGTTATCAAAATCCAATAAGTTAAAATTAATTTTGATGATATTGCAATCCTCGATATTCTGGTTGAGATACTCTGCAAAACTCTCCAACAATTCTGACTTTCAACTACGTCTTACTCATGTAATAACTTTTATATCAGATGTTCCTATTAGGCTAATAACTTTTTGAAGATAATCTCTTTTTATAATTTTCATTATAACCTTATATTTTGTAAATATATCATGTGTATATTTTTCTATTCCCCAAATTCAAGTTTTTTTGGATTTTGGGGAATGAGAGTATTTGTAGTTATCATTTAATGTTTTTGCTAGGTGAAATCATTTTGTGCAAAAAACTACTCCACTCATTTATGATTATACTTCGATAACACATCTAAATTGAATGTATATTATAAGGTTTTATACTTTTAGTACAACACTGAGAGTGTTATTCACTAATAATGGTGGTGTAATTGTGAATTTGAAAATATAAGAGACATATTAATATCAGATGGAGAAACTCTTATACTTATGGACTGTTTTTTACCTCATTGTGTCATAAGAATTTTGTTTCATGATTTTATCAACTGAATAAATATTTGTTCATCTTAACTTTTCCTTAGTTTTCTCTAATTTTTCTTTCCCTATGGACTTATATAATCATTCTTCCTTCATTATTTCTACTTCTTCAGGATCATAATACATTTCTGAAAAATCTTTTCATACTAAATCTATGATTTCTGATCATTTAATCCATCATTTAGGAACAGGATGTCCTTTAGGTCGTTTATATTGAATCTTATTAGCCATTTTATTCTAATAGTATTTAGATAATATTTATTATGTATGTAAAATATTTGAAAAATCAATGGTTCCCTTTGTTGAAATGGATCTTTTTTTCTTTATAAAGATATTGTTTATGTCTTTATTTATTATCATGAAAGTCTTTGAACAAGTTAGCTATGATTCTGAAGTAGATACGTGCTATATTAAGGTATCAAAAAATAAAGTCTGTGATTCAGAGATGAAAAAGAGTTGGCTTATTGTAGATAAAGATAAGGATTGAAAAATTGTGTGAATTGAGATACTTAACGTTAAAAATCATAAAGGTATTGTTGAAAAACTTGTTTTGTCTGAAAAAGATATTGAAAAATGCTTATTATTTTAAGTAATTATGCCCTTATGATGTATGCTCTTGTGTCCTATATACTCTATAAGTATTTAATGTAATTCTTTGTTAAATAGAAAAAAGTTATGTTTTGCATAACTTTTCTTCTCTATTCATTCAGCTAAAAATATATGGGTTCTATACACCAATAAGTTGTTGAAATCTCTGATTTTCTCTCAATTTTAAAATACTTTGTTTCTCTAATTGTCTTACTCTTTCTCTTGTTAATCAGAAAAGATCTCAAACATTTTCTAAAGTAACTTTATCTTCTCAGTAAAATCAAAATCTGTATCTCATAATTGTATTTTCTCTTTCAGTTAGGATGTCACTCATGAGATTGTATAATTCTTCTTTGAATATAGCTGTTTCTGCTTCAATATCT
>CAMODW010000061.1 GCA_946611635.1 uncultured Bacillota bacterium | reverse complement strand
TTTTTTAGATCTTACTAAACGATACAATGGAATTTATTAAAAAAATGTGGCAGTATAAACCACTTAGAGTACTTATTTGGCAACTATTTAACGTATGTATTGCTTTTCTAATTACATACTTAGGAGATATTACAGGAGAATACCAAGCAATAGTAGTTGGTTTATGTATACCTATCTTAAATGTAATTACTAAATGGGTTAATACTACTTTTTTTGACGATTTAGGAGTAGAAAAGAAATAAACGAGCAGTTTTAATACTGATAGTTTAACGATGCTATGACCTCAATACAAAGCCGTAATAATGCTGATAGGCGTATTATTACTATTAACAATATTAAATATAAACTTAGTAGGTTAATAGACGATACAGCAACTAATATACATCACGCAATAAGCCAGAAATTAAATAAGGAGTTTGACGTACAAGCACCCCAAAACAAGATGGAGGTAAAAGTAATTAGGCACGATGCACTAAATAGATTTTTTGGAAACCGCCAAACTCCAAGACAACAGCTATATTATTTACTTAACGAACGATGGGGAAACGTTTTAAGTATATGAGTTAAAAGAGCTTTATACGATATACTTAGTTTACCAAATGACGTATTCTATAAAAAGGAGCTTGTCAAGGCAGGAAAAAATAAAAATTAGGGAGTTAGATAAAGAAATAGATATTTTATTGGATAGAGTAGAAGTTTTAAGAAATTCAAAAATTGTGCCACGAAACAAACTGAAATCTCTAGGCAAAGAAATCAAAGAAAAATTTTTAGAAATTATAAAAATAAAAAATGGCTATCAAACCTAACGAGCTTTTAGAGAAAATGCAAAAATTTTCCTATGGTAACTGGAGAAATGCAGAAATATTAGATTTAACAAAAGCAGATAAAACACCACAATTTGAACAAGATGCTGAAAACTGCTGGCTATATTCAATGTTTAATAATGCTTATTATAATTTTAATGGAGATTTTACGCTAGCTGATGTAATAGAAATAAAAAATAAAATGAAAGCTGACGGAGTTAATATTACAGGCTGATGCGGTAGCCCTGTAAGTGGTGCATATATTGCAGAATATCTTACTAATAAACGAGATACAAATATTAAACATTTCCAGATAGATTTTTTAAAAGACCCAAGAGGGTTTATAAACCTATTAAAAGCTGGATACTGTTTAGAAATGAGCCGTTTTAATACACCGCTATTGTATGTAGATGCACACGATAACGGACAAGTAGACCAGATTTATAGCCCTAGTCAAGCTACAGGCTGGCACAGCGTTAATATTTGTATAGAGGGTAATAAAATTAAAGAATTAGGAACACGGAGCAAAGGTAGTAAAAATAATATGTTTTATTATGAGCCTTATTTTTTTGGAAATAATATTAAAGCTAGAGCTATAAGCCCTATTTTTACTTTTTTAGCAGAATTAAAATAAATGAACAGACCTTATAACGAATTTAAAGCCTCTTGTTTAGGTAATAGAATAGATTACGATAACTGCTATAAATACCAATGCGTAGATCTAATAAAATTATATTTAGATAAATGCTTAGGATACTGAAAAATAGGCAGCTTATGAAACGCTAAAGATTTACCAAATAATAGATTTTTTGACTGATGGGCAAAGATAAAGCTAACTATAAACAATGCTAAACAAGGCGATATAGTAGTAGCGAGTAACTGAACATACGGACACGTTGCTATAGTAGATAGAGTAGTTAGCGGAAAGCTATACGTAATGGAACAAAACGGAACAGGTAAAAACTCTGGTAGCTGAACAGATGGAAACGAGATAAGAATACAGCCTTATAATTTTGGTTTCTTTAACACAATACTAAGGAGCGATGCAATAGTTAAAAATTTTAATATGGAAAGAGATTATACTTTAGAAATGATAAACGAAAGAAAAAGGCTATTAGATATTACAATAGATTATTACCGAGCAATACAATGAGGTACTAATATATAGATATTGACAAAATATAAATAATATTATTTTGTATTGAATTTAAAATAGTAAAAGATTATATAGTAATTGTGTGTAGATGTAAAGAGGGTAAAGTAGAGCCTATAAGGTTTTACTTTTTTATTGACTAAAAAAATGATAATTGAACAATATACAGAGTGGCTAGAAAACAATAGAAACTACGCAACTAATACAATTAGAAATTATAAAAGGACTATGGAACTTTTTAGCTCATATTTAAAAGAACATAGAAAAAGTGTAGAGGATACAAAGAGCATAAAGCTAGGTGTAATAGAGAATTTTATAGCAAAACAGAGAACAGACAAAGATGTAAGAACTTGCAACAACTACTTAGCTTGTATTAAATTATTCCTTAGGTTTTGCCTTATAAAATGATACAAAACAGAGGACTATAAAAAGCTGATGTTTGCTAGAGAGGTTAGAAAAAAAATTGAGGCTTTAGAAGATGCAGATGTAAACAAGATGTTTAAATATTTAAAAGATCTAGAAACTGATACAAACAGACAAGAAGTAATAAGACTTAGAAACCTTGTTATATTGCAGTTATTAGTTTATACTGGAGTTAGAGTAGGGGAATTGGTAAACATTAAAATAGACGATATAGGCGAACAAATGCAAATTATAGGTAAATGAGGTAAAAGGCGTGTAGTAAATTTATATGAGGACGATTTAGGTATTATAAGGTGTTATTTATTTGCTCGTAGAAAATACGACAGCGATTACTTGCTAATATCATTTGCAGGTAAGAAAAAAGGAGAAAAACTAAGTAAAGTGGCTATAGAACAAGTAATAAGAGATATTGGAAAAAATGCAGGGATACAACAAAAAGTATACCCCCACAAATTACGCCACACATTTGCAACAAAATTACTTAGGTGTAATGCTAACATTTTCCACATACAGCAATTATTAGGACACAGCAATATAACAACGACACAGACGTATTTAACAGCTCTGAACTCTGAACTTAGGCAAACTCAAAAATTATTACATCAAGGATAAACATAGGAAAAAAATAATTATTTTAAAATAGGCGAACTTTACACCCCGAAACACTAGACACAAACTAGCATAATTTTTTTTGTAAAAAAACTTGAAATATTTAAAAAAAGTCTTATACTATTTTACGTTGATATGCAGAAATGTATAAAAATATTGAGGCTCTAGCGGTCAGATGTAGTTAAAACCGCTTAAATAAAAATTGTTCGTGTACTTTGCACAAGATACAATGAACAAATAAAAAGTCAAGATATTCAATATACAAGCCTGTATATCACAGAGATATATGGGCTTTTTTAAATTTCTAGTTTTCTTTACCCACCGTAGTACTTAGATCTACACACAACTTACAAGGCTCTACGTAGAAAACTTAAAAGCTCCAAATATCTAAGAGGTCTTACAACAGTTTACTTATAAAGTACTGTTGTTGTAGTAATAGAGACCTCGCTACATACAATGGTACTTTATAAGTTTACTGTTAGCAAGGGAGCAGTACTTATAAAGGTACTGCTCTTTTATTTCTATTATTATTACAGATGGTGACAAAAGTAGTAAGCAAAAACAATGGCTACAACTACTATGGCTATACGGACGATGGCAGAGTAGTTGAAGTCGTTAAATGTAGTGGGGGGAGATTTTACAGATGCAAGCTAATTATTGGAGAGTGATTAGTTAAGCAATGAAACCCCCTAACGAATTTTATTTTAATAGAGTAGTTTA
>CAMODW010000060.1 GCA_946611635.1 uncultured Bacillota bacterium | reverse complement strand
AAAAACTTTTTCTGCTACCTAACAATATAAAACTAAATGACACCATCCGACTTTATACATCCAAGCATTAGAAATCTCAAAGAAGATACCTATTTTAACCTAAGGTGCAAGTTTTAGATTAACAAGAAAAGTTCAAGAACTTTAAAATTATGTATAAATATGCATAAAAAACTTATATTTCATAAATTGAAGTCAATTATTCTGAAAGTATCTTCGTTACTGATACTTACGTACCTGTTAAATAATAGTTCATGCTCATTTAGTAGTACTGAGATAGAAACCTTAAAAAATTATGAAGATATAAAAACTTTTTTTTCAAACTATTGCCATTCGGAAGATTCTTCTTTGTCAGACATACCCAAATGGAGAGATTCTATTGTTTTTATTAACACTTCATATGACAATGAACTAGTTCCGGTCTTGGAAGGAAATGATGCCATAACGAGTAGAAAAGATTTATATGATTTTCTTAAAATATTATATGAAAAAAATATTGAATACAAATATATTATTATTGATATTAGTTTAGATAGTATTAAAAATGTTTATAATGATTCATTAGCTATCCTTATTCCGAAAATGAAAAATGTTGTTGTTGGAAAAGGGCAACAACAACAATATGGCTTGTTAAAACCATTAGAATTGAAAGCAGGGTCAGTTGATTATCATAGGGGAGTTTTTTCTCCGGAGTTTATTAGATTTGATTATGGAGTTGATTCTGATTCTCTTATGACATTACCGTTGTATGCCTATAAAGAGATGACAGGTAGGACGATTAATGGATATTTTTTTAATTTGCTTTACTTTGACAATCGCTCTCTTTGTCAAAGTTCAAATGTTATTCTATTTGACATATTAATAAAAAACAGCCAGATATTTAGTTCAGGTAACACAGACTATACAAAATTAATGTATCACAATATCAATGTTTTTAAAGAAAAAGATAAATTAAAAGAACGCAGAATCGAATGGTATAAATCAAGTATCTCAAATAAAATTATAGTTATAAGTAATTTGTTTGGAACAGATAAACACATGACTTATTTGGGAGATGTTCCTGGCTCGATAATACTGGTTAATGCCCTTAATCATTTATCTCAGCATAAGCATATAATCAATTGGCTTCATGTCTTGTTTTTGTTTGTGTTCTATTGTAGTATCTATATAATTATATACTATAAGGGAAGTATTCTAAATAACTTAAAAGGAAGGTTTGAATTATTCAACTCAGAAATTATTTCTTTATTATTATCTTTCGTAGGTTGGGCAACTTTTTTCCACTTTGTTTCATTACTCTTATACACCTGTTTTAATATATTTTACAATGCTTGGTATCCAATTATGTGGTTTACATTTATACCTATTTGCTCTGACATCTATAATACTATAAAGAAAAAATAATCAATATGAAAACAAAACTATTATTTCAGATTCTCTTTTTAGTGCCTGTTTGGTGTACACTCTGTTTAGATTGCATTGCTGGTGGTCCATATAGAATTTCATATCTTTCCCCAGAAGGACATAAAGTTATTATTGGTAATAAGCCATGTAAGGAAGGTGATATCATAAAATCTAACCAATATATAAGATGGTCTAAAGATAACCATGGTTTTATAGCATTTGATATTAACAATCCTGATGTTGAAATATTATTTACAAAACGTCAAGCAAAGAGTAAGAATATTACAGTATCACAATATATAAAAAGTTGTTTAGGTAAAGGTTCTAATATCCCACTTATTTGCGCTGGAAGAAATTTTGTGTTGCCAATTTCTGTAGATTCTATCTATACTTACAAAATCCTAATAAATGGAGAATCTGGATACAAAGAACTCAAGATTGTGAATAACAAAATAATTTTAGACCTATCATTATTTGCAAAATATGAAGGTATTGTTAAATATAAAATTCTAAGAGAAAAGGATTGGGATTTAATTTACATATTTGAAGGTGAAATAGAAATAATAAAATAACTACGTATTATGAGAAGATAAATCCTATTTTATTTGTCTATAGCACCCGTAAAGTTGTGTGTTGGTTGTCAAAAGCATATAAATTTGGTAATATTTGTGTTAAAGATAAAATAAAATGAAAAACATTAAGATAATCATATTGTGTATTGTTTTTAGCCTTCTTTCAACAAATACATCTATCGCACAAAATAGCAACATCGGATGGCAAGAACGTTTGATATTCTATTACTTGCAAGATGCCTCAAAAGCGAGTCTTCTTTTAGATAAATTATTATCAACCGAAAGTGATAATTATACATGGTCTGGACTCCGTTCTTGGGGATTAGTCATTGCCGCCCTAGGCAGAGAGAAAGGGATGAGTATTCCAAAAGCCAAAGCCGATTTTGTTTTTTTTAATATTGTAGACAGTCTTAGAAGTTTAAAATGTGATTTCAAATCTCTGCCAAATAAAGAGAAAAAAGATTTGATGAAAAAATATTCATTTCTATTGGAGTCATTACACATACTATGCATCGGTTATGAAGAATATAGAAATGAATTAAATAGAACAAACTCTGACTTAATAGACTATTTTAACGTATATATATATGGCTATAGAAAAATATTTAATACATCTTTAGCTGGAGATATTGATGCCCTTGCCTCTATTTATAGAAATGAAGTTATACGTAGTATATTTCAAGGTGATTTCGATTATGCATTTCATAACTTATATCCGGACATATTAGAATTACATGATTCATCCGATATCTATTCAGATTTTTGCATAAATAGTATCATGCATTCTCTATACTTATATTTTGCAGCTAGTGGAGACTCTCTATTTGATATGAATTATGCTGAGGAAAGAGTAAACTTTTTATTAAATTACAACGATCTGGAATTGTATTTAGGAGAAAACTCTAGATTCGAGTCATACTATAATGAATCATGGAAAGACATACAATCTTCTCTTGGTTCTAAAGAGTGTGCTGTTCTGTTATATCCTGCGACTGTTCAAGGAATAGATGTAGTTAGCTATATTATTATAACTCCCGATTGCCAAACACCGATTGTTTCAGGGAAAAAGATGTTCTATACATCTTATTATAGCTGTATGAAATTTATTGAAGATAAATACTCAAACTATGAGAAAATTTATATTTGCCCAATTGGAGATTTAAAAAATGAAGATGTGGCTTATTGCAATGATAAAATTTATATGAAATATTCTTTATATGATTTGAAGTATAAGAAAAAATCTGACTCTTTAAGTGGAAGGTATATTTCTTTCTATGGGGATATTGAATATGGGAAAAAACTTGCCCCCAAATATTTTGAGAGATTAAAAAACGGAGGGGAGATAATTGCCTTTATGAACAATCTCTATGGAAATAAATTTCATTCTCTTTCTGGCACTAATGTTAATAAAAACAATTTTTATAACATTAATCAAAACGTGGGCATTTTCCATGTTTCAACTCACGGACTGGCAAAAAATGCGGATGAAGAAATTAATACTAACTTAGACTTTGGTAATGCAATTCTTGGTAGAACAGCATTAAAAGGATATGGATTGGCTTTATCTAAATATAATGAAGATAATAGTAATTTTATGTCTGTACCAGATATATTAAAGACATATCTGCATAAAAACTTGTTGGTATATTTAGATGCATGTTCAACTGGATCAATTGCAAGTGATTTATATAACCCCTACAGGGTAACAGTCGCCAAAGCTTTTTTTGCAGCTGGTGCAAGAAATATTATATCCTATATAATAGATGTAAAAGAATTTTTTGCTACCGATTTTGCTCTTGCGTTCTATAAAGAACTGCATGAAAGCCCTAATACAACTTTTCATGAAGCTTTTTATAAGGTGAAAAATGATATGAAGAATAAATATGAAAACAATCCTTTTATTGGAAAAGATAAATATGGTAGATCTAATCTAGGAATTATATTTTGGGAATAATTATGAAAACTATTTTTATTTTTTTGATGTGTAGTATTAATATAGGTTTTATACATGCACATGA
>CAMODW010000059.1 GCA_946611635.1 uncultured Bacillota bacterium | reverse complement strand
TTTACTAATTCTAATGATACTTGATTTGTTTCGGTAAATACTCCATTTTCAAATTCAGAGTCATCTAATTCTTTTACATATGTAATAGTTACATTTATAGATAATTCTTCATTAGCTTTTAACACTTTAGCATTATTTTCTACTTCATAGTCATATCTTATAAATTTCTTTTTATTAAAGGTACTACTATTATCTATTTCATAATCTTTATCAGTATTATTTTTTATTATAAACTTATATTTAATAAAGTCATCTTGCTTAGTAAACTTTAACTTAAAACCTAGTTTTAAACCTTCGATATTTGGTTTTTCTAGTTCTTCTGCTGCGTCTGACTTATCTACATAATTACTAATACTTTTTATTTCGACGTTTTTAGTTTCTGCTAGTACTATGAATGGTACTAGTAATAAAGTTATTAACAAGTATTTTATATATTTCATACTATCACCTATTCTAAAATGATTATATCATATAAGTATAAATAATACTATCTTCATTTTTGATAAATGCTTTATTATAACCATAAAAAGAAAGGGTTAAACCCTTTAGTATTACCATCTGTTGTTTTGAACTAATAGATTATTCGGTAAATCAAATAAATTATTGTGTTTAACATTCATAATCTTATTTGCTATATCAAAAATTGTATAAATAGATATTTCATCAAAATTATTTATTTTTGATTTAATTTGATTCCAATCCTCATCATTTCTAATCAAGTCTAGGCTTTTATACCCTTTTTCTGTTAAACCTTTAATTTTATGATCTCTTAGTACATCGTTGTCATCATAACTAACTTTATCAAGAACAGTTAAATAATGTTCCTTATTAAATAATGTTACAATTGCTAATACATCTTCAATTGAAAATTCAGATATTCTCTCTTGTAGTTTAGCAACTGTTATTGTTTCCCCATAAGGAATGTTTTCAACTTCAAATAGGATTTTTCTTGCACATTCATTATTAATTTTCAAATGTATCTCCTCCTTAGCCAGTATTATAACAAATAAAATAATCTATTAAAATAATGTATTACAAAATAATGCTATATTGAATGCAAAGAAAAAGTATATAATTTCTTATATACTTTTACTTTGCGTCTTTTCCAAAGATTACTACTTTAAATGTTTTAAAGAATATTTTTATATCCATCCATAAAGAACAATTATTAGAATAGTATTGTTCTAATTTTAATCTTTGTTCAAAGGTAGTATTACTACGTCCTGATACTTGCCAATATCCCGTTAATCCAGGTCTAGTTTTTATTATATCATTATAATATTTCCCCATATCTTCTTTTTCTCTTGGTAAATATGGACGATTACCTATTAGAGTCATATCTCCTAAATAAACATTTAAGAATTGTGGTAATTCATCAATTGAAAACCTTCTAACTATACGACCTATTCTAGTTATACGAGGATCATGTTCAAGTTTTTTATTAATCTTATATTCTTTTGCTAATTTTTTATCTTTTTTTAACATTTCAAATAATATTTCATCAGCATTTGGAACCATGGTTCTAAATTTGTATAAATCAAACTCTTTACCGTTTCTACCGATTCTTTTTTGGACAAAGAATATACTATGGAAGTCTCCAGATAACATATAAGCTATTTTAATTATTAGGGCGATTGGTAACATTAATACAATACCAATGAAAGAAAATAATATATCAAAGACATCTTTTATCATTTGATAAAGAGTTAATCTTATGGAATTAAGTTTTATATTTTCTTTTGATATATTCATTTTTGTAACTTCCATATTTTGCTCCATAAATACATCCCCTAATAGATTTGTTTCGGTAATAATCATATCATAATTATTGATAATGTCAAGAATTTATCTATTTATCTTATATTGTTTCAGTAATTACATTTGTAACATCTAATTCTTGAATACTATTTTATAGGTTTATTATTCTCTCCCAACTTAGATCTTCTTTACCAAAATGGCCATAATTAGTAGTTTTAGTATAGATAGGTTTTCTTAGGTCTAAGTAATTTATTATTCCTTGAGGAGTTAAATCAAATTTATTTAATATTATATTAAGTATTTCTTCTTCACTTATTTTATTAGTATTATAAGTATTAATATTTATTGATATAGGTTCTTTAACTCCAATAGCATATGATAGTTGTATTTCACATTTATCAGCATAGTGATTAGCTACAATATTTTTAGCTATATGGCGAGCCATATAAGAAGCAGATCTATCTACTTTAGTAGGATCTTTTCCTGAGAAGGCTCCACCTCCATGACGAGCATGACCGCCATAAGTATCAACAATTATTTTACGACCTGTTAAACCACTATCTCCTAGAGGACCTCCTATTACAAAGCGTCCAGTAGGATTTATTAGGATTTTAGTATCTTTATCTAATAGATTAGATGGTATTACTTTATTAATTACTTCTTTGGTTATTTCTTCTTTTAATAATTCTATTTTTTTATTATTTTTATGTTCTGTAGATACAATGATAGTATCTATTCTTTTTATTCTATCTCCATCATATTCTACTGTTACTTGAGCTTTTCCATCTGGACCTAAATCTTTAACTATTTTTTCTTTTCTAACTGTTGTTAATCTTTTTGTAAGAGCATGGGCTAGAGAGATAGATAATGGCATTAATTCTTTGGTTTCGTTACAAGCGAAACCAAACATCATACCTTGATCTCCTGCTCCTCCTACGTCATCATTAGTACCTAAAGCTATATCTTCTGATTGTTTAGAAATATTAATAATTATATTACAAGTTTTATAATCAATATCTTGTTTGCCTAAATAACCAATTTGTTTAATAGTGTTTCTTACTACTTTTTCTATATCTATTTCAATATTAGAAGTTATTTCTCCCGTAATAAATATAGTATTTTTACCAGCTACAGTTTCTATTCCTGCTCTTACATTTTTATCTTTTTTTAGATATTCATCTAAAATACTATCTGATATTAAATCACATAGTTTATCAGGGTGTCCTTCAGTTACACTCTCTGATGTAAATAGTTTTTTCATAATATTCCTTCTTTCTCTTTATATATGTTTCAAGAAAAAGAAAAATCTTTCATGCTCTGAAAGATTTCTATTTTTTAGATAAAATAATAATCATCAGCCAAAGCATTACACTTTGTCGGTATTAGCACCTAACCTAATAGGTTGCTGCGGAGTCATAAAGCCGATTCTCTCGTCCGCTCTTGATAACATATATATATCATTATTATATTATTTCTTTTTATTAAGTCAATAGTTAGTTAACTTTAGTTATTGTTCCTGTAGCTAGAACTTTATCGCCAAAACGAATAGTAAAGGTAGTTCCTTCTTCCATAGCAATTCCTGTTTCTAGTTCTACATTAATTGTAGCTGTTTCATCATTTGTTACTCTTTTTACTTCTCCAGGTAATGTCATAATACCAGAAACTTCAGTTGTTCTAAAATAGAATTGTTGATTACCTCCATCGAAGAGATATGCTTCTCCTATTTCAGCTTGATTTAATACATGTATTTCAGCTGTAAATTTATAATTTGCTTCGATAGTGTTTTCTTTAGCTAAAACTTGTCCAACTGATAATTCTTCGATGGCTGTATTTTTTAATGTAATACTTACTCTATCTCCTTTTTGAGCACTTTTTACATCTCCAACTCCTTCTTTATCGATACTTTTAATTGTTGCTTTTTTAGAAGGACCAAAACCAACAACATCTACTTCTTCATTAATGTTAATTTCTCCTCTTTCAACTGTACCAATAACTGTTGTACCTTTATTCTCAATATCAATTATATCTTCTATAGCAAGTAAGAAAGATGTTTCTTTATCATAGGTATTATTTTCTTTATTCTCATAAACAGTAGTTTCATATATTACTTGGTTATTATTAGAATTATTAGAATTATTATTTTCTTTATTTGGTGTCTTATCATTAGAAGGAGCTTTTTTTGTTAAACTTATTACTCCTATAGTTCCTAATATTATAACTACTATAGCTATTAATATAATA
Organism: uncultured Bacillota bacterium; assembly: GCA_946611635.1. Taxonomy (GTDB): domain Bacteria; phylum Bacillota_I; class Bacilli_A; order RF39; family UBA660; genus Coprovivens. The sequence goes on along the minus strand of CAMODW010000059.1, from coordinate 68 downwards.
GCTATAGTTATTATTTTCTTTTTATTATCTTTCATATTTATTACCTCACTAATTATTCTTATTTTTTT
>CAMODW010000058.1 GCA_946611635.1 uncultured Bacillota bacterium | reverse complement strand
TAGACCAGGATTTATTAGAATGATTGAAGATATAAAAAATAAAAAGATTAATCTTATAGTAGTAAAAGATTTATCTAGATTAGGTCGAGATCATGTAATGACAGGTTATTATATTGAAACTTACTTTCCTGAAAATAAGGTAAGATTTATATCTATTGTTGAAAACTATGATAGTATGAAGAATCAAGCAAGTAATGATTCATCAACATTCATTATTGCTTGTAATGATTATTATAGTAAACAAAACTCATTAAAAATAAGAAATGTATTAGATGCTAAAAGAAAAGATGGTAAATTTATAGGTAGTAAACCATGTTATGGTTATATGAGAGATCCAGAAGATAAAGGACATCTAATTATAGATCCTAATACAGCACCTTATGTTAAGCAGATGTTTGAATGGAGAGCAAATGATATAGGAATATCTGAAATAGCAACTCGTCTTACTAAATTAGGAGCACCAACGCCAAGTGCTTATAAAAATTTACCAATATCTTCAAGAGTAAAAGAAAAAGATATATGGACAATACATTCAGTTAAAAAAATATTACAAAATAGAATGTATACTGGTGATATGGTACAACATACTCAAACTAACATTAGTTATAAATCTAAAAAGAAGATAACACTAGATCAAAGCCTATGGGTTATAGTAGAAAATACTCATGAACCATTAGTGGATAAAGAGACATTTAGAATAATTAATAAGAAAAGAGATAATCATAACCGAAAAGTTAATGTAAGAACAAAAAGACCAACTAGATTATTAGAAGGATTAATCTATTGCAAAGAGTGTGGAAATAGATTAGGAGTAATTTATAGAAAGAATCATGATTACTGGACAATTAATTGTAATAGATATGCCAGAGACCCAATTAGAGGAAGATGCAAGACTCATTTCTTTCCATATGATTATTTTGAAGAAGAAGTATTAGAAGAATTAAATAAACTATTGTCTGATTTATTTAAAGGATTGAGTATTAAAGAATTAAATGAAGAAATAGTTCGTAGAACTAATTCAGGTACTAAATCACTTGATGACATAAAGAAAGATATAGAAAAAGATATTTTAAAATTAACTTCTAATATTCAAACAGTTTATCAAGATAGAATTGATGGTAATATTTCTTTAGACTCATATAAAATGATAGTATCTCCTTATGAACAAAAAATGAAATTATTAAAAGATAAATTAGAAGAAATAGAACTTGAAATTTTAAAGAGAAAAAATAGTGCTAATAAAGTACCAAATTATACTAAAAAAATAAAAGAATTACTGAATATAGAAAAGCTAAATAGAGACTTGCTATTTACCATAATAGATAGAATAGAAGCTGACGAGGATAGAAATATAACAATTAAATTTAAATATAAAATATTACAAGATTACACTTTCAAATATGTTGATAAAAATCCAATAAGAAATCCATATGGAAGATGTGGCAAAATTTCATAAAATAAACGAAAATATGCAGCAAAAAATTTAACTAAAATGATTGATTTTTTAAAATTAATGATATATTATAATTTTTAAGGAAGGGTGATTTAAATGAGTTATAACGAAGAACGAGAAGGATATGAAACAAAAGATGGAGGTCTAATAAGGATAAATGGTGATGATAGAGTTAGAATTGACATATATGATGGTGATGAAAGAGTAAAGGGTGGACACACTAGAGACACAATTAATTATGACACTAATACTGGTAGTGGGCGAATTGATTCACATAATGCTGATAAATCAGAAAAATCTTCAACTGATACGCAATGCTATTTAACAACTGCATGTATGAGACATATGAATGAAAATTTTGATGATAATTGTGAAGAATTAACAATTCTTAGATGGTTCAGGGATGAGTTTGTTTCAACGGATGATATAAAACATTACTATAATACTGCACCTGTTGTGGTTGATGCTATAAACGAAAACGAAAACAATGATGAAATATTTAACTATATTTATGAAAATGTTGTGCAAGCATGTGTTAATGCGATAAAAAAAGGTGATTATAATTTTGCTTATTCTAGATATAAAGACAGTATACTAACATTAGAAGAAGAGTTCGCAAGACCTAAATTAGAAAAAAGATTAGTCAAGGTATTAAAAAATAATATATGAAATCAACATTAAAAATTAATAATAAAGAATACAAAGTAATATCATCTGAAATAAAATATGTAGATGCAACTTGCAATAACAAAAAAGGATTTTCACTTTTGGTAAATATTGATATTGAATTAAATAATATTAAAGGATATATTAGCTTCTTTGTAGATTATTTTAATGAAAAGCAATATAAAAGTATTGAAAATAAAAAGTATATTGAATTACCAACAAACTTAAATTCGAAAATAGACATGATTGAAATATTTGACACACAAGAATTTATTGATTTTATTGATAGTACTGTTGTTGTTGAATTTGGTAAAATTATTAATAATAATATTGAAGTAAAGATAATTATAGATGATGAGAAAATAAAGGTTGATTATCAAGGCCTAATGAATATTAAATAACTACAAGAGTCGTCACCAGGAGGAGATGGTGCAGAAGTAATATATGCACTACGTAATAATAGTAATTTATCTAATATTATAGCTGATAATATATCAGCTGCTGGTCAAAATGTTAGAAAAGTATATCAAAGAAGATTACCCTCTGATACATCAAAAGATTATTATTTTATCCACAGAAATACTGGAGTTACACAACCTATAATAGTGGAATATGGATTTTTAGATAGTACAGGGGATGATGTATCTAAACTTAAAAATAATTGGAGAAATCTAGCTGAAGCAGTAGTTAAAGGACTTGCTGAATATACTAATACACCATATGATCAAGTATCAGGTAATACATATGTAGTAAAAAGTGGTGATACATTATGGAGTATTGCTAAAAAATATAATATAACAGTTAATGAATTAAAAACACTTAATGATTTAACGTCTAATACATTAAGAATAGGCCAAATATTAAGAATAAATGATCAAGGAACAGAACCAATAATAGGTAATACATATACTGTAAAAAAAGGAGATAGTTTATATTCTATAGCTCGTAAATATAACATAACAGTAGACCAACTAAAAAAAGCAAATAACTTAACAAGTAATACATTACAAATAAATCAAATATTAAATATACCAACGGAACCGGTAAACAAAGAAGACTATGTAACATACATAGTTAAAAAAGGAGACACACTTTATAGTATCGCTAATTCATATAACACAACACCAAATGAAATACTAACATTTAATAATTTAAGTAGTACAACACTACAAATAAATCAAGCACTAAAAATACCTATAAAAGATATAGAACAAGAAGAACAAACAACAGAATTTATAAACTATACAATAAAAAAAGGAGATTCACTTTATAGTATATCTAAAACATATGGAGTATCAGTACAAGAAATAATGGAATTTAATAACTTAACTTCGAACTTACTTAGTATAGGACAAAATATAAAAATACCAATCGCAGAAACAAACTCTATAACATATATAGTAAAAAGTGGTGATACTTTATATAGTATAGCTAGAGTATATAATGTATCAGTAGATGAAATAAAAAGAAAAAATAATCTAACAACAAATACATTAAAAATAGGTCAAAAATTAATAATATAAAAAACACTTTAAAGTGTTTTTTTTAACGAATAGTTTTACAAACCCCAACATCAGGATTATAAAAACAATGACTTTTATATTTGCCTGCTAACTTTTGATTATACCAAGTACTTTGACAAGCTACACCAGATTTAGGAGAATAAAACCATAAAGCATTAGTCGCAGGATAATAATATTCTCCTTTAATAATTCTGTCAGCTAAATTCTTTTCAGCAGTAGTAGGATTACCATAAAATAAAGAATTATTTATACCAGAAAATTGATTTGGTTGATAAATCACATCACTAATAGTATTTATATTTTTAAAAGTTAAACAATCAGCTAAAACCCTATTAACAACAACATCGCCGACCATAAGCATACCTAAATTACCTTCACCAATAGCTTCAGAACGCATAATACGCGCTAATAAATTACGCTCATTATCAGTTGACTTAATAATACTC
>CAMODW010000057.1 GCA_946611635.1 uncultured Bacillota bacterium | reverse complement strand
TTTTGAATTGACTTCTTGAGGTATTTCATCATTTCTATAGTTTTCTATAATGTACATATATATTATTTCTATATCTATAATTGATGAAACATAATCAATATTATTAAAAATCTTATAATTATAAAAATTTAATAGTTGAGTAGGATTACTATCAAAAACAATTTTATAAATTGGTTTTAAGTCTATGCTAAAACCAAATTTTTTTAAATTTTCTAAGAATGTTGGGTCTTTTTTAAATTTCTCTAGGAAACATTCATGTGTGCATAACTCACTAAAATTTTCTAGATCAGGGTAACCGATTATGTATCCACAACTAATGGCATATTTAATTAATTCATCACTTGGCTTTTTTATAAATTCTATAAGTCTTGGATTTCTCTTAATTCTAATTCTATCTAATAATATCATATTATGCATCATCTACTTTTCAAAATAATTATAACATGTATAATATTGACTAGTAAATAAACTAGGTTTAATAATTTGAACATTACATTATTTAGAAACCTTTTAGATACCATCAGCTATAGACGAGCAGTGAAAAAGGGTGAAAATGAATGAATAAAAGCGAGAAAATATAAGGATTTAATAAAAATCATTGACGAAAAAGTGCCAAACTTAAACGTCATGTGGCAGTGGTAAAAAATACAAACAATTTTGTGGTAAACAACTCGCAAACTTGCATAAAATAAGGGAAAATGCGAGTTTTTTCTTTGCTAAAAAATTGCGAGTTTATATGTTCAGTACCGCTTTAGATACTCTTTTCGGTATTTTAAAGTTAACATGATATAATAAATATATAAAGTAGGTAGATACATTTATATGGATAATTATAGTTTAAATGTAGATTCTCCTATTAAGGAGTGGCTATTTTAGCTCAGAACAAAGTGATACAAAATCTAAAATAAAGATGTAAAAAATCTTGTTCAAAAATAGTTTATGCTAAAAAATTGTAAAAAAAGTATGGTATATTATATATAATACATAAAGAGAGGTTTATTATAAGTAATAAAATTGGAGGAATTAATATGTCGGTTGGAGATAATTGGGAGAAAATAGAATATAAAGGAAAAGACGCTAAAAAATTTGAATTTTTAATTAAATTACTTACACCACCAGCTTGGTTCTCATTTTCAGAAGATCACAAAGAATGTAGAGCAAGATTTTATAATTATGGCTGGTATTCCGCTGAAAAAGAACTTGCTACAGTTTTATCATATCTTAATGTAGGTGATAGCATTACTGCAACTATTGAATTTGACTTAACTATAGATAATGATGATCTTATTATAACATTCACTAAAGAAAAAGATGGGAAAGTTTCTATAGAACGAAACAAGGATTATTCAGAATTTTCATATAATGGACATGCTATTCACTATTATATAAAGAATCAAACAGACGAAGAAAATTATGATTTCAGTATGGAACAATATATTCGTAGGGTAGCAACACTTGTAGGAGATAACCCCGATTACTTAGATACGGCCTATGAAATTTTAGTTGATAAAGTGATTTTTTTTAAAACGAAGTGTTCAAAAGCTAGTTTTAAAGATTTTTTGCAAAAAAAAAGATGCGAACCTTGGGAAATAGAAGAAGAGGAGCTTTTTTATGATTATTCCGCCACTCCTTTGAATCCATTAGTTTATAAAATGCCATTTACATTATTAGATAGATTGGGTGGAGTATTTGAATTTAATAGAGAATTAGTGAAAAAAAAGAGTCAAGCAAACTTTGATTTATTTGAGGAAGCAGTTGAATCCTTAGCAAATGGTAAACCTGGAAACAACGGAATACATGGAGAGTTAACTGAGAGAATACGAAATGGTAAAGATCATTATCCTGATATACCAGAAGATATTAAATCACTTCCTCTTAATGTATTGTATGAGCTAGGAGGTCCTCATAAAGTATCTAGGTATATTGATAGATTCGGAAGAGATCATTTTATAAAACAAGCAAAAGAGTATTTTGGAGATGGTTATGGAGTAGAGCAAAAAATTAAAAAACTGCTTTATCCTATATCTTTATCAGAATTACTAAATAAGGAGTCAGAAAAAGGATATCTTGAAGAAGAATATGTTGACGAAAGTGGTTCATCAACTTTTCGCCGCACATAACAAAATAAATCAGTACAAATCTATATGGTAGATAAAAAACAATATATTAGCTAGCTTTATTTTGCTTTTTAACTTAGTGATTCAATATATATTGAAATGATAAAAACACATTTGTATAATAAAGATAATGGGAGGAATTAGTATGGATTGGGTAAATATTTTAGTGTCTATCATAATCGGAGCCATATCAGGATGGATAGCTGGAGGTATAATGCGTACTTCTGGAGGATTCATTAAACATGCTATATTGGGTATTGTAGGTGGCTTTGTAGGTGGCTTTATATTTAACCTACTTGGAATATCTTTTGGTGGAGTACTAGGAACAATAGTTGCTTCAGTAATAGGTGCTTGTATCGTAATATTTGTTGCTAGACTGATTTTTAAATAATCTAAGAAATCGAGTTAATACTCGATTTTCTTATGCTATAATAAACGTGGTGATTTTTATGTCAAAATTATCCAATATATTAACAATGTTACAACTTTTACAATCAGGACGAAAGTATAACATAAACGAATTATCAAAAGAAAAAGAAAAAAGATTTATCCAAAGTAGAGTATTCCCCATTAGTAAAAAAATTGTACAAATATAATAGGAAAATATAAAAGCAATAATATATAGTAAAATCATTACTTAATTCAGAGTTGTTTTAATAACTATTTTAGTATACAATAGTATTCTAGAAATGAGGAAAACTATGAAGGATTATAAAAAATACATATTTGATTTAGACTATACTTTATTAATTCCAGATTGGTCTAAAGAAGATGATTATTTTAGAGCGAGAATCCCACTAGAAGAACAAGAAGAATTTTTTAAACAAAAACAAGATATTTTAAATAAATATGAATTGGAATTCCCTAAATACGATTTTAAGACATTAAGTGAATATTTTAAAAGTTATGGTTTTACAGTTAGTGAAGAAACTATAAAAGGTTGGATGATTTATAATGGTGAAACAATAAAAGACGAAGTCGTAGACGGTGTCATAGAACTATTTAAATATCTAAAAGAAAATGGTAAAGAAATAGTAATATTAACTAGTTGGTTTAGTGGAACACAAATACCAAGATTAAAGAGAGCAGGTTTATACGATTATATAGATAAAATAGTTGCAGGAGAGGATGCAATGAAACCTGATTTAGAATCCTTTGAATTAGCTATTGGTGATACAGATAAAGAAGACTGTATAATGGTAGGTGATAGTATTAAAAGCGATAAAGCTGGTGCCGAAAATGCAGGAATAGATTGCTATATAGTAGATAAAGAACATAGTATAAGAGATTTGTTACAAATGATTATGAGTAACAAAAGAAAAACACTTACATTGTAAAAAAAGCATCTTTTAAATACTTGAAATGACAATTAATAAACATATAATTAAACTATATTCAAGCCTTGTAATAATCTGAGTAATAGTGTATTAAATATATGGAGGTAATAGTATGAAATCAATATGTGATGCCAATTGTGAAGATTGTGAATTATTTAAAGGCAATAAGTGTAAAGGATGTAAAGAAACAAACGGGTGTCCGTTTGGTAAAAAATGTTGGATAGCAAAGTATATTGAAATTGGAGGAAAAAGCAAATTTGAGTCTCTTAAAAAGGAATTATTATGTGACTTTAATTCTTTAAATATAGATGGTATGCCTAAAATAGAAGAATTATATCCACTGCATGGAGAATTTGTTAATATGGAGTATTCTCTACCAAACGGCGAAAAAATTAAACTATTAAATGATAATGAAGCATATCTTGGTAATCAAGTTGAATGTTTATTTAATAATAAAGATATGAAAAAGTACTTTGGAATACTTGCTAATATGAATTTTTTACTCGTATGTGAATATGGAGATAATGTAAGTGATCCAGAAATAATAGTTTATAAAAAGAGATAACAAAGCATCAAATAATTTATATATAGAACGGATGAGAATCCGTTTTTTGTATGGTATAATTGATTTCAGGTGATAATAATGGAATTATACAAAGGCAAAACATGGAAAGTTGTATTTGTAGATTGGTGCCAAGAATTTGTTGGCGATTGCATTATATCTTGTGACAAAGAAAATTTAAGCGAATTAACGGATGAAGATTGGAAAGAATTAGGAAGATTAGAAAAAGAGTTGGAAAGAGTATCAAAAAAACTATTTAATTCAACAATGTTCAATTTTGCCTGCCTCATGAACAATGCTTATAAAGATAATGAAAAACCACATGTACATTTTCATTTCATACCTCGCTACAAAAACAAATTAAAAATTTTTAATAAAGTATACAAGGATAGACATTTCGGATATAATTTTTGGAAGTGGGCATTAAGCAAATTTAAAAGTCAAAAAGATATTTTTACAAAGGAAGAAAGAATAAAAATATTTGAAATGATGCAAAA
>CAMODW010000056.1 GCA_946611635.1 uncultured Bacillota bacterium | reverse complement strand
AATGAAATATATAATTATAAAAAAGGAATAAAGAAATTTACTTATAAACCTATTACTGTAAAAACACAAGATCTTATAAAAATAATAAGATTATATGGTTTACCTTTATCATATATAAAAATAAATAATATATATGCAATAGAAGTAGTAAAAAAGGAAAATGAATATACCTGTTATATAGACGAAAACGAATATAATAATATAGAAGACTTTTTAAATACTATCATTGATGGCAAAGAATTACAAAATCATAATGATATTTTATTATTATCATTTAATGAAGGAAATCCCAAAGACTTTAAAAACATAGAATAATAATTATAACTTTCTCTTATTACTTTATAACTTTTTTATATAACTAAAAAAGTTCAAAAACGAACAGATGTATGCTATAATAAATGCATGGTAAGAGGTGTGAGATGAAAGGTAGAGTAAAGCTATGGAATAATTCTACAAATTGTGGTTTTATTGAAGTCGACGATGAAGAATTCTTTGTCCATTTAGAGGATAAAGGTATTCAAATATATGAAGAAGAAGAAATAGAATTTTCCATGCAGGAAAAAGCGGGAGGTATATTTATATATGACTTAAAAGAAGTTATATAATAAATATATCTTTTTTTACAAACAAAAAGATTGATTAAATAATCAATCTTTGTTTTTTTATGGTGTCCCTGGGCAGATTCGAACTGCCGACCCCCCGCTTAGGAGGCGGATGCTCTATCCAACTGAGCTACAAGGACAACCGCATATATATAATATCATTATTTAAGAAAAAAATATATATCATTTTAATAAATAAGAGAGTTCATTCGAACTCTCTTTATTCTGCTTTCATTTCAAATAAGATATCTCTTAGTTCCATTGCTCTTTCAAAATCTAGATTCTTAGCTGCTTGTTTCATTTCATTTTCTATCTTAATCATAATTTCTTGTTTATCTTTCTTACTTAGTTTTTCAACATCTTTATTCTCTATCTCTTTATCTCCCTCATTACTAATTAAAGCTCTAATTTCTTTTATAATAGTTTTAGGGGTAATGCCATGTTTAATATTATAATCTTCTTGAATTTTTCTTCTTCTTTCAGTTTCTGATATAGCTTCCTTCATAGAATCACTCATGTTATCAGCATACATAATTACTTTACCACTTGCATTTCTTGCAGCTCTACCTATTGTTTGGATTAAACTTCTTGTACTTCTTAAGAAGCCTTGCTTATCAGCATCCATAATACATATCAAACTTACCTCAGGTATATCTATACCTTCTCTAAGTAAATTTATTCCTACAACAACATCATACTTACCGAGTCTTAGTTCTTGTATTATTTTCATTCTTTCTAAAGTCTTAACTTCACTATGTAAATAAGCAACTTTAATACCTACATCTTTTAAATAATTAGTTAATTCTTCAGCCATTCGTATTGTTAAAGTAGTTATTAAGACTCTTTCATTTCTTTCTTTCCTAATATTGATTTGTTCAATAACATCATCTATCTGTCCTTCTGAAGTTTTTACCTCTATAATAGGATCTAATAAACCTGTTGGTCTTATAACTTGTTCAACATATTTATGATTAACTAAATCTAATTCATAGTCACCAGGAGTAGCAGATATATATATTGCTTGATTAATCTTATTTTCAAATTCTTCAAATTTTAATGGACGATTATCTAATGCACTAGGTAATCTGAATCCATAATCAACTAGTGTTTGCTTACGCATTCTATCTCCGTTATACATAGCTCTAACCTGAGGAAGAGTAACATGAGACTCATCTACCATTAATAAAAAATCATCAGGAAAGAAGTCTAATAAACAACAAGGAGTTTCTCCAGCTGCTCGTAATGATAAATGCCTAGAATAATTCTCTATACCATTACAAAAACCTGTTTCTTTTAACATTTCTAAATCGTAATTAGTTCTTTCTCTAAGACGTTGCTCTTCTAATAGTTTCCCATTATCATGTAATACTTTTAATCTATCTTCTAATTCTTCTTCTATTCTTTTAATAGCTTCTTGTAATTTTTCTTTTCCTGTAACAAAATGCGAAGCAGGGAAGATACTTATAGTCTTTTTACTTTGAATAACACTACCTGTAAGAGGATCAAATGTAGTAATTCTATCTATCTCATCACCAAATAGTTCTACTCTTATACCAGCAGCTCTTTCATTTACAGGTATAATATCAATAGAGTCTCCTCTAACTCTAAAAGTTCCTCTATGAAAATCCAAATCATTTCTTTCATAAGTCATATCTACTAATTTGTTAATAATATAACTTCTATTCATTTCTTCTCCTACAGTAAGAGTTAACATCATTTTTTCATATTCTTCTTTTTCACCAATACCATATATACAAGAAACAGAAGCAACTACTATAACATCTCTATTATTAATTAAAGCACTAGTAGCACCATGCCTTAGTTCATCTATTTCATCATTAATTGAAGCATCTTTCTCTATATAAGTATCACTTTGAGGTACATAAGCTTCAGGTTGATAATAATCGTAATATGAAACAAAGTATTCTACATGATTATTAGGAAATAATTCTTTAAATTCAGAATATAATTGCCCAGCTAGAGTCTTATTATGAGCAAGTATTAGGGTTGGTTTATTAACTTCAGCTATTACATTAGCCATTGTAAAAGTTTTACCTGATCCAGTAACACCAAGTAACACTTGATCTCTTTTTCCTTCTTTTAAACCATTAACTAGTTCTTTAATAGCTTCAGGTTGATCTCCATTAGGTTTATAATTAGATACTAATTCAAATTTATCCATATCGTACCTCCTAACGGGATTAATTTTACCAAATATATGTTCACATTACAATCTAATTAATATCCTTCTTTTATAATATAGATTATAAACTATTATTATTATGATATAATACTATTGTAATTAGTTAAGGAGAGATTATATGGAAAAGAAAAAAATTGCTGTTTTGATTCCTTGTTATAATGAATCACAAACAATTTCTAAAGTTGTAAAAGATTATAAAAAAGCATTGCCGGAGGCAGATATTTATGTTTATGATAATAATTCTTCAGATAATACAGATAAAATAGCAAAAAAAGCTGGAGCAATCGTTAAGTATGAATATCGCCAAGGAAAAGGGAATGTTATTAGAAGTATGTTCAGAGATTTGGACTATGATTGTTATTTAATGATAGATGGAGATGATACATATCCGGCTGAAAATGCTAGAGAAATGTGTGATTTAGTATTAAATGGTAAAGCTGATATGGTTATAGGAGATAGATTATCTAGTACATATTTTCAAGAGAATAAGAGGCCATTTCATAATATTGGCAATAAAATGGTTAGATGGTTTATAAATACGATATTTAAAAATAATATAAAAGATATAATGACAGGATATAGAGCTTTTTCTTATGATTTTGTAAAAGGATTTCCTATATTATCTAAAGGATTCGAAATAGAAACAGAAATGACTATTCATGCTGTAGATAAGAATTTTAAAGTTGTTGAAATTCCCGTTCAATATAGAGATAGACCAGAAGGAAGCGTTTCAAAACTAAATACTATAAGCGACGGAATAAAAGTATTAAAAACAATTGGAAGATTATTCGAAGAATATCGTCCAGCATTATTCTTTAATATAATGGCAAGTATTTTTCTTATATTATTCTTAATATTCTTTAGTCCAGTACTAATCGAATACTTTAAAACATCGGCTGTTCCAAGATTTCCAACTCTTATAGTATCAACACTATTCGGAGTTATTGCAATACTATTATGGATTACCGGCGTTATACTAGAAATAATAGCTAAAAAACATAAACAATTATATGAATTATATATGAATCAAATAAATATAATGAAGAAAGATAAATAATATTATTATCTCTCTTCTTTTTTCTTGCTAAATAGTTTAATAGAATGATATAGTAAAAAACAGGAGATGAGAAAATGAAAAGAATTATTGTTGGACAATCAGGAGGACCAACTGCTGTAATTAATTCATCAATAGTAGGAGTATATCAAAAAGCAAAAGAATTAGGTATAGAAAAAGTATATGGTATGGTATATGGTATAGAAGGATTCTTAGATGAAAACATTATTGATTTAGATGATTATCTAGCAGATGATAATAATATTGAATTATTAAAAAGAACACCATCTGCCTTTTTAGGATCTTGCCGTTACAAACTACCTCCATTTGCAGAGGCAAAAGAAGTATATAAAAAAATATTTAAAATACTAGAAAAAAATGACATAGATGGTTTCTTCTATATAGGAGGAAACGATTCTATGGACACTGTCAAAATGCTTTCAGACTACGCAAAAGAAAACAATAAAAAACAAGTATTTATGGGTATACCAAAAACAATAGATAATGATTTGTCTATTACTGACCATTGCCCTGGTTATGGTTCTGCAGCTAAGTATATTGCTACAAGTATAAAAGAAATTATACGAGATAATGCTTCATTCGGTGTTAAAAAACCAACTGTTTGCATAGTTGAAATAATGGGTAGACATGCTGGATGGCTAACTGCAGCAGCAGCATTAGCTAAAGATGATACCTGTGAAGGAGTAGATGCTATTTACTTGCCAGAAATACCATTTGATATTGATAAATTTGTAAAAAAGATAGAAAAATTAGCAACTGAGAAAAAATCAATCGTAATTGCTGTCTCAGAAGGAATAGTTAACAAAGATGGAAATTTTATTTGTGAAATCGGAGCTGGGGAAAAGAAAGTAGATGCCTTCGGTCATAAACAATTATCTGGCTGTGCTAAAACACTAGCGGATATAATAGCGTCCAAAACAGGTTTAAAAACTCGTGCTATTGAATTATCAACCCTTCAAAGATCAGCAACCCATATAGCTTCCTTAACTGATATTGAAGAAGCAATAAATGTAGGAGCTGTAGCAGTCGAAGGAGCTAATAATGGAAAAACTGGTATGATGGTAGTAATGGAAAGAGAAAAAACTAAAAATTATAAAATCAATTATCAATTATATGATATTCATTCCATAGCAAATGTTGAAAGAAAAGTACCAAGAGAGTGGATATGTACAAAGCATAACAAAATGAAAGATCCTTTCTTAAAATATGTTACACCTTTAATAAAAGGAGAATTAATACCTATATATAAAGATGGTACTCCAGTACATTTAGTTAGAAAATAATACTTTCTAACTTTTTATTATGATAGAATATACTAAAAGGAGAGATAAATATGAAAAAGATTTTGTTTTATTTTTTATTACTTCAACCGGCTTTAGATATTATAATATCTTTACAACAAAGGTATTTACCTAATACTCTATCTATTGGATTAATATTTAGAGGTTTATTATTTCTATTAATATTTCTATACTTGTATAAAAACAAAAACAATAGAAAATATCTATATTCATATTTAATCTTTATTTTTATCTATTTAC
>CAMODW010000055.1 GCA_946611635.1 uncultured Bacillota bacterium | reverse complement strand
AAATAATAATATTAGAAATATCATTAGTATAATAGGTATATTAACTCTGTATCCTTTATTAAATAGATAAGTATTAGATATAAAAAATACTAGAATTGTATTTATAATAATAGTTAAATAAGTCATATAAATCATTCCTTTTATTACATTTTTATTGTAGATTCATCTGAGGCATATTCATTCATTTTTTTAGTTAAAATTTCTACATACATTTTATTACCCCTTCTACACTTTTCTTTCCATATAGATATAATAGCATACAAGTAATAACTCTAGCATTAAAAAAATGTTAATACTTAAGATTAAGTATTAACATTTAAGATTATTTTTCTTTAACAACTAATTTGTCGTTGTTAACATCAACTAATAGATGAGATCCATCTTTAATTTTATCATTTATTAATTCCATAGCTAGTAATGTTTCAAGATTATCTGAAACAAATCTCTTAATAGGACGAGCACCAAAAGCTTCATCATAAGAATTATTTATAATATAGTCTTTAGCTTCTTTAGTTAATTCAATAGTAATATTACGATCTTTTAGACGATATTCTATTTCTTTGATAATCTTATCTAGTATTTGGTATACTACATCTTTATTAAGTGAATTAAAGTAAATTATTTCATCTATTCTATTTAAGAATTCTGGTTTAAATGTAGAATGTAGTTCTTTATTAATTAGATCTTCTTTATTAGGTAGATTTTCTAATATATATTCACTACCGATATTACTAGTCATTATAATAATTGTATTTTTAAAATCAACTGTACGGCCTTGTGAATCTGTAATACGTCCATCATCTAGTATTTGTAACAAGATATTAAATACGTCGTGATGAGCTTTTTCTATTTCATCAAATAATACTATAGAATAAGGATTACGACGTACAGCTTCAGTAAGTTGTCCACCTTCTTCATAACCAACATATCCTGGCGCAGCACCAATTAAACGAGAAACATTAAAGCTTTCCATATATTCTGACATATCTATTCTTATCATATGTCTTTCATCATCAAATAGTTCATAAGCTAGAGTTTTAGCTACTTCTGTTTTACCTACTCCAGTAGGTCCTAGAAATAAGAATGAACCAATAGGTCTGTTAGGATCTTTTATACCAGCTCTACTTCTTATAATAGCATTAGTTACTTTATTTAATACTTTATCTTGACCTATTACTCTTTTTTTCATATTTTCTTCTAAGTTAAGTAGTTTATCCTTTTCACCTTCAACTAGTTTAGAAATTGGAACATTAGTCCATTTAGATATTACAGAAGCAATATCTTCTTCTTTAACTGTATCACTTAATAATGTATTTTTAGTATTCTTTTGTAAATCTTCTAGTTCTTGTTCTAAGCGTGGTATTTCTCCATGACTTAGACGAGCAGCCGTTTCTAAATCATAACTATTTTCAGCTTCTTTTAAATGACGACGAGCTATTTCTAAAGATTTCTTTTTATCTAGTATTTTTTCATTAGCTTCTTTTTCTTTAGCAAAGTCTTCTTTTAACTTAGTCTCTTTTAATTTTAATTCATATAATTCATTATCTAATTCTTCTAATCTTTTTTTAGAATTATCATCTTTTTCTTTTTTAAGAGATTGTCTTTCTATTTCAAGTAGCATTATTTTTCTTGTAAGTTTATCTAAAGGAACTGGTACTGAGTCCATTTCAACTTTAATTGTTGCACATGCTTCATCAACTAAATCTATAGCTTTATCAGGCAAAAATCTATCAGTTATATATCTATCAGATAATGTTGCGGCAGCTATTAATGCTCTATCTTTAATAGTTACTCCATGATGAACTTCAAAAGCATTTTTTAATCCTCTTAAGATAGCAATTGTATCTTCTACTGTTGGAGCTTGAACAATAATCTTTTGGAAACGTCTTTCAAGCGCTCCATCTTTTTCTATATATTTACGATATTCATTTAAAGTAGTAGCACCAATACATTTTATCTCGCCACGAGCTAGCATTGGTTTTAACATATTACCAACATTCATAGTTCCTTCAGAACCATCACCTACTATCATATGTATTTCATCTATAAACATGATAATAGAACCATCTGATTCTTTAATCTTATTAAGTACAGCTTTTAATCTTTCTTCAAATTCACCACGATATTTAGCTCCTGCTACTAAAGCCGCTAAGTCTAGTTCCCAAATAGTTTTCTTTTTCAAACTCTCTGGGACATCACCACTAACTATACGTAGGGCTAACCCTTCAACTATTGCTGTTTTACCTACACCTGGTTCACCAATTAATACAGGGTTATTCTTAGTCTTACGAGATAGAATTCTAGTAATACTTCTTATTTCTTCATCACGGCCTATTACTGGATCTATCTTATTATTCTTAGCTAATTCTGTTATGTCACGACCATATTTTACTAGTACGTCTTCTTCTTCAACTTGTTGTGGATATCCATAATTCATATATATCCCTCCTTTTTACTAGATACATTATAACATAAAATTAGCACTTGTCAATAGAGAGTGCTAATTTTATTATTTCATAAAAAAACTGATATTTAGTCAGTATTTTTTAAAGCTTCTTTCATCTTATAAATAAAATCATATATTAATAAGCCAATAGTAGCTCCAGCTGTATCAATAATTATATCTTTTAACTCTCCAGTTCTGCCACTTATAAACAATTGATGTACTTCATCTGTTAAAGCATATACAATGCATGTTAGTAATGCTGTAAGATATACTCTATTATTACTTATATTAGTTGCTTCTAAAGCTAGTATTAATAATATACATAGTATAGCATATTCTATAGCATGAGCTATTTTTCTTACTCTTGGATGTAGTTTTTCTACTTTCGCTTTCTTTTCTAGTTCTGTTTTCTTTTTCTCTATAGTATCAACTATTTTATAAGTAACTTCTTTACTCTTAGATGTTGAATTATAGCCATCAGCATTAGAAAAAGAAAAAATAACTAACATCCATAATAAGACTAAAATCCATAATATTATTGCTTTTTTCTTCATCTTTATTACCTCATGAGTTATTATAACATTTTTTCTTATCTTTTTGTAAAAACTAGATAAGGATTTTTAAGAGGAACTTTTTGGTAACCAAGAAATTCTTTTTCTTCATGATTTACTTGATTATCTTCTCCTCTAATGAATCTTCTATAGTCATCAGCAGTATATTCTGTTTGATACGAGAAATCTCTAGTATTTTCATAATATAGTCCATTTCTATAAGATAGAGCAAAACCATCAAAATAGTTTTTTAAATTACTATCTGTTAATTCTAACCATCCATCTCTTAATACTTTTTTAGCTACTTTTAATCTTTCTTTTTCCATTGTCATAAAACAACCTGGTTGTAAACTACGAATATTAATTATTCCTAATCGATCTAGAATGTTTTTCTTAACCAAAAAGAATTGTGAATAAGTAGTATCTATTAAGAACTCTTTTCCCATTAGTTCAATAAGTACTATGTAGTGAATACAGTTTCTATTAAATATATTATCTCTTCCGGAAAAACCAGGTAATATCTTATATATCTTGCTTTTTATTCCTAATTTATCACATATAAATCTAACATCCATCGAAGCTTGAAAACATTTATTCATTGTTGATATTTCACTTAATTCTATACTGCTATCACTAATTATTGCTCCATAGAACATTATTCTTCTTGCTTCATTAACTATATAATCTAATATAGAAGCAGCCAGATGAAAATCAACATCATTTATATCTCTATATAAAAAGAATTTGGGATTATTGGGAATTAAGTATTTATCAGAGAATAAGTCTTCTCCCTCATAAACATATCGTCTTAAAGTTAATTCTTTTAACGAAGAATTAACATCTTGATTACTTTCTAATACTTTTACATAATTATATAATTTTTTTAGAGTATTTAAATCATTATTATTAATAAATAAACCTAAACAACACTTTTTAAGTCTTAATTCGTTTATTTTATCTCTATATTCAATTTTTTCCATAATAACCCCCACTTAGCATTGTTATTATAGTATTATTATCAATTTATAGCAAATCTTTCCCATGAAAAAAGTTAGCTTGTCAAGGCTAACTTTATCTTGAAAAGTAGTAAACCATTAAAGGCCGGCCAGGTTTACTACACACACTCGAGCTGACAACTCTACTAATCCACTTGTAAGATTCAAGAAATAAAAGGCTGGATTATTAGTATAAATATACTCGCCACTAAATAGGATCTACATTGCTATAGCTTTTAAACAACGAATCGTTTAAATAGTAGTCTATTTAGCAGATAAGCTTTTTAAGCATATCTAACTAAGTGTGTACCATTTAAATTATTGTTAGCTAGTAAACTAACTAACAAATCGATAAGAATACTTTTATTGTATTCTTATCAGACATATTACTAAGATAAATCTTAGTAATATGGACAAATATTACGACTAAGTAATATTGTCTAGCACTAAAGTATTTTCATACCTTACTGCTGTATTTATAATAATATATTTTTTATTATTTGTAAATAGTTTTTTTTAATTTTTTTACATTTTTTTATTTTTGATAACAGTGTAACATATTATACATATATAAATACCAAATCTTTCTACTCCCTAATTGGTCTTTTATTATATTGTTTATAAACATGTATATACATGACAAAAAGCTACAATTGTAGCTTTTTAATTTAAAATTTTCTTTGTATTATTCATAATATTATTACTAATCTTACTATAATATATTTGTATATTAGAATCATTATCTAATACTACTAGATCTGCCATATTAATTATTTTAATATTACTAGGAAGTATGTCTCTAATATAATCTATTATAATAGGATAATGAGTACATCCTAATACTAAGCAATCTATCTTATTTATATATTTATTTAAATACTTATGTAATAGTCTTTTTATCTCATCATAATTATTACTTTCTATAGCAGAAACTAATTCAGGAGTTTCTATTTCATATACATTCTTATTAATATTATTTTTAAATATATGAGTATTAATAGTAGCACTAGTAGCTATTACTCCTATATTATTATAATTACTATTATTTAAGTAATTAATAGTAGGATCTATTATACTTACTAATGGAACAGGACATTCTTTTTTTAGAATATTAAAACATGTAGAAGATATGGTTCCACAAGCAATAATTATTAAATCTACTTTCTTATTAATTAAGAATTCTATATCTTTATAAGCTAGAGTTAATAGTTCCTTAGGAGATTTATTACCATAAGGAAGATTAAGAGTATCTCCATAATATATATATTCATTATAAGGATATTTCTCTTGTAATACTTTTAGTACAGTTAAACCACCTATACCAGAATCAAATAATCCTATTTTCATATTATAGTCCCTTTCTATTATTAATCATTATACAACAGAAAAAACAACCTAATGGTTGTTTATAAAATATAGTTAACTAATTATTTACAGTTCCTTGTTTAAATGTTAAAGTCCCTGAACCGATTGTGCCAGCTATATTTATATCATAGTTATCAAAATCTATTTGACTTAATAGTATTTCTAAAGATACAAATGCTGTTTGAATACTATCTTCTACTACACTCTTTATAACAGTATATTCTCCACCTTTTTTAGCATAGATAGTTATCTCTACTTGTTTATCTGAGTTTCTAGCAATACCTAACCTAAATCCCTCAAATAATAGATAATCTGTTTTGGTATTAGCACATTTTATTATTTCTTTTGAATCATTTAATTCATTTTTTATCTTAGCTGAAGCATTATTCATAGCTGCTAAGATATTTGTATCTTTTGAAAAAGATATCGTTTGTTTTCTACTATCTCTTACTATAGCTTCATAATAATTACTAGTATTAAAAGCTTCGATATAACCACCATCATTTAAAGCTTGAGTTAATCCTTTAAAATACATTTGATCTTTTAGTCTATGTGCTTTATATAATTCAATAGTTTGCTTAGTAAAATACTCTTCACATAATAGTAATAAAAGGCTTGTACGATAAGCGCCTAAAGGAAAATCTTCAAGAGTTGCTTCTCTAACTAAAGAAAGCTTTTTATCATCTTCACTTGCACGGTATAAATCTACATGATTTGATAAGAACTCACGAGTAAGATCTCTTCCTAGATAAAATACCAATTTTCCTTTTTCCTTATAGGCTTCTTTTAATAAATCTCCAAACCTTTCTACTTCTAGAAATGTTACTTCTTTTACTTTTATTCTTGCTCTATATAATATAAAAAGATAAGTACTTACTAAATCATCTATTCCAAAATTTATAACAGGTTTCTTCTCTTCGTACCCCATATTATCGCTCCTTTTTTTCGTTTTTATCATATTTTACATAATAATACGGCTTAAATCAACAAAATTTATTTACTAAAGAAAGCAATGATATTATTACACTCTTTTTGAGTCTTGAATTGTTATTTCTTCATCTAATTGGATT
>CAMODW010000054.1 GCA_946611635.1 uncultured Bacillota bacterium | reverse complement strand
TAGTGATTCTAAGTTTCTACCTTCTGCTATATACTCTTTAATAATTTTACCTGGATATCTAGTATCTATATAAACATTTGTTATCATATTTCCTCCCCCTTAATCAATTTCTTTTTTTATCTCAGAATTTATTATAAATCTTATTAAAAAAAATATCAAAAATATAAATAATGCTCTTATCATTGTTTATACCATCTGTTCTTTTTTAAGCAATAACGATTATCTTGCTTATCAAATTCATATCCTAACTCTGCTAATTCAAGTAAGGAATCTTCAATTGGAATGTTTGGTTCTTCATCAGATAATGTTGTAAGTGTCTTTTGATACAAACTACTGCCTTGAGGAATGTTCAAATCATCTAAAAACTCTTGATATTCTTCTGCATCTTTTGGGCGGGTTAAAGGATAGAAACTATCTTTATTACTAGGATTTTTAGAATTGTTACACATTATCAAATATAATAAAGCATATAAGCTTCTAATATCTAATTGTTTGTTCGGTATCCCAGCTTCAATACACTTATCTAATCCTGCAGCATAGCCATTATAAAAATACATGCTTAGTCCTATAAACATTGAGCCTTCTTGCAAACGGCGATATTTATCAAAAAGGACACCATATGCATCTATACAACGGTATTTTTGCATAGGTTCTTGACCTGGATAGATAATGATATTGGAATAATTAGCTATATCTGGAAAAATATAGTTTTCTGCAGAAAGAACATTCTTTTCAACATCTTTTATAAAATTTGCACAAGTTTTGATACTTATTTCGTTCTCACTTAGATATTGTCCTAGTGTTAATCCTTTAACAAAAGGATATTCTACCCTAAAAGATTCTCCATTATAAATTGGCATTACAGAATTTGGCTTTATATAGAATTCTGGCCAAGTAGTATCATTTAAAATTGCTAATTCTTTGTTCCTGATTTTTTCTAAAGCCTTTTCATCGCGATATTCCTTTATTTTACTAAATTTTTTGTATTTTTTATATATTTTATCAGGTTGATGTAAATATCTATAAACTTCTATAACTTTTGTTTCTTTAAATATTTCTTTTTCTCTTTTCGACATAATACTACATCCCTTTTTATAAAAACTAACGAGTATTATATCTTATATTTTTTTATAAAGCTATCTTTTTTTAATAAAAAAAGATTGGAATAATCCAATCTATCTATTATATCCAAATACCGTATGTAATAGCAGCCATTGCTAGTATTAATCCAGCTACATAAAACATTTTTACAATATCTGTTTCTTCCCATCCTAGTTGTTCGAAATGATGATGTAATGGAGCCATCTTAAATACTTTTCTTTTAAAATAGATAAT
This sequence comes from uncultured Bacillota bacterium, assembly GCA_946611635.1. Lineage (GTDB taxonomy): Bacteria > Bacillota_I > Bacilli_A > RF39 > UBA660 > Coprovivens. Next base: position 6,025 of record CAMODW010000054.1, on the reverse strand, counting down.
TGCAATCATTTGAATTAAAGATGACAATGTTTCTACAACAAATACTCCACCAACTAATGCCAATGATAATTCGTGTCTTGTTAGAATTGCTACAGCAGCTAAGGCTCCTCCTAAAGCTAGTGATCCGGTATCACCCATAAATACTTTAGCCGGATGAGAGTTGAATATTAAGAATCCTAATAAAGTTCCTACTAATATAAAACAGAAAATAGCAACTTCTTCGTATCCACTCATCCAAGTAGCTCCCCAAGCAAGTAATCCATAAGCTAAAAAAGCTATAGTAGATAAACCGCCCGCAAGGCCATCTAGACCATCTGTAATATTTACAGCATTAGATGTTCCAACAAGCAAGAATAAGATGAATATACCATATCCCCACTTCAAATTGATATCAATACCTAGCGATGATATTTCTAAGGTTGGTTCTCCACCATTTATAATGTAAATATAAAAGAATACCAAAGCAATTAACATTTGACATAATAGTTTAAACATTATAGTTAAGCCATTATTATTATGAAATCTTATTTTTAAATAATCATCACAAAAACCTAAAGCTGCATAAGCAACAAAAACGAAGACAATTATCAACAAATTATAAGAAATGTCAATGCTTCCTTTTATCTTTAATAATAGTATTGTAACTATTGTAGGTATTATAAAGAATAATCCTCCAAGTGTTGGTGTCCCTTCTTTGGATAAATGTCTTTCGCCAATTAGTTTACAAACACTTTGCTTCATTTTTAGCTTTTTTAAAACTGGTAATAGTATTAATCCTGTTATTAGTGCTAAGATAAATCCCAGCATCATAGCCATCGCTGATTTTGCTAAAATTAACATATAAGCACCTCTTTCTTTGCTAATTATACTACATATTTAACTTATTTATATTCTTTTAAAAGTTATTTTACACTTTTTTATGATAATAAAAGTAATTTGGACCCATTTTTTATAGGAGTATCTTTTAGTAATAAGTCTTCTTCAACTCTTATTCCTAATTTATATATAATTAATAAACGATTCTTTGATAAAGATATTTTTTCATCATTCATTTGATTAATTGTTTTTTCTACTAATCTTATTATAGTGCTTACTTTTTTGTTTAAAGGGAGATACATATCATAATTTTTATCTATTTCCGGTATACTTATATTTACTAATATTTTATTTTTCATTCTTTTTATCTCCCTTTAATAAGCTAACTAATACTGGTTTAGCTTTTACTCTATAATGATTTTTTAATTCGATAGCATTTTCATCTATTACTTTATTTACATTATCTTTGGAAGCAATTAATGCCGTTTGAAATTCAAATACTTCATCATTTATTTTGGCTAATCCTCGGCCATAACAATCTTTAGGTATAAGTCTTTTTGGAGCATCTAATATGTAACGATAATCAAATGGATCTAGGAATTTTGTACCAAGTATAGTAGTAAAATTAGAAGCAATAGTTTTATTTATATCATTACTATCAGTAACGGATGTTATAAAGACAATTCCAGTATTTTGGCATTCATTTAATATATTATTAAATTCTTCAGAATCTTTGTTATTATCTATAAAATTTTTCAAATCTCTTATTATTATTAAGATTAAAGTCATTTTATAAGGTGAATTTTGATTATAGGTATTAAAATTATCATATTCAGATATTAGTTTTTTTCTCTTTTTTATTTCTTTTTTTAGCATAGATAGTAGGTTTGTTACTTTTTCTTGATTAAACTTAGGTAAGTATTCTCCTACTTGAGGCATTTTACTAAACGGAGCTAATTCCTCATTACTATCTATAATATAAGCATTTAATTCTTTTGGGCTATGATATAAACATAAAGAGAATAATATGTTTGAAATAATACTTTTCTTTCCTGTTCCTGGCAATCCATAAATAATAGTATTATTAGAAGTTGATAAATCAATAGTGAATATTTTTTGCTCTTTTTTTAATAAGTCATCATATTCACCAATAATAGAGTTAAATTGATATGGTGATGTTTTGTATCTATGTTCTTTTATAATATTACTTAAAGATAATTCTTTAGTAATGCTTGGTAACCATAAATCTTCAATGTATTTACATTCATATTCTGATATGCTTGATATGTGATTTCTAACATTATCTATTTCTTTACCAAATTTACTGATTACATTTTTGTTAGTTTCTTCGCTTATTTCTCTAGTTATAATACCACTATCGTTAATAATATAAATAGATTCATCTAGTTTTTCTTCATATAGATTTTTAGGATTATATATGGCACTGCTATATGCTCCTTGAACTTGTTTAAATATTTCGTTATAACCTACCTCTAAATAGAAACGTCCAGGTATACTTAAACTAGTAGCTTCTCTTCTATGTAGCACTAATTCACTATCATTTAAGGTTTTTACTCTAGTACATATTTTAGTACGCGAATTTGCATATATTTGATTATTTATAGCTTCACTTGGTTTTTGAGTAGAAAGCATTAGATGCAATCCTAAAGAAGAAGAGCTATATATTAGATTTAATAATTCTTCAAAATGTTCAGGATAATTATTGTAAATGTCATAGTATTCATAAACTATTATAAATAGATGAGAAATAGGTTCTTTTGCTTTACCATCTCTATAAAGACTTTGATATTTATAAATATCTATATTAGATTCTCCTAATTCATTTTGAATATCTATAAATACTTCTTTTCTTCTATTTACTTCTTTTTTTATAGAAGTTTGAATTCTATAAATCTCTGAAGCGTCTAATTCTTCCATTGTTCCAACTATATGTGGCATATTCTTAAGGTTATTTTTAAAGGCATTTATTAAACCACTATTTTTATAATCTATTAAAACAAATTGAACATCAAACGGATTATAATTTATACACATCGATGTTATATAAGTAATTAATAATTCTAGTTTTCCATAGCCTACCATTCCTGCGATTAAGCAGTTTGGTCCGTTATACTTTTCATGTAAATCTAACTCTATTATTTCGTTGTTATTAGTCATACCAATAGGAGCTCTTAGAGATAAGGCAGGATTACTCTCTTTCCATTTTTCTTTGATATTCAATTGTTCTACTTTACCAACTTTGTACATATCTAACAGTGTTATTTCTTTAGGCAAAGAAGTTTTATTGTTATAAGATATTATTTGTAAATTAGCTATGTTTTTTACTATATTATAAACATCTATTTCTGTAGTTATATCCGGAATAAAACTCTTAGGAATTTCGGAAAAGCTATTGATATTATTAGATATAATTTTATCTTCTCGTACATCTATATATGTAGTATAATCAATATATTTTTTATTATTATTTTTTTCAAAAGATAGCATAGAAAAGCCAAAATTATCTTTTGAATAAAGAATTTTATTTAATATTTCTTGATTACTTAAGTTTTTAAAATTATCGGTTATTATTAAATAATAATCATTAAAATTGGTATAACAATAGTTTTCTTCTCTATTTTTTATATTAGTAGTTCCTAGTTTTTGTAATCTATTTTGATAAGTTTCTTCTAGATAACTTATTATATTATTAATATCATTCTTTTCATAAGCAAAGAATCTAATATCATTTTGTTCATCAAATACATGAGGAAGATATTTATAGTTATCCCAAACACTATGATTTTCCTCTGATACTAAGAAAATTAATTTTAAATTACTATTACTATGAAATGATATTAATTGTAATAAAAGAGAATCTATGTAATTTTTATATTTATTTTCATCTATTATTACTGGTAATACTCTATTATGGATTAATGATATAGCTATAGGGACATTCTTGAGATAAAGAGAATCTTTTTGAATACTTCTTAATTGATCTTTTAGTAATGGATTTTCGTATGTTAAACTTAGTTTATGAGTATCAATTACTATATTAGCCGGTATATCTCCTTTACCAAAACGTACTTTTAAAAAGCTCTTATTATTTATATTCCTTATCCATAAGTTTTCGTTATTTAGAATTCTTTTTTGACATTCTTTACTATCTAAATATATTTTTCTTAGATTGTTTTCTTTTTTATTAATTGTGTTTGAGATAGCTGTTTTTTGATAATTTAAATATTCTTGATATTGAGTTATTCTATTATTTTCTTTCTTTTTTAAACTTATTTTTTGCCATTTCTTTACTATTAATGGGAATAGTAATGAGCAAATTATTAGAGATATCCCTACGATAATGGATATTTTATCTTCTTTAAAACTTCCATTGCCTGATGCTATGCTTAAAATTGTTGTTAAAATAGATGCGAGCGAAGTTATGGCAAGAGTAAAGGAAGAACCTAATGCAACAAGGAAATAAAAATCATTATTAGTTTCTTTCGAAGGTGGTGTTTCTAAAGTAATTGTTTCTATTTCTTCTTCGTCATTTTCTTCTAATACTAATTCTTCTTTTTTATTTTTATTTATAGGATTTAATTTTATCTCAGGAAATTTGGTATCAAAGAAATCACCAATGTTATACTTAGCCATGTTTATTTCTAGATTAGGTACTTTATTAAGTCTTATAAAACCTCTTAACCAGATTATTTTTAAGCCAAAGATAAATATTTCATCTCCATAATTTAAAGCACTCTTGGTAGTTGGGTTGTTATTAATATAGAAAATTATTTTATCACTTTTTATATACCATCTATCATCTTTACTAATAAGTTCAATAGTATTTGTTTTAAAAAAACTATTTTTATATACTATATCATTGTTATTTGCTTGGCCGATTCTTAGATAGTTCTTTTCTACTTTATAATCATAATATTTTATATTACTTGGTAAGCAATATATATTTAATTCTTCACCAGTATCATTAAAACTAATGCTAAATAATTTGTGTTGCTCTAATTTTATTGTTTCGGCACTTTTACCATCCTCAAATAAGTTCATATTAATATTATTATTTATAATTAGTTTATTATTTTTATTTATTATAGTAATGTTCTTTTCATCGTTATCAATATAAGAATGATATTTAAGAAGGTATGAATCTTCTATTACTTCTGGTATAGTGTATAATTTTAGATTGTATTTATTTCCTATAAATATTTTCATGATACCCACTTCTCTATCTTTCTAAATTATTATAGCATGTAAAAGGATGATTTTCATCATCCTTTTTTAACAATTAATCTTTTTTTATTAAAAACCAATAATAATATAATTGGTATACTCATTATATTAGGTAATGCATATCGAAAGTATGTGTTAGCAGGAGAGGCAATACATACTAGCAATCCTGCTATACATGGAAGTATATAAATAATATCTTTATATCTTTTTTTATCTATTAAATAGAAGATTATAAAGATTATTAACCAAGTATTGAAACCAATATTAGCTATTAATCCTAAAGCTGGTATATATGGGAATATAACACCCCAGCTTGAGGTTATATCACGTAGATTTGATAAATTGTTATAATGATAAGAAATATTGTCTTCTTTTTTTAATTTATCTTGATATTTATAATATATATACCAATTATTTTTTAATGGGCAATAATATCCATAAGTATTTTCTAAAGTTGCTTCTATGTATGTACCAGGATGTTTTATTAATCCTTTAAACCATACTTTAAAATAAGCTATTAAATCTTCTTTTTTATAGTCTTTATTAAATGTAGATTTAACTGGATCTGATAACTCGGGATTATACACTTTTTTTATTTTATTATAATCTAATATATTATTTATATCTTCTTTATCTTTTTTTGATATGTCTTTTTCGTGATATTTTATATATCTTGCTGTTTGTTGAAATGGTATTGATAAAGTTTCTCTTATACTTGTTGGAGTTACTTTTAATGATGGTAATATAACTTTGTTATATGCCTCATAAGAAAAGAATACTATCAGAATAACTATTATATAATTGAACTTTTTCTTGTTTTTTATTAACAAAAAGGGAAAGGATAATAAAAATATATAAAAGCCATTATTTCTAAATAAGAATAATAATATAGATATTATAACTATTTGGACCATATTTTTAGTATTTAACTCGTTTTTTATTATACTATGAAGTATTATTATAT
>CAMODW010000053.1 GCA_946611635.1 uncultured Bacillota bacterium | reverse complement strand
AAAATAGCTTATTTTTATTGGATTAATGTAAATCCTTGAGATATCAAATAATCATTTATTTCTTGTGGAGTATTTGATCCATTAGTAGTTATATTAGTTATCTTATCTGTTATTGTTATTGTTTTGGTTTTATTATCAAAAGATGCTTCTTTTTCTCCCTCATGTTTCTTTATTTCCTCTTGATAATTTTTTTCATCTTGATAAGTATAACTATCTATCTTTTTAGCATATGATAATATGGAATTACTTGCAAAACTACTATAATGTACTTCATAAGTAGTTACTAATGAATAACCAAGTGAAGGATTTAATGGAGTTTCTTTTTTATATTTCTTAATATCTCCAGCTGCTTCTATATATAATGTTACCCCTACTTCACTTTTATTATTATAAGGGTCTTTTACTATTATTATTAAATTGTTATTATCTTTGTTATATAGGCCTGCTTCGTTAAAGTTTGCTAATTTTTCATCTTTAAATGAAAATTCACAACCACTTAAATCTAAGCAATTTACTATAAAGCTTTCAGGAGTATAATCACTTCCTTCTATTATATGTAATTCTTTTGTTTTTACTTCTGGAGGGGTTGTGTCTACTATACTTATTGTTCCTCGTTTAGTTACTCCTGAGTGATAAACAGTGTAATCATAATCTCCAACTTCATCGATTTTTACTTCTGAGGTATTAATGGTATATGATAAGTCATCTACACTACCTACTCCTGGAATGACATAATCTTTAGCATGAACAGGAAGTTTTGAACCAAGTTCAATAGTTATAACTTTTGGAGCGAAATCAGTATCGGTTTTCCGATTGATAAACAGGTAGCCGAAAGCTCCTAAAAAAGCTATTACAATTAGTACTATAATAGTTGTTATATTTTGAGCTTTTTTGGCATCTTCAGATATTGTTTTCTTCTTTTTATTTGGAGCTTTTTTTTCTTTTATGGCCGCTTGTTGAGCTTTTTTTCTTGCTTCAATATCTATTTCTTTTGGAAAACTTGCACCTTCGACTATTTTTACTCCTTCCGCATCGATGTTTCCTATTACGACAGCACCATCGCTTTTTAAGGAAGTGTCTCTACTGATAAGAAGATCATTAGCTTCTTCTCCTTTGTAACTTTCTGTAGGAATAATAGCTGAAAGATCTCTTTTTTCATTACTATTTAAATTGTTTTTTAAATCGGTTGCTTTAATTGTATTTACTTCTTGTTCTACTGAAGTATTATTATTTGAATTAGTTAAATTCGTAGTGTTATTGTTGTTATTATCATTGTTCAAATTAAATCAACCTCTTTTCCTTTTTATATCTTTAATCTTTTTGCTCCTGCAACAGGCTCTAACGAAATTGTAATTCTCTTATCATTTTTTAGATATACTTCAATTTCGATAGGTTCTCTTGGATCTCTATTGGTAAGTGGTAGTGTAATATCTTCATTTTCATCTGTTTCATTAAAGTCTACATCATAGGCGGCTTTAACTCCAGATTGTTTTAATTTATAGTAAATATTAACTTTTGCTTGATATTTGGCGAGAAGTTGTCTAATAAATCTTGTTATTACTAACTTCTTACTATTAACACTTATCTTAGAATCTGTTAAGCAAGTATAAATAATTGCTTTATTTCTATCTACTTTTTCAGGGGCAATATTTCTTAAATTCAATGATATTTTACTAGTTTTATCACTAGTTTCATATTCATGCTTGTCGTTGATTGGTTTAAAGCGAGCGGATGTTGATGTAATAAAGCCACTATAGCTTATTGTCATTGTTTGTTTTTCGCCATCTTCTTCACTAACCAATACATATTCATCTGAGTTTTTGTCGAACTCTAACTTGAATCGTACATTATCAGGTTGGTTATCACACAAGTCTTTTAATACGCTTCTAAAGTTTTCTTTTGATATTTCTTTTTCTTCTTTAATTAATTCACTAACTATCATTTTATAAATGCTATATTTATATGTAATTATTGTTTCTATTTCTTCTTTAGATTTTGCTACTGTTATTTTTGTAGCTCTTTTCCTAACAACTTTATCTTTTTTTGTACTTGGAGAATCTTCTCCTTCTGCTGGTGCTACTACATCTTCGCTTGTATAATCATCTGCTTCTGGAGCTACTCCTGGTAATATATCCTCTTCTACAGGTGTAGAATCTTTTCCTAAATCTTCAGTACTTGATAAAGGTTCCTCTTTATGTAATTCCTTTTTAATGATTGATATTTCCTTTATATATGGTATTTTATAATCTTTAATCTTTATTGCTCCGATTATTCCATTTAGATTATCAGCTTTAAGTTTTCCATCATTAATATCTTTTATAGCATCTGGGGAAACATATATAGTAAATGTTTTATTAACAAATAAAAGACTAATGCTTAAATCTACTTTATAATGTTCTGGTAAACTTTTTTGTTTTTCACTATTAGATAGTATTTCTATTAATTGGGAAATATATATATCATAAAATGTATTTTCATTTAAATGTCTAGTTAAGTATTTTATAAATTCATTTATATTTGATATCTTTGATTCCTGCTCTTTAATATATTGACAATAATCTTCGTAACTATTTTGACTTGAAATTTCTGGATTTTTTTCGACTTGTAAAAAGAATTCTCCTTTTGACGTTATAATACTAACCGGAAGATTTTCTTTTTCATGTGGATACCTTGTTCTTATTCCATTTTCTAATTGAACGGAAAAGCCAATATCTTTGTATATTTTTTTTAAATATTTTTCATATTCTTCAACCGATTCATCTTTTTCTCTACATCTTATTATTATTGAAGGTTTAGTAATTTTTTTTATATCTTCTTCAGTGATTAATCCCGTGCTTCCAACTTTTTTTGCTTCTTCGTCAGCTGATGCTGAGCTAGAAGAAGTGTCTGCTGCTTCAGGCTCTTTTTTTCCATCCACATAAACAAGTGATTCTTCTTCAGCTAAAAGATCTGCTAAGTCATCTTCTTGTGAAGCAGAACCATCTGACGCTTCAGATCCTTTTCCATCCGCATAAACAAGTGATTCTTCTTCAGCTAAAAGAGCTGCTAAGTCATCTTCTTGTGAAGCAGAATCATCTGACGCTTCAGATCCTTTTCCATCCGCATAAACAAGTGATTCTTCTTCAGCTAAAAGAGCTGCTAAGTCATCTTCTTGTGAAGCAGAGTCATCTGACGCTTTAGATCCTTTTCCATCCACAGAAACAAGTGATTCTTCTTCAGTAGTTTCATAAGCTTTTCTCAATCTAATAATTGTCTCTCTAGCGGATTTCTTGTCTGAGTAGCTTGGGCGCAATGAATCTATGTTATCTTTGATATTTTTTTCTATACTTTTTTCTGTACTTTCAATTACTTCTAGTATTTCTTTAGATATTCCTTCTTTTAAATAAGTGTAAATCTCGTTTAAACTATCTACTAGATAAGCCTTTGATTCCTTAGTAACGGCTTTTACAATGTAATCACCTTCTATTAAATCTGAATTTTCCATTGTTTTAATTATTTTATAAAGTGGAATCATTATTAAAGAAAAGCAATCTAAATCAAGTGTTTTAGGTTCTACGGGTTCACCTTTTGAAGCAGTTATAGCAGCCGCGGTTTCTATATATTGTTTTTCTAATTCTGCTCTATCTTTTTTATAAGTTAAAATATAATCTATAAAACTATCAACCATATCCGCGAACATTGATTCGTCTTTTTCTGCTGTTTTAACATCATAGTATAAAAAACAATAAAAAGGTATGATAAATACTTCTTTTACATCTTCAAAAAAAACTTTTAATGCTTCATCCTTTTTATCTATTTCAGAACTTATACTCTCTAAATCTGAATGTAAATCTAAACTCATACAAAACCACTCCTATGAAATTAAATCGCTTATGAATTCTATTACCTTTTGTCTATCTTCCTCATTTTCTATGTCAACTAGAATATCGTATCCTTCTGCATCTTTTTGAACATAAGAAGCTAAGATGTCAACAGAGCCCAAATCGTTTTCAATCATATAAATGGCATATTCTTTTCCATCTATTGATACTATTGTGATTAGTTCTGCATCTTTTATTTCGCCAGTTTCTATTTCTACTTTAAATATTTGATTCTCCATGTTATAACACCCTTTTTAATTTCTTGTTTCTTCGTAATATCTTCTTTCGCTCAACGTTTCAGCTATATCTTCTAAATCTGCGCATTCGTCCTCGTCATAGCCGTCTAAAGCTTTATCAATCATGTATAATAATTCGCTTGAGCTTCCACATTTACCAGGGTCGATATTATATCTCTCAAGTGTTTGAACTTGCTTTTCTGTTAATAACAAGCCATTTTTTTGAGCTTTAAGAAAATTTTTATCGTAATCTTCATTATTTATTCCTACTAGTGCATCGATTTCATCATTTGTCATAATAACAACCCTTCCCATATTATATTTTACTATTTTTAGTATAGCATAAATTTTCTATTTGTTGTACTTTTTTATATTTTCTATCGCTGTTGCTAAACCAAGTTTTCCGTAATTATATGTTAAAGATCCTTGTTGATATGCAATGTATGGAGGTCTAACTGGTCCATCACATGATAATTCTATACTTGATCCTTGAGTAAATGTTCCGGCAGCCATTATTACTTGGTCTTCATATCCTGGCATATCGCTAGGTATAGGTGCTGCATTAGAATCTATTGGTGAACCTTTTTGAATTCCTTGAACATATTCTATTAATTTATCTCTATCATGAAATATTATATTTTGAACTATATCTGCTCTTTTATCGTTATATTTTGGTTCTACGTCGTATCCCATATCTTCTAAGCAGACGCTTGTTAGAACTGCAGTTTTTAGGCTGCTTGCAACAACACTTGGAGCAAAGAAAAGTCCTTGTAATAAGCTTTTATTAATTCCTAAAGTCGGTCCAACTTCCCTTCCTTCTCCTGGGCAAGTTAGTCTTTCGCCAGCTAAATCTACTAAATCTTTTCTTCCCGCTATATAAGCTCCATTTGGAGCAATTCCACCACCAAGATTTTTAATTAAGGATCCAACCATTACATCTGCTCCAACTTCTAAAGGAGTTGTATTTTCAACAAATTCACAATAACAATTATCAACCATAATTATTACATCTTTATCTATTTTTCTAATTTCCTTAATTACTTTTTCTACTTTATCAATATTAATGCTTTTTCTAGTTGAATATCCTTTACTTCTTTGTATTTCTATTAATTTAGTTTTATTATTTTTTAAGTATTCTTTTATTGCTTCATAATCAAAATCATCATTTACTAAATCAATACTATTAAATTTAACATTGTATGCAGCAAGTGAACTGTTATTCGGTATAATACCAATTACTTCATGTAACGTATCATAGGGTAGCCCATTAATAGAAAGCATTGTATCGCCTGGTCTTAAAAAAGCAAATAAAGCTACGGTAAGAGCATGGGTCCCTGATATAAATTGGCTTCTAACTAATGCACTTTCGGCTCCTAGTACTTCTGCAAATACTTTTTCGATAATATCACGTCCATAATCATTGTATCCATAACCTGTTGTACTATTAAAAGCATTTTCCGATACATTAAACTTATGAAAAGCACTAAGTACTTTTAGAGTATTAATATCACAATTATTATCTATTTCTTCCAATTCTTTTTTTATCTTTTTTTCTTCTTTTTTTATAAAATCTAAGGTTTCTTTTGATATACCTAATTCTTCTAGCATTAATATTTACCTCCATCTACTCTTATTATTGAATTATTTATATAACTAGATTCTGCTATATGAACTATTTCTTTGGCAATTTCTTCTGGTTCAGCAAAACGATCTAATAATATATGTTTACATTCTTCTTTTATAAAAGCTTCATCTAATTCTTTATTCATGTCTGTTTTTACCCAACCTGGAGCGATAGTATTTACCCTTACATAAGGAGCATAAGCAACAGCAAAATTATGAGTTAGAGATATTACTCCTGCTTTACTCGCATCATAATCCATGCCATATGGATAATAAGCATCTAGAGCCGTATTAGACGAAACATTTACAATACTACCTGAGCCGTTTTTACACATTTCTTGTCCGATATATTTACAAGTTAGGAATGCTGAAATAAGATTGGTATTTAATACTAATTGAAAGTTTTCGACTGTTTTATCCTCTAATGTAGAATCAATAGCAATTCCAACGTTATTGACTAAAACATCTATTTTTCCAAATTCTTTTAGGCTTTCTCTTAATAATTTCTTTACATCTTCTTCTATGCTAACATTTGCTTGGATAACTAGTGCTTTAATATTATATTTTTCTTCTATTTCTTTTTTTAATTTTAAAGCATCTTCTTTACTAGTTAAATAGTTAATTATAACGTTATAGCCTGATGCAGCAAATTCTTTTATTGTAGCTGCTCCTATACCTCTACTACTACCAGTAACTAATGCGACTCTTTTCATAGTATCGCTCCTTTTTTAACAAATGTATTATAGCATATATAAGTATTTAATACTTAATTATTTCAACGTTTCTATTTCTTTTTATCTCTTTAATAAATATAGATTCGTTATTATAAGGAGAAATAATATAGACATAGTTTTTAGTTCTAGTTAATGCTACATAAAATAGTCTTCTTTCTTCATCGTAAGGATAATATTTCTTTGTACATTTAACGTATTTTAATAGCTTTTCATCTCTTATTTTAGAAGGAAGACTATTATAGTTATTATTAATATTTATTAGTATTATATTATCGGCTTCTAATCCTTTAGATTTATGAATGGTTAGAAATCTAAAAGTAGTATTATTGTATTTATAATAATTGTTTTCTAGTTTTATAAAGCTATTATCTATATAATAGTTAATATCGTTATTATTTCTTCCTAGTACATATAATGTTTTATTCTTATCTAAATTGTTTAATATTTTTTTGAATGTACTAGTTTGATTACTACTATAGTAAATCTTGATAGGTTTATATAGATGTTTATTAGATATTAATTGTTTTTTTATTTGATGCTTATTTTTCATTATAAAAGCCCCAGATATATTTATTAATTCTTGGGGATTTCGATATGTATTTATTATTTTAAATATTTTTGAGTGGTTAAAGTACTTAGTAAAATTAAGAAATACTTCTAAATCACAACCAGTAAATCGATATATAGATTGGAAATCGTCTCCTACTACTAATAATTTACTTTTAGTATGTTTAATTATTTCTTGAATCATCCTTACTTTTACTAGGGATGTATCTTGATATTCATCGATAATAATATATTTGTATTTTCTTTTTATTCCTTTATTCTTTATACTTTCTATACTTTTATTAATCATATCATTAAAATCTAATAGATTATTATCTTCTAATTCTTTTTGATAAAGAAGATATATGTTAATAATTAATAAT
>CAMODW010000052.1 GCA_946611635.1 uncultured Bacillota bacterium | reverse complement strand
TAATAGTCACAAAAGAACCATCTGAATTAACACATGGTTTTAAATAATTATTAATCTTATTTGAAGCATAAGATTTAGCTGCCTCTGCTACGTTTTCTTCAGCTTGATAAGCAAGTTTTTGTTTTTGTTTATTAATAGAACTTGTTATACCAAGACCTGCAGCAGTTGATATAACTGCTAGTATTGCAACTACTACCAATACTTCTACTAAGGTAAAACCTTTTTTATTAATCATATTCATTACTCCCTATTATTTATACCATTCCTGCACAATTGTATTCTTTTTCTGTTCTTATATATTTGGTTTCTATTTTAAAACTATCTTCATTTATAATAGCTTTATAATATTTTAATTCTTTGTATTCGTTATTTATACATATATCTCCAACTTCAACAAACTCATATTCCATACTTAATATATCGTTATTATAAGAAATTCCGTTGATACTTTTTATTGCTTTTAGATCGTTTGTATAATAATCTCTTGTTTTTAATCGAGCTTGATCTTCATCATTAAAGTACTCTATTATAACCATACCATTATCAAGTAATCCAACATTAGTTATATTGGTATCGTATTTATTAAATAATGATTTATCGTTTACAACAAGAGTTTGTCTATTTCCTTCTTTTCTAAAGTTAAATTGATGAACTTCATTGCCGTTTGATAGTTCAAAACTTGTTTCGCAATTTTCTTTTCCTTGTTTATTGCATTGACTTACTATACTGTTAATATTTTGCTTTAATATAATATTTTCATTTTTAGATTCATTATTTTCTTCTTCGACTTCAACGTCGTCTTGTGTTTTTTCTTCATCTTCTTTTACTGTATCATTTTTAACTTTATCATCTTGTTCTTTAGTTTTCTTATCTTTTTCTACTTTTTCCTCTATACTGTTATCTTTTATAGTTTTTAAGATATCTTTCTTTGCTACAATGTATCCTACTCCTATTCCAATTACAAAAACAAAGAAAATTATTATTATTAGAGTGTAATTATTTTTCTTAGATTCAACAATTTCTTTCTTCATCACTTTACTCATATCCTCCACTATCTATATTATACTATTATTATAGCATCATTTTTTAAAAAATATATATAAATATTAAATAATTACAAACTAGACTTTTTATATAATTTGTTTTATAATTATTTAGCAAGAACTATACTTTTTATTTTTTTGAAAGGAAGATTTTAATGAAAAAAAGCGATGGATTTACATCTGTCATTGCTTTAGGTGGACTTGGTGAAGTCGGAAAAAATATGTATGTTTTTACTCATAAAGACGAAATATTTATTATCGATGCCGGTGTTATGTTTCCTGAAAGTGACTTACTTGGTATTGATTATGTTATTCAAGACGTAACTTATTTAAAGCAAAATGAAAATAAAATAAAAGGTTTGATTATCACACATGGTCATGAAGATCATATTGGTGGTATTTCATTTCTATTACAAAACGTTAATATACCTGTAATATATGGAGCACAAACGTCTGTTGACTTAATTAAACGTAAGTTAGATGACAGACAAGTTACTTATAATAATTTAGAAGTCATTACAGAAGAGACTATAATTACTTCGAAGTATTTTAAAGTAGAGTTTATTACTACTACTCACTCAATCCCTGATAGTTTTTGTATAGTTCTTCATACACCGAATGGTATTATTGTACAAACTGGAGATTTTAAATTCGATTTAACTCCTATCGGCCCTATGGCAAATTTACAAAAAATGGCTAGATTCGGTGCAAAGGGAGTAAAATTATTAATGAGTGATAGTACCAACGCGTTATCTCCGGGTTTTTCAAACTCTGAAAGCGTTGTTGATGATGCTTTAGCTGATATTGTAAATGGTTATAATGGAAGAATTATAATTGCAACTTTTGCTTCTAATATTTTTAGAGTTAAACATATTGTTGAAACTTGTAGAAAAAATAATAGAAAAATATTAGTATTTGGTAGAAGTATGGAAAGTACTACGCAAACTGCTATAAATAATGGTTTAATTAAAGACAAAACAATATTTATAGATAATAATACTGCTAAAAGTTTAAAGAAAAATGAAATATGTATCTTATGTACTGGTTCACAGGGAGAACCACTAGCAGCTTTGTCTAGAATAGCTCAAGGTACTCATAAACAAATTTCATTATTACCTGATGATTTAGTTGTCTTCTCGTCAAATCCTATTCCAGGGAATGCAGCTAGTATTAATAGAGTTATTAATAAGTTATATTTAAAAGGTGTTAAGGTAGTTACAAATTCTGAATTTTCGGATATTCATACATCAGGTCATGCAAAGCAAGAAGAACTTAAATTAATGTTACGTCTTATTAATCCAGAATATTTTATGCCAATGCATGGAGAATATAGAATGTTAAAACAACATGCTGAACTAGCAGAAAGTTGTGGCATACCATTAAATAAAAGTTTTATTATGTCTAATGGTGATTCATTAATTTTAGATGACGAAGGTGTACATAGAGGTCCTAGCGTTCAAGCTGGAGATGTTTATGTTGATGGTTCTCGTATAGGAGAAGTTGGTTCAATAGTAATAAAAGATAGAAAACTTATGAGTAAGGATGGTATATTAATAACTATATTAAATATAAATCCTTTAACTAGAAAACTACTTATTAAACCTAATATTACAACTAGAGGATTTGTTTTGGTTAACGAAAACGAAGAATTGATTTCTAAAATAGAAGCAAAAACTGCAGAAATTGTTAATAAATCTTTACAAAATGGTCCTTATAGTTATACCGACTTGAGAAATCAAATAATACTTGAATTACATCCTTTTATTAGCAATTTAACTGGTAGACATCCTATTGTATTACCGGTAATAATGGAAGTAAGAGAAAGTAAAAATGATTAAGTGATACAGAGTATCACTTTTTTACATAACAAAACATCCGTTTTAATACGGATGTTTTTTATACTGATTAATACTTTAATTCAATTGCTCTAACTGCACTCCAACCAGCAAAACCTTTAAGACTAGATGGCCACTCACCTTTACCACTAAATGTCCATTTGAAATTACGTTTAGTAATGGAACCACTACCTCCGTCATAAACGGTAATAGTTCCTGTTTCTGAATCTATTTCGCCTATAAAGGCAACATGTCTCCAGCCATCCCATGTAGCTCTATTTGTATGGTCTACAGGTTTTTCAAAGAAATGAAGCATATCTCCTACTCTTAAATCACATAATTTAGTTATTATTTTACCGTGATTAAGGACATCACCAAAGTCATCAAAGCCGCTTGAACCATTTTTGCCAAAAATTCCAGCTTTATGATAAATCATATCAACTGTCCAATTACAATTTGTAGTCATATTATCTCTTTGAATTAACGTATCAAAATCATTAAGAGGATGAGATAAACCATTTTGGTCGTATATCATATTTCCTGGATAAAAAGCATCACTCGCTCCAGATGGATAAACTATTTCATCTAATTTACCTTCTTCTTCCGCTTTTTTTACATCTCTATAATATAAGCAACCGCCACCCCATTTGCAATAGTGACCATTTGATCCTTTTCCATTAAAGTAGTCAAAGCCATACATTGTCATATAGCCAAAAACATATTCAGAAGCTTCTTGTAAATCTTTAACTGTTTTTCCTTCCCATTTTTTTCCATAATACCTTTGAAATATTCCACCAAGTTTTCTTGAGTAATTTTTTAATCCTCCTTGAGAATTCAAATATCTATGGAAACTAGAATTGTTAAAGTCATTTAAATGTTTTTCAACAATTCTCATAGTTTCAGAAGTGAATTGAGTTTTAACTGTTCCGTTTCCTTTATAGGAAAAATCAAGAGCTGGAGATCCAGAAAGACCTAACTCACAAGTGTCTAAATCTCCCTCTAGTTTTTTTAATTTGAATTTTTCTGCTTCTTCTCTTACTTTTTTATCAAATTCTATTATAGCTGCGGTACATTTATTATCATTTGGTTCTTTAAAACAAATTTCACAGGCTGCAAATTCTTCTTTATTGTTTGTTTTAACAAAAAAATTCACTGCTGTTATTACTAGAGAAGGTACCATAAAAACAATAACAGCTGCAGCAGCTCTTTTAGCTATGCTGAAAGCTGATTTCATAACAGTATCGGCTGATGCTTTTGTTATGGTAGACATAATGGTTATAGTTGATTGAACAATGACTATTAAGCCAACTACTATTTTTAGAATATACATTAATAATCCCATGTATTTCCATGCTCTTATTGTATTTTGACATAATTCTATAGTTAAAAACATATTACCACCTACAATACTTCTTTATTTTATCATATGAGTGAAAAATATTAAAGAGCAAAAAAAAATATGCTGTTCTGTCTAACAACATACTCTTTTGTGACAAAAAATGTAAATATTTAAATCGGACAGAATTTAAATACCTCTTATCAGAACGTCACATATACGTGTAACCTGATAGTAAGGTGAGAAATGAATCCTCATATATAATAAAGAATAAATCTTCTATTATATTAAAATCAAAGATTAAAACAATAACATATTAATTAATACATAAAGTATATAAACGATCTCGACTAAAAATCATTTATTGAATAATCAATAATATTATCTTCTGATCAATAATACTATCAAGTATCTTTATTATACTATGCTTATTTTTATATTTCAATAGTTTTTAATCTTTTTTTATTACTTGTCGTTAAGTTCTTTTATTTTATCTTTTATAAGTAAAGTAAGCTCAATTGGAGCGTTTATTTTAGGCAATACAAGTAAGGCATCGTGTAGTTTTGTATCTAAAGATACATTTTTGTTTACATCTTCGTATTCTTTTTCTATATCGAAATCTATTATATTACTATTTAAAAAATGGTCTATGTACTCTTTTATATCTTTCAAAACATATTCTTTGGTTTTGTATTCGTCCATTTCTTCTACGCCAAAATAACCACCTATTAGATATCTGTATGTGTCTTTTAAAGTCATAATATCACCAATAAAAGTATAACAAAAAAAGCTAGTATTTCCTAGCTTAATATTAATGTTAATATCGCAATTAGGCCCATTATAGTTAAAGCTGTTACAGCTATGATAACTAAATAATTAGACATTCCCATACGCATACCTGCAGATTCTTCTATAGATGCTTCTAATTCAGAGTTATCTGTAATAGCAGCTTCTTTTCTTGCTAATTCTTTTTGAATATGTACTATTAAACTTTCTAGTTGCTTTTTATCTAAACCTAACCCATCTTGAGAACTAGTTAGTATAATACGTACATTTTCATCTGTATAATTCATTCCACTTTTTTGGTGTTCGGAAACAATATATGCCCAAGCTTGTTGAATTTTCTTTTCGTCATCGAATTTGCCGATTTTATCATTTTTTTCACTTAAAGATCTACCAAGCAATTCTTTAATTTTTTCAGGATCTTTGATTTTTACTTTTCTTACGGAATATGCCTGAATTTCTTTTTGTAATTGCTCTTTTTGAGCTTTGACTCTTTCTTTCGCTCTTTCTAGAACTTCATTTTGTCTTTTAACACTTGTTTCTGCTGCGGCTAAATCTTTTTCTGCTTGTTTCAGTTCATCAGAATCGGTTTCATATTTCTGTTGAGCACTAATAAATTGCCTTAAATGAATGTTTTCTATAAAGCCAATTCTATCTAATTCTTTGGGAAATCCGGCCATTATAATTAGCCTTCTCTCATCTTTAGCAATTCTTTTTTTTATCTTTTTAATTTTTCTTTTTAGATTTTTTATATCTTTTTTCGTGTTTTTAAGTTCTTTTGCTAAACCAGGCTTACCATCCTTGCCTTTTTGTATATTATCTATTTCGTCTTTGATGATATTTATTCTCTTTTTTGACTTTTCAAAAACATATTTTAAATCATTAACATTGCCTTTCATATGGCTTGCAATATCATCTTTGTCAGTATCACTTAATGTTTCTACTAGTTTTTCTCTAGTATCTTTGTTAGCAAATTCTATAACTTCTGCTTTTTCTTCAATGGACATGCTAGCAAAACCTAATTTTTCTTCTTTAGCTAAATAATCGATGTACTTGGCTTTTGCAATATCAGGAAGTTTAGATATATAGCTTCTGATTTTATCTGGTGAATCAGCATACTTAACTATGTTTTCAAATATATTATTAATTTTATCTTCTTCTATACCTGTAAATAACTCTGTAACTAAATCTTTATTTAAATCTTTACCTAAAGCAATTATTGTTTCTATAAAATGGACATTAGTAATATCTCCCTTTTTAGTTATGCTTTCTTTTATAATATTAATTATGGTATTACCTGTTGTACTATTTATTATTTCTCTAGCGAGTAATCTTTCTACAGCATCTTTTATGTTAAAACTATTAAATAAAGATAACAATTCTTCTTTAGAGAGAATACTTTCATACGTAGTAATTATCTTACTAACATATTTCATCTCTGTTAAACTAGTCAATATTGTTTTAAATATTTCTGTTTTAGCAGCTTTTTCTGTGTTCTTTTTAAAAGCTTCAACTTTACTTGTAATATCTCCAGCTGTTTTTTCAAATCCAGTTAGAAAATCTTCTATTTGGTTATTAAGGCGTAGTTGTCTCATTAATTCTTTAATGTTGACATTAAATTCGTTCTTATTAGTTTTATAGTCATATACAAATAACATATTAGCAATGATTTGTAGCTTAACTTCTTTATTGTCATGTTCTGATAGTTTATCAACCAAATCTTTTACTTTAGCGGGATCTAAATCTCTAAAAAATTCTGAACGGTTTTTAATATCCGAATCATCATATTCGCCATTCCAAAAATTATCTATTGTTATTGTGGCCATTAATCTTCACCCACTTCAGAATTGATATACTCTTTCATAGCAGCAAATACTATATCTCTTTCTTTAGGGTCTGTGATACTTACGACAGCTTCCTCTTCCCCTGCTTCATTATATATAATTTTTTTAATATATAAGCCTGATGCATCTTCTGTTTCAGCAATAGCATATACTATATAATTATTTCCTTCTATTTCATATTCTCCAACTATGAAAGCGTCTCTTTCTTCACCATTATCATCTATAATAGAAAATTTTGCATTCTCATCAGCCATATTTAATAAATCCTCCTTTTTTTGTCCTAATATAATAGTTTTAGTAATGTTTTCTATTATTTTTCTTTCGTTGTCATCTTCTATGTCTACTACTTCATCACCGATTTTCTTACCACATTTAACAATGAATTTACCATTACCTTGTGGTATAGCATACATACAGAAAGTTCGATTTTCGATTGTAAAAACATTAATTATTAAAGCATTATGTTTCTCGCCATTAACATAAACATTAACCACTTTGTCCATACTATTCACCTTCTATCATAGAAATTATATCATTTTTATATAATAAAAAAAAGAGATTTTTTAAT
>CAMODW010000051.1 GCA_946611635.1 uncultured Bacillota bacterium | reverse complement strand
TTTTTTCTTGCTCCAATCCAACCAAGTCCATCAGTAAACCAAATGAAAGTAACACAAAAACAAATAAAAAGAAAGAACATATTAGCTTCTTCCTAAAAACTCAAATATAACCGAATGTAACACGATTTGGAGACGCTGTCACGCATGTTTAAAACAATCTAGAGTAAATCATCACAAAAGGTATTTTATATGATTGTATGACACATTGTAAAATAATTTAAATTTACACAAAAAACAGTAATATTAATAAAGAAAAAACGTACTCTCAAATCATAAAAAAAAGAGAATACGTCTGAAATACGTCTAGAAAATGATTATTAACTCTTAAAACCCTTATAAAATAAAGTGACCTAGTCTCACGACTAGGTCTTCAGGGGGTTTTGGTTTCGTCATAATAATATGACTAACATAACTATTGTCGTTATGCTATATAAATAATAAATTATTTTATAACTTTTGTCAATCAGCTTTTATTAATTTTGACAAAATAATAAATAATATGTAAAAGGTTAATTTTTATATATTTGGTAAAATCATATGGTATTCTTTTTTTATAAAAAAGATTGGAGTTGTTTATGAATATTGTTGATTATTATGTAACTGGTAGAGGAGTAATAGAAAGGGGGTTATTTTTAAATTATATGAAAAATAAAGGCTATAAAATAGTTGAATTTAGTAGAGAAGATATGCTTAATAGTTATTATCCTTTTGGTATATGTATAAAAAATAAAAAGATTATTCTAATAGAAAGTGCGACTTTATGTTATTTTGCAAGTAGGGGAGAAAAGATAAAAAGTATAGAAGAAATTAAAGATATTTTGGCTTAATAATTGATAGTTATATACAAAATGTAACTAAGTCTATTGATTTTCTTTATACTTAGTATTAAAATGTAACTATGTGGTGGTGATATAAAAAATAGATATTCTTATTAATTTAGTTGTACTTAGAAAGGAATAATATGAAACTATTAAAAAGAGGTAATGGATGGAATATAAAATGCTTATGTACTGGTGATGGTAATGGAGGAGGTGGATGTGGCTCTACCTTATTAATTGAAAGAGGAGATATTTATCTAACGCATAGATATGATTTTACTGGTGACCATGAATATTTTTATACTTTTAAATGTTTAGTATGTGGTGTAGAAACAGATATTGAAGAGACTTCTGTTCCTAATATAATAAGAAGAGAATTATTAGATGAATATAAGGAGAAAAAAAGAAGGGAAAATGAAGCTTTAGTATTAGCAAGGAGGAATAATTAATGAATTTTGGATATACTAATGATTTAGTAATATTTGGAGTTAGTAGTAGAAGAGATCATAATTTAAGATCTCTTCCTCAAAAATATTTAAGTGTATTATTAGTAAAAAGGAATAAAGAACCTGATATGGATAAATGGTCTTTACCGGGTGGTTTTATTAACTTAGATGAAACTAGTAAAAATGCAAGTATTAGGGTTTTAAAAAAAGAAACAGGTTTAGAAAATGTATATATGCAACAAATAGGTGTTAATGACGCTGTTGATAGAGATAGTAGAGGAAGAATACTTTCTACAACATATATGGCTTTAGTTGATAGAACTCTTATTAAAAATGAATTAAGTCAAGGAGCTTCATGGTTTGATTTAAGTGTAATAGAGGATAATAATAGTATAAAAATAGTTTTAAAAAATGAAGATGATGTTTTAGAATATAAAGTTAAAAGAAAAGTAGTAGATAAAAAATCTTGTGAATATGAATATGAATTATTGGATAGAGTTTTATCTTTTGATCATGATTGTATACTAGTAAAAGCTTTAATGGAATTAAGAAATAAAGTAAATACTACAGATATAGTTTTTAATCTAATGCCTGAGTTATTTACTGTAGGAGAATTAAAACAAGTATATGAATTATTATTAGGAAAGACACTTGTTAATTCAGCTTTTAGAAGATGGATAAGCGATAGAATAGAGTTTAGTGGAAAATATACTAGTACTGGAGGGCATCGTCCTTCTGAATTATGTAGATATAAGGAGATATAATGGAATTAGTAGATAGATTAGATTCAAATGGTAATAAAATTAATGATGTAATTGATAAAGATATAGCTCATAAAGAGGGAATATTTCATCCTGTTATTCATATTATAGTTATTAATAAAGATAAGAATAAAATCTTATTGCAAAAGAGAAGTGCTAATAAGAAAATATATGCTAATATGTGGGATGTAGCTGCCGCAGGGCATGTAGATATTAATGAAGATTTTTTACAAGCTGCTAAGAGAGAATTTAGTGAAGAATTGGGACTAAAAAGTGAAGATTATGAATTTAAGGAACTAGGTTATTATAAAGAAATATATGATTATAAAGATTTTAAAGTAAGAGAGTATTCTTTAGCATATATAATAATAGAAGATATTGATATTAATCTTATTAAAGTACAAAAAGAAGAAGTAAGTGAAATAAAATGGGTATCTAAAGAAGATTTTTATTCATTAATAAAAGATAGTAAGATACTTATTCATGAATTTTATAAAGATTTAGATAAAATTTTTATGTAAAGAAATAATAAGAATATTTAAACAAATGTAAAAAGAAGTTAACTTAGTTAACTTCTTTATTTATATCTATTAGGATATATTGCTCTTTTTAAGGCATAGTTATATTCTTTAGCTTCTCGCATTAAATAATCTTCAGGAGGTTTTCTATAAAGGATTATTTCTCTAAAAAAATCGTTTATTTCTTCATATAGTATATGATCTCTTGCTTCACATGTATTAAGATCTTGATGAGCTCTTTTTGTAAGTAAAGCAGCATTTTCTATGCAAAGAGTTCCACCATTAGCTACTTTAGTTACGTGGTGTAATGTTAAAGAATTAATGCCGCTTTTTTTAGAGTGTGATATTGGATAAAATAACCAATCAACGTTACTATAGTGATAGTCTGGAGGCATATAGATTGGTATTAATTCTAATAATAGTATTTGATTTTTGTTTTTGTATATATTTCCCATAATAGTTCACTCCTAAATATAAGATTTATAATATTAATTTTTTTTAGTAAAATCAACTATTAAAAACTATCATCTTTATCAAGTTCTTCTAAATCAAAATAGAATCCATATTCTTCATACTTTTCATCACCGATTTGGGCCATTTTAGTCTCAGAAATTATTCCACCAAGATTTTTATAGAAGTTAATAGCATTAATATTATCTACTAAGCACCAAACTATCATATTTTTTCTTCCATTAGCTAGTAATTCTTTAGATACTTCTTTGAATAGGGCAGTACCTATTCCTTTATTATGTTCGCTATTTTTTATATAAAGACTTTCTAATTCAGAATCGTATTTAAAGGCTTTTTCTTTTGGATCAAAGCAAGCATAACCTAATACTTCATTTCCTTTTACAGCAACTAATACTCGATTTTTATATTCGTCAAAACTTCGATAGTATCTTTGTGTTTGTTCTTCATAGTCCATACCTTTTAAATATTTAGATGCTATTATTTGATCATAAGTATTTTGCCAGCCATCTATTTTTATTCTAGCCATTTGACTTTGATCTTCTAAACGATTATATCTAATAATATAGTCTACTTTTGAATCTAGTTTTTCTAAGGCACGACCCATGTTATATAAAGCATTAATTAGAATATTTAGGTCAATAGCATAACTAACTCGACCGATTAATTCTTCTTCATAAGGCCAAGAAATAGATTGACCAACTAAGAATCTAGTACGACAAGTCTTATAAAAAAACTTTAATAAATCTCTTTCACTACTTATTATTCTTCCGTTATATTTCATACCTTTTATTTCAGTAAAATCTAAGATAGCAAAGAATCCTGAGTCTGGTTCAAGATTTTTAGGGAAGTGAACGTAAGGTAATCCTTTTAAAGCAATTTCAGCATTATCTTTTAATACAGCTTTTACTTCTTTTATAATCTTTTCTTTATAATTATTAACACTGTCTATGCCTTCTACTAAAGCTTTTAATAATCCATATCTATATTTATATTCTTCTCTTAAAGGTGGGAAATATTTATCATATTCTTTATTTCTTTCTTTACTACTATTAAAAGCTCCGGATAGGGCATAGCCGGTAATTGATGGACTAGAATCTATTTCTTGAAATATTCGATTTATTACTTCTCTAATTATTATTTCGTCTGCTACTACAAATCCTGCTCTAACTGCAGCTAGACCATAAGATTTAGATAAACCAAATAAGGAGATAGTATTTCTAAACATGCCTGGTATTGTAGCTATAGGTTTAGCAATATTATTCTTATCATAAGAAATATCTCGATATACTAAGTCATCAATAATAAATACTCCACGACTTGAACATACTTCGCCAATTTTGGTTAATAATTCAACATCTTTTTCACCCATTACTTTTCCAGTAGGATTATTGGGATTAGCATTTAGAAATGCTACTACTCTTGGAACATATCCTTTTCTTCTATTGTAGACTTTTTGTAAGCTTTCATTTAGTTCATCTATTCTTTTAGCTAGTTTATCAGGATTAACTAGAAAGTTATCTTCTTTTTCTAAGGGAAATATATCTACTTCAGCTCCAGCTCTTTCAGCTCTAATAGTAAATAAGCCATAATTAGGACCAGTTACTAATAGTATATCTCCTGGACGAGAAATAATATTTACTATAATATTAAATATCATAGAAGTAGATGGCATAAAAGTTATGTTATGAACAGATAAACCTTTACTATCTATATCAGGGTAAGGATAAGGATGATTATTAATAAAACCTTCTTGTTCAATATAGTCTAGTAATTGTTTTCTTATACGATCATCGCCTTCAGTATATGGATAAGAATAAAGATTTTCATTATCTAGACATTCTTGCATATTTTTTATACATAAAGGGAATGGTTTATAATTTAATGGGTTACCTGTACCTAAGTCAGTATCTTTTATAGTACAGATATTTTCATCTCTTATTTCATAACCATAAAAGTTAATAGCATCGGCTATTTTTTCAACAGTAGGGTTAAAGTTTTCTAAATCTAATCTATTACCTACTGATGGTAAACCAAATCTTCTTTGTCCTAATTCAGGATTATCTCTTAATAATCTTTCTATTGCATTTGTTTTAACTAACATAGTAATCACCGAGATTATTATAACATAATTGTTTAATCTTTAGTTTACATGTAATATGTTTTTTTATCTTCAATTTCTTTTTTTTTTGTTTTATTATATAATATATAAAATAAAATACTTTGTTAGGAGTTAAGTGTATGGAAGAAAAAAGTAATATTTTAGTAATCTTATTAATAATAGTTATTATATCAATTGGATTAGGTGGGTATATTGTTTTTCAAAAAAAGATTAATAATAGTGTGAGTTTAGATAGTAAAGAAATAGAAAAAAAACAGATAATACAAGATAAAGAGAATAAGAAAAAAAAGGAAGAAGAGATAAAAAAAGAAGAAAAAGTTAATAGTACTTTTTCATTAATTGATGAAGCAGGTATAGCTTATGTTGAAGGATATGTAGAAAAAGAACATAGAAGTGGAACAATGTATTTTTCTGATGAAGGAGATGTAGATTATTTATTATTTCATATTGTAAATACTGATAGTAATGATTTTTTAAAATGGATAGAGAATAGTAAAGGTAACAGCTTTGTAGGGGATAAAGCTATTGGAATAGGTTGTTTAAATGATAATATAATAGAATATTATAATAGTAGTGACGAGAAGGAAGATGCTCAATATAGAATAAGTAAAAATGATAGTGAAAAAATAATTAATTCTACAAAGGATAATTTAGTAAAATTAAAATTAGAGAGAAAGGTATATACTGGTGGATCTGGAACACCAATGTGTTATTCTCATATAACTAATATAAATGTAATAGAATAGAAAAAGGTAATCATTGTTGACTACCTTTTTTACTTAAACTTAGGTTATTATCAAGTGCTTCTTGTTCTTCTTGGCTTTTATCACCAAAATTGTACCACTTTAATAACGATTCATGTATCCTATCAAAGTATTCTGTATCTTCAAATAAAGCTAAAAACTCGTCTGGGGTTTGTTTGAATCTTCTAACAAATGAATAATAATCAGTTATGTTGCTATTTTTATATGCGTCATATAATCTTAATATTTTTGCAGAGTTATCATAATCTCCTTCCATACTTGCTACTATTATTTCATATGCAGTAGGATCGTTATTTTTTAGTTCTTTCAAAACATTATTAAAGTAATTAATATCAATTCCATTATCTCTTAATACATCTTCAATTGTTACTTCTTTATCTTGAGCTTCTTGGATAAATCTTAGTATAGTAGAAATAGATAAATAACTTGTGTTAAAATGCTTAGAAAGCTTTAATAGAAGTTTTTCTTTCATATTTTTGTCTAAGAATTTTCTGTTTATAATATAATCAAAGAAGTTATCTCTAGTAATTTGATAATACTTTAATAATCTATTTAATGAATCTTCATCTGGAGCATTTATTATTTGGGCACAAAAACTTCTTTCTTCTATAGATTGTTTTAGCATAATACTATCTATTCTTTCTTGTATTGTTTTTACATCAGCTTTCTTACTTATAAAATAATATAGCAGGGTATTTACCATTCTTGTATCATCTAAACTATATTCAGGAGAAACGTATATTTCGTATAATACATCGCTATTAAGTATAAATAATATAAATTCTTCATCATTGAATTCTTTATTAGTATTTTGTATATATAATTCGCCATATTTATCTTTTAATCTTTGAAATAGATTTGAATGGGCTTTCGCCATTATTGCTTCGATTGGAGAATTATATAAGTATTTATTATGTTTTAAAAAGATATTATTTCTTCTTAAAATACTTATTAAGTATTCTTTTTCTTCTTCGTCTAATTGAGTATAAGCATGATTATAAACACTTCGATAATAGTTGCTAATAAAATCTTTTCTTTGTTCTTTTGGAATAAAATGGAATAGAACTCTAAGTAATCTACTTTTCCTATTTATGATACTAGCAATGATTTTTGTATTATGTCTTTCATCTTCAGAAAATATTAATGTGTAAGCATTTTTTATATCATCTTTATTTTCCTTAGTCTTTTTTATGTTTAAATATATATTATTAAATAAAGATATATAGTGATTTATTTTACTATTTATATCATGAATACCAAAAGTTGCAAATATATATGTATCGATTGCAAGTCTATTATATAGACTTGTTTGTCCTTCTCTAATACCTTCTAAGTCTTTTATAAGATTTAATAGTGTTTCCTCGTCTTGGTATAAACCATGGGTGTCTAAGTAGATAAATAAAGCTTCATTATAAGTAGGATCTTGTAATAAGCTATCTAAATAATTAATAACAGTTGTTGTTAAATCTAAATAACTATATTTAGAACATAATTCTTTGATTTTTTGTTCATATTTTACTTTTCCTTCTATATCATTGTTTGAAAAAAAGGCCATTTTATTTTTCCCCCCTTAATAAGTTGTAATTATAATATAAATGTTAGTTTAGGTCAAATATTATTATTGCTTTT
>CAMODW010000050.1 GCA_946611635.1 uncultured Bacillota bacterium | reverse complement strand
AGAGTATTTTAATATACTAAAAGAAAGTGAAATTAGAACGTTAATAAATAATGATAAGAATTATAATAATTTTGTTAATTCTATAAGAGAAAATAAAATAGATGTTGATAATATTAATAGATTTTTATCTATATTCTATTTGCCATATCAAAAAGAATTTGTTATAAATTTAAACTCATTTTTCCCTAGTAATCTATATTTAGATTTCTTTGTAAGTAACATTCCTATATTTCTAGAGGTAATAAAAAGTAACAAAAATTTAAACAATATAATTAATAGCTTTGATCCTAGGAAAAAGAAAAAAATAGAGTTTTTATTACAAAACTTGAGTAAAACAGATATAACAAAGATAAAAAAAGAAAAAATATTAAATTCAGAATTGGTAAATATAATAAAGAATTATACACTAGATACCGATTCAAACATAACAGATATATACTTTAATACGCCTATAAATAAATTAATATCTATTTTAAAAAATAACGATAATCTAGTAAAACAATTAATAAAAGAAAACATTAATAAGGAAGAAAAACTTAATATAATACTAAGCTCTAACGAAATAACCGATATATTTTTGAATAAAAAATATATAAAAGAATATGATAGACCATTACTTTTATCTATAATAAATAACTTGGATAGAAATCAAAAAGAAAAATACTTTGGCAATTTCTTAATAGATTATATATATTCTAAAGATATTATAAGAATATATAATAATTTGAAAGAAAAGAATAATAATATAAATGATACTTTGGTTATCGACTTCCTAAATGATAAAACTATTAAAATAAAATTTAGTATATTAGAATATCTAACTAAGTATAAAGAACTTCAAGAAGATATGATACTTCTATTAGATTATATAACTGTTAAAGACGTAACAACTTTATTTGCTTCTCTAGATGGTCTAGATAAAGAATTCATCCTTCCAAGAATACTAAAACCAATATCACAAAGTATTAAAGGAAGAAATAGAAAAAAAATAGGTAACTTCATAAACTTCTTTAAAGAAATACCTGTTATTTCAAAAAAAGATTGGGAAAACATAATCAGTTATCTTCTATATCATGTATCTTTAGTTCCAAATTCTTTGAAGAATACCTATGTTCCAGTTCCTTCTAACTATACAGAAATCAAAAACTATGAAATAGATTTTTATCATAATGTCTCAGATTTATTACTTAAGAATTATAAATTAACTAAAGAAGAAGTTTATTATTTAACAAATAAATATTCTAAAGGATTTCTATTTATTAATAATTTGAACATCTTATATAAATCTGAAAAAAAAGAGAATATAAAAAAGAACTACAAAATAATAGAAGTGTATAAAGAGCTATTTAAAGTAAAAGAAGAATGTAACAACAAACTATCTTATGAATTGAAAAAATCAATAACTAATTTATCTAAGAATAATAATAAAGTATTTAGAGAAAATTATACATTTTATATTTCAAGAAATAAATATACCTATCTAATTATAGATAATAAGTTTAATAGTTATAAAGAATATTCAGCATTTATGAATAGCATAACTACTAGCTTTAAAACGAGAGTTATAAAAGATGAAGATTTTACTCTAAAAAATGGTATCTATTTTAGTTATAGTAATTTAGAAAAAAATAGTTTAAAAGACATTGGTGATGATAGTTATTATTTAAATAAGTATACAAGCGGTAAAAAAGGTAATGCTCTAACTTTACCTGATAACTTACTAGTAGTAGAAAATAATGTAGATGATTTATCTTTAGTAGTAGAAGCAATAGAAATATATAAAGAATTTAAACCTTATAAAGAAATGAGAATAATACTATTAAATAAAGAAGATTTTTATAACAAAACAGTAGAAAACTACCGCAAAAACATGACTATTCAAAATTTTAGTAAATGTATTAAAATGTTGAGCGATAATAGCTATAAATATTCTTTGGTACCAATGCTTCCGACTTTAAAAAAGCATTTGAAAACGGAAGATAAAGAAATGATAGAAAGAATCATAAAAGAATACAATATAAAAGAAAAATATAAAGATGAAATAATTGAAATATTAAAGTAGAAAGGCACATAAAGTTGTCTTTTTCTTATTGTTGCATTATAATACACCTTTAAAGAGGGAAAAATATGCAAAAAGCAATGAAAATAATCCAATATATAGAGATTATAATAATAACTCTTATTGCCGGTTTATTATTATATAGATTTGTATATAAGATACATCATGAAAAAGTAGATACAACCTATATGTGGAATATAAATGTTAATAATATAAAAGTTACAGAAGGCTCTAAAAACGGTGAAATAATTGAGAAAGATAACAAACTAGAATTAAAAGCAACCTTGAATCAACCAAAAGAATTCTATGAAGTAACGTTTGATATTGTTAATGAAGGAACGTTATCAGCATATATAAATAAAATATATAATCAAGTAGACAGTACAGATAATATCTTAAAATATTATATTACATATTTAGACGGTAGAGAAATAAAAAAGGGTGATGTTCTCCCTCCAGAGAAGAAAGAAACAATAAAGATTAGAATAGAATATCCTGAAATCAATTCTAAAATATACAAAGAATTACAATTGAATCTTCAATTTAAAATCTTTTATAAAGCTGTTTACTAAATAAAAAATAGAAGGAAGAAAATTTATGATAAATATAGTTGAGAAAATAAAAGAAAAATTTTCTAGTATCATAGCTAGAGAAAGAGTATACAATGTTAAAAATAGTCGTATTAAAGAATCAAAAACTTTTTCAGTTATTAGTGATGCCCACGGAGATGTTAAAAAGTTTTCGGCCATAATGAATCGTGCTTGTCAAAATAGTGATGCTATTATCCTAAATGGAGATATATTTGACAGAGTTTCTGACAAGAATAATGAGAAACTTGTAAATATAATAAGTAACTGTGCTCTAAGTAAAAAAATATATGTAGTTATTGGTAATCACGAACTAGTAGACTTTGTTAATGGCAAAGAAGTTCCTGCTAGTAATATAGAAATGTTAGATATTTTAAGAAAAATACCTAATGTTTACGTACCAGATAGTCCTACAGATGAACCGACATTTAAAAATTGGGATTTAGGAGGAGTATTACTTAAGACGATAAATTTACCAATAAAATATTATGAAGGTGGCGAAAAAAAAGAAGAACTAGTAAATCATTTAAATAAAGAACCATTAGATTTATCTAGTTCAAATGATTATGTAATATCAGCCATACACACTCCTAAAAATATAATAATTGATAAGAAAAAGATTAAGACGGAAGCATATTCGGTTTTAGGAAAAACCGTTAATGCTTTAACACAATATGTTGTATTAGATGAGTTAAAGAAAAGTGACTTGATTATTTCCGGGCATATGCACGGTGGCTTAGTTCCTGATTTTATCAGAAGCAGAAAAGAACACTTCTTTGGCTTAGCCGGACCATATGCAACAATATTACCAAAATTTAGTTCTGGCTTATACAACGGAAAAAATCCGTTGATTATTTCGGGAGGACTAACAAAAATATCGTCTGAATCTGGACTTGGCTTCATTACTAAAAATGTAGTATTTAAAACAGTGTTAGATCGTTGGCTATTCCCGCCAGAGTACTTTACTTTAAAACTATCAAACGGCGCAGATTCAGTCGAACTAGTAGAATCTAATAGATTAGTCTTAAAATAAAAGCTCTTGTTTATCTAAGTATAAACAAGAGTTTTTAAAATGAATAATTACTTACATAAGTCCTTGTTAATAATTCCTATTTATAATATAATCTTATAATAGAGGTAATAGTTATGATAGGGAAATACAATACATTAGAAAAAAAACAACTTTTATTATTTAATATTAGTTCCTTTTTATGTCTATTCTTCTTATTTCTTATACGTAATTCTAATTATATTAAGCCAATAACTTTATCATTTCTAATGTTACTATTATTTGCAGGAGTATTATTATTTGGTTATCGAAAAGATCGTAATAATAGTATAAAACTAAGAGTATTCCTTGAATTTTCTGTCGTTTTGTTAATATATTTAATAATAGTTTATTCTCTTGGAATGAAAGTAAGTTTTATTAAACATATTTACAATAGAGAACTAATCGAAAATATTATATATACTATTCTTTCCGTAATAATCATAGAAGTATTAAGGTATACAATACATAGTAAAAACATAAATGATAAAAAAGAACATTTTTTAAATACTATTTTCTTTATTCTTTTAGAAATATTAGTGACAAATAATTATTGCTTTTTAAATAATTTCTTAGTAACCATCGTAATTATTATCGAAAAAAACATATTACTAGGAATGAATTGTAAAAACGGTTTTAAATCAAATCTATTATATACAAGTCTATTAGAATTATTACCATGTATACTAACATATCCGGATTTATCGAATTATTTATATGCGATCTTAATAACTATAACTAATACCTTTTTAATTATAATAGTTTTAAGGCCAAATCGCCGAAAAGAGATGGAAACAGCGAATAAATATAAAAAAGGCTTTTTGGTAGTTTTAGAAGGCTCTTTAATATTAGTTGTTATCGTTACAATTAGTTTAGTGTCTGGATTACTGAAATATAGTTTATCTTCTATTGCTTCGAACTCTATGTATCCATCTTTAAAAAAGGGAGATGCTATAATTATCGAAAAATTAAATGATACTGAGAAAGAAGAAATTGAAGTAGGGGATATTATTGTATTCCAAGAAGATGGAAACATCATAACTCATAGAGTAGTTGAAGTAAGACAAGGAGTATATATAACAAAAGGAGATAACAATAATACAAAGGATACTAACAAAAAAACCAAGAATGATATAATAGGTTTAGTTAAGCTAAGAATACCTTTATTAGGCTATCCATCCGTGTTCGTTTCAGAATTGTTAAAATAAAAAATATATAAAAATAATATGTTACAAAACTTAAAAAAAATGATATAATAAAAATATATGAATAATAAAGGGAGAAGGGCTTATGGACAACAAGAAGTCAATTGTAATTGGTTCTATAATAGCACTAGTAATTCTTACTATTGTCTTAATTATTACTTTTACAACCGAGTTATACGGTTTCTTTGTTGTGCTATTAGCGCTATTTATAATACTCCTTATCTCTTTAAGTTTGTATATTAAAGAAAAACCAGATGAATATAGTATTTTTCAAAAAGAAAAAAAGAGAATTCTTAAAACATATAGCTCTGCTATAATCGAAGTAGAAAACTTGCCTAATATTGCAGGAAAAAACATAATAAAAGTAAAATCTATGGATGATTTAGTTGATGCTCAATTAGAACTAAGAGAACCTATTTATTATAAAAATGATAATGATTCTTGCTTCTTTTTACTATTACACTATAATGAAGCTTGTATATATATATTACGTCTAAATCCAGATGTAATATCTCCAACAGAACAATCATTAAGATTTATTCAAAAAGAAGATGCCAAACTATTAAATTATGAATCGTTACTAGATAATATAGAAAA
The DNA here is from genome assembly GCA_946611635.1 of uncultured Bacillota bacterium. Lineage (GTDB taxonomy): Bacteria > Bacillota_I > Bacilli_A > RF39 > UBA660 > Coprovivens. Next base: position 2,214 of record CAMODW010000050.1, on the reverse strand, counting down.
TACTTTAGTATTAAAACTAGATGAATTAAGAAGTGTTAAGATTTCGCCTGTACGCAATAGAAAAAAAGTTGAAGTAATTGATTCTAGAGCTATAAAAGAAAAAATAAAAGAAAATAAAGATTATAAAGAGAATACTTTAATAGGTGAACTATCAAAAACTACTGAAATCAGAAAGTTACAAGAGCAAATAAAGAATCTAGAAAAAGAATACAAAACAAAGAAGCAAAACAAAGAAGTAATTACACCCCCTAAAGAAGAATCCTTATACGATTTAATAATGAAAGAGGAATTAGAAGATGAAGAAAAAGAAAAAGAACTTGTAATTACTCAATTGATAAATAAAGAAGAAATAAGAAATGAAAACAAAAAAATAGCTGAAGTAAAAAATGAAATAGAAAAAGATAATAAACAAAAAACTGCTTCAAAAAAGGTTAAAAAAAGTGTTCAGAATACTCATGCAACAAGAAGAACTGCTAATTATAAGAAGAAAAAACAATAAAGAACTTGTCTAGTACAAGTTTTTCTTTGTATTTATTCCAATAATGTGATATTATGTAAATAATAGAGTAGGAGATTAGACATGTATAATATACTTAATGTAATAGATAAAATATATAGTAGTGAGCATTTTACAACAGTTTTAATAGCAGCAATAGTAGTATTAATTACTTTGTTTGTTATTGTATTAATAATGGGAATTGTTGATAAGAAAAAAGAAGAACTTAAAAAACAAAAAGAAATAGAAAACTTGGAAGAAGATATAACTTTTAGCGAAATAAAAGAAGAAGACAAAATAAAAGAAGATATAACATTTGAATATCCTTCAATTACAAAAAATTTAGAAGAATTTAAAATGTCATTAGAAAAAGAACTAAATCAAGAAAAAGATAATTTATTACCATTAGAAAGAAGTCAAAAACCATATAAAGTGATAAATGTAAGTGAAATAGAAGATACTACTATAATACCAAATCTAACTAAAGAAGATTTGGATAATACTATAATAATACCAAAAGCAAAAGTGGATCATATTAGTATGAAAGAAAAGAATAACATTGATGATAGTAGTGACTATTTAAAACAAAATATCTTTAGTTCGGCTAAATAATCAAGCAATTTGCTTGATTATTTTTATGAAATATTTACATTTTTAACTAAAATCATTTTACTTCTAAAAAAGATTATAGTAAAATATAAAATAGATAATAATAGGATGGGAGGAAAAAAGATGGCTGGAAACACTAAAATATTAGGTACGGGAGATATAGATACTATACGAGAAGAAGTGACACGCTTTGGTACTGAAGTAACCGATTATAAAACTCATGTGGATAAAATAATAGATTTATTTAACAATGATGCTACTGTTCAAAGCTTATACGAAAGTGGAAAATTTGGACAAACTCAAAAAGAGAATCTTGCAGCTATAAGCAGAGCTTTAACAAGATATTCTAACGTTATAAATTCTGATGGTGGCTTAATACCTGCCACAAATCAATTCTTGGACTCACAAGATGATAGAGTACAAAACGGATAATATGAAAGGAGAAAGATAAAATGGCATTATCATCAGCACAAGAACTATTAGAAGCAGTAAATAAATTGGCTGGTTCGAACCAAGAAACAGGAGATGCAGAAAAAGCTCATAAAACTGCTGGCGAGATAGCTACAGGATTTGATGGCGTAAATACAGATTTGAAAGATGGCTGGACAACAACTCAAGATTTCTTTCTAAAATTAGCAACTCATATTCAAGAAAATATTGCTGATTTGGCAGCTGCAATGGCTAACTTCTCAGTAGATACAATAGATGCTGAAATGGCAGCAGCAACAGCTTCTAGTGAAGCAAACTCTGCAGCCGAAGATATATTAAATGAACTTGAAGGAGAACTTCAAGATACAGGTGCAGCTACAAGTAATACAGGCGCAACAAGTAACCCAGAAGGTACAGGCGCAGCAGACAATACGGTAGAAGAACCTAACGATGACCCAGCAGGATCAAATTTTGAAGATACGGCTACTCCACCAGGACCATCCGGCGGGGATAATAATACAGACTCAGCTCCTGCACCAACACCAAACGTTCCAAATGTTGGAGAAGAAGATACTAGACCAGAACCAACTGGCGGTCAAAGCGATACTGAAGGAACAACTATTCCAGCTGGTGCAGAACTAGAAGACGAAGGTAATAACTAAAAAAAACTACACATTATG
>CAMODW010000049.1 GCA_946611635.1 uncultured Bacillota bacterium | reverse complement strand
CTAGTATTATTAGAGTTCTTTTTTTATACCTTGATGCTATTATTAGCCCAAGAAAGGAGGTGAGATATATGAAACTTTTAAATAAACTATTATTAACTTTATCACTTGTATTACTATTTGGTTATGTAAAAGCTGAAGAATGTCTAATAGTAAATAATGAGAATGTAGAAATACCTTGTAATCTATATGAACAATTAAATAATTATTATTCAACTAATTTTTTGTCTTTTATGACTAGTTATGAATATGATCAAATCAAAAATAGTGATTTGAGCCAAATAGAAACAATAACACTTACAGATACAAATCCTCTCTTAGATGGAAATGTCTATAATCCAAATGGTACATATTTCCAAACAAGCTATAAAGAATTAAGAATAACAAGAAATGGTGATTTTATAAATGCTAATCTAAGATGGATACAAAATCCTCAAGTAAGAAGTTATGATGTGTTCGGAATAAGATTTTTAGGGCCACATATAGTTGGAACTCCGTTATTTAGAGAATATTATACCATTGGTAACACAACATATTCTTCATCTTCATATAGTAGGAAAGATGCAACAAATGGTTTTGGCATATCAGTAAAATTACCAGTATATAATGAGTTAGAATCAGATTTAACATTTACATATAGTGGCAGCGGAACTATTTACGCTTCATATCAACATGCTAAAACGAATGTTACCTTAGCTACTAGCAAGAAATATACTATAGCTCAAGGTGGATACGGTAACGTATTGTTATTTGATAATAACGTTCAAATAAAATATGATAATATGACAGGAGTTAGTATCCAAGGATAAAAATTACTTGTCATAAAAAAGTCAAGAAATATCTTGACTTTTTTCTTTGTTCGTCAAGCTTTTGACAATGCTTGGTTAAATGCGAAAAAATAATAATTATTTAATTGACGAATCATTGACTAAAGCTAAAAGATATTATATATTTATTAAGAAAGTAGATATGTGAGGTGAATAAAAATGAAAAAGAAATATAAAAGAGCTTTACTAATTATTACTATTTTATTTTTATTTACACTAGGAATATCTACAGGATATGGTTTTTGGAAAAGCATAAAAGATGGAACTAGTAATGAAAAACCAACAACTCTTGATTGTTTTAAAGTATATTATTCCAATGATAATGATATGATTTCATTAACGAATATTAAACCAATTCTAAATGAAGATGGAAGAGAGACAACACCATTTACCATAACAATTACTAATACATGCAAAGATGAAAAAGAAATACAATTAAGACTTAATATATTGGATGATAATAGCGTTGATTTAGTGGGTTTAACAATGCAAGTATCAGGTAATCTAGAAAGTGACATAATAACATATGATACACTTCGTAATGCTAAAGCAACTAGTCAACTATATAAAATAAGTAAATCATTAGGTAATTTAAAAGTTAAATCTAATGAAACCATTAGAACTAATATAAGACTATGGTTTGATGAGAAAAAAATCAATACCTTAGATCCTGCCTCAACATTTAGAGCTCAATTTGAAATAGTTGATATGGGTACAGCTGCTAAACCAAATTTTGCAGAAAGTATACTACTAAATAATGAGGTGTTAGATGGAAGTACACTAAATTACGGTGAAATAGGTATAAATCCAGGATTGTATAAGATAAATGTTGATAATAATGATTACTATTTTTATAGAGGTGCTGTAAATAATAATTATGTATTATTTGCAGATAAAGTATGGCGTATTATAAGTATTAATACTGATCAAAGTGTTAAACTAATACTTAATGATAGTGCCGGTATAAGTCAGTATTCATCATATAAAAATGCTATCGATTATACAGGTACAAAATATGTATATAACAATAATCTAGTTGATAATCAAAACAATAAATACTTATTAGAGTGGTATAAAACTACTATAGAAGATAAAGGCTTAGATAAAAAAGTAGAAGAGGTAGATTATTGTAATGATACATATAATACAATTGAAAACTATCATCGTTATTTTGCTGCTTATAATAGATTAATAACCGGTAAGAACCCAAGTGTAATATGTGAAAAGACAGAAGAAGATTTTGGTGGCATAATTAAACAAAAAGTAGGATTAATAACAGCCGACGAAGTTGCCATGGCTGGCGGATTAGATAACAATAATAATACTAGTTATTATCTATATCAGCCTTATGATTACTTTACTATGACACCTGCTGAATACTATGGTTATAATGCCTATGTATTCTATGTTAATGGAGCTGGTAATTTACTTAGAACTATCCCAACTGATAGAATGCATATAAGACCTGTAATAAGCATAAATTCTTCGCAAACAGTTAATGGATTGGGTACAATAGAAAATCCATATGTATTAGAAGATAATTAAAAAAATAAAAAATCCTGTTATTTTCATGCAAATAATCGGTAAATGAATAAAATATTTATTGCAAAATACCTTATTTGATAGTATAATCAAAGTGTGTAAGGGAGGAAACTATATGAAAAAAGTAATGTTTTTATTAGTAGCTTTATTCATAGGATTGGTTAGTGTTAATGCTATGACAGAAAGTGAACTAGAAGCAAAATTAACAAAAAGCTATACAGTAAACGGATCAACATTTAAAGCAAGTGATTCTCAAAAAGTTCTAATTAAAAGATATTTAGATCAATATGAAGTTTCTAGTAGTGATGCAGATTATATCTCTGGAAAACTAGATGAAGCTAAAAATATTCTTCAAGCTAGCGGAAAAGGAAGTTTCTATGATTTAAGTAGAGCTGATAAAGATAAAATCATCGCTTTATGTGCAGATGTTTCAAGTAATACTTCAGTTAAAGTAACTATTAACAAAGGAAAATTAGTTGTTTACGTTCCTGGAACTAACGATGTATTCTATCAAACACCAGTTAATCCAGTAAATGGTGATATCGTTCAAACTAATGACAACTTAACAGTTGCTGTTGCTGGAATTATTTCAGTTCTTGGTATAGCTATAGCAGTAAGAAAACTAAGAGCTAATGCATAATATAATAATAGAAAAACTAAAAGTAATTGTTAAGCAATTAGCAATTGCTTTTTTCTTTACTGCTTTTTTCATTTTTCTTACACTAACAATAACTAAAACAAAGATAGATAAAGCTATTAATTTTATTAATAGTTTTGCAATAATTCAAAATAATAGTAAAGGAACAACTAAGAATATTCAAATAAATACTGTGACTAAAAGACTCGTAGAGTATCCAAATTTTGGCGATATATGGGCAAGAATTATTATTAACTCTGCTGATATAGAATCTAATGTATACCATGGGGATACTCTAGATTTATTAAAATATGGCGTAGGTCATCATGCAGGTAGCTATTTTCCTGGCGAAGGTGGAACAATACTAATAGCTGGACATAATAGTACTCGTGACTTTGGTCGCTTACCTAAAACTCAAATAGGTGATGAAATAATAATAAAAGCTGTCTATGGTACATATAAATATAAAATATATGATTATGAAATAATAGAAGCTAAAGCCTTAAATGAAAAATTAGAAATAAATGACAACAAAGAAATACTAATGGTCTATACTTGTTATCCAGTTGATACACCAGGATATAAAAGTAAAAGATATGTTATTTATGCTAGTTTGGTAGGTGATTCTAATGAATAAGAAATTAAAAATAATAGGTAGTTATTTTCTACTATTTATAGAATCAATCTTACTATTCATAATAACTATGTTAATAGTATCCAAATTTACTGTACTAAATAATAATTATGTAAAAAATAATCTTGAAAAAAATGGTTATTATAAGGACTTATATGATGAAATAATAACAGAAATGTCATATTATACTAATCAATCAGGTTTTGAAGATTCCATACTAGAAAATATATTCACTCTAGGTGAGTTAAAATATGAAACTAATAAATTTATAGAAAATACCTATAAAGGAAAATCATTAACTATTGATGATAGTAAAATGCGTGAAAGACTAACTAATAATATAAATGAGTATATTAAAAATAGTGGTTTTAAAATAGTAGATCAAAAAGAAATAAATAAATTCATTGATACAATGAGTGAAACTTATAAAGATGAAATAACTCTTATGGGATATGCTTCTAAAGGAGCAAATATTCTAACTAAAATAACTAGTTATAGTAATCGTTTAATAATAGTTATTTTCGTAGCTATTATTATCTTAATACTATTAAATCATATAGTTCTAAAAAGAAAAGAATCTGGTATTGTATTTTTTACAGCTTCTTTCATTATATTATTTTGTAACTATTATTTTAGAAATAATATCGATTTAAATAATCTATTTGTATATAGTAACTTAGTTAGTAAAATAGCTAAATATATGATAAATAATATTTTATCTATAAGTATTATCATATCTATTGTTTATATAGTATTAGGTTTAATACTTTGTATTATAAAAAAAATAAAGAAATCATATTAGATTTCTTTTAAATTGCTATTCTTTTTGTTATAATGTAATAGAAGAATGAAGGGATGTAAGATGAATAACGAGAATAATAACATACCAGCAACAAATAACGAAACAGTAGCACCTTCTACACCAAGTGTAGGAGAAGTACAAAATCAAACAGTCAATAATTCTCAAGAAGTAGCTGTTAATAATATACAACCTGCTCAAGTGCAACCTGCTACTCAAGCAGCTCCTGTAAGTAATGCTGAAAAGGGTGTTGTAGAAGCAACTCCGGTAGTTTCTAATACTCCTAAAGTAGAAGAGCAAGTCTTATATAACATCAAAGAAGAAAAGGTTGGAAACCCTATTGGAGTAATATTATTCTTTGCCGCTATATTTGTTGGTATTTATTTCTTACCTACTATTAGTAAAGAATTAAGTAAGTTTATTCCAGGAATAAATAGTATTAGTAGCCCGAGTCCTATTAGTCAAACAGAAAATAAAGAAAAAGAGAAAAAGACAAAAAATAAAGAAAAAGAAAGTGATTTATACGATTTGAATGGAGCTATCTCTAATGCTGTCATAGATAAAATACAGCTAGGTAACTTTGTTAAAGATAATAAAACAGGAGATAATAGATTAGATTTTTATATTCTAAATAATAGTGAAGATGTCTTTACCTTTAATGATAATACTAAATTCTATTTAGACTTATACAATAATCAAACTTATATAAGTAGTGCTTTAGTATATTCTTATAAAGATATAGCACCTAAAGAGTCTATAAACTTTTCAGTAATAATATCTAATGATGCTTATAAAAGAGCCAATAAGTTTAAAATAGTAAGAAAAAACACAAATGAATATGATTCTGTTCAATTAAATAAACAAGAAGGAGATTATAGAATACTTAATTGTAGCTATAAAAATAATAATATTAATTATTACTTCATTAATAACTATCTTGAAATAATAGAAGATACTTATAACGAAAATAAAAATAACTTAAATTATTATCAAGATTTAGAAAAGTATCGTAATGATGCTACAATTTATGAATCATATCCTAATATAGATTATAATGTAATCGAATCAAGTGAAGAGTTTAATGTTAAAACAAGATTAGAATTAGAAAAAATAAATGATTCAGATTTAAAAAGATTAGCTATATATAAATATTTTAGTTATCATAAAGAAAGTAAAGTAGTATCATTTGAAATGACTTCACTAGGTTACTCATGTAGTTAGGAAGTGGAGCAATGAATTACAATTTTTGTATAAACGACTTTGAAGGACCTTTGGACCTTCTTTTACACTTAGTAAAAGAATCCAAAATGGATATATATGAAATAAATATAAGTACTATAATTGAACAATATTTAGAATTTATTCATTCTTTAAAAGAAAAGAATATCGATGTTGCTTCAGAATATTTAGTAATGGCTTCAGAATTAGTTCATTTAAAAAGTAAATTACTAATTAATAAAGAAGAAACAGAAGATTCAGATGAAGAATTTAGTATTAATTCCGAAGAAGACTTAAAAGAGAAAATTATAGAATATGAAAAATATAAACAAATCTCTAAAAGTCTATTAGAATTAGAAGAAAAAAGAAATGAAGTTTATACAAAAATACCAGAAAATCTAAAAGAATTTGCTGATATAAAAAGATTACCTAAAGGAATCTTTGACTTAGAAGATCTTTATGAAGCTTATTTAGCTTATTTAAAAAGGAAAAAATTAGAAAGACCTATAAATACTAAAATTACTAGAAAAGAACTAAGCATAGATGATCGAATTAACTATATAAGAAATATACTAGTTAATAATACTAAAGTAGAATTCTTTGATTTATTTGAAACATTTAATAGAGAAAACATAGTAGTAACCTTTTTATCTATTCTTGAAATGGCCAAAAATGATGAAATACTAATAAGTCAAGAAGATAACTTTAGTCCAATAATAATAGAGAAGAGAGCATAAAATGAATATGATTGGAGTTTTGGAAGGCATCTTGTTTGTTGTAGGTGATGAAGGAGTCACTTTAAAACAAGTATGTGAAATATTAAACATAGATGAAGAAGAAGCAAAAAGATTATTATTAGAACTAAAAAGTTCATATGAAAAAGATGATCGTGGAATAAGAATTAGTTATTTAGGCGATGCTTTTAAACTAACAACTAAGAAAGAACATAAAGAATACTATCAAAAACTAATAGAGAATCCTGATAGTAATACACTATCTGGACCTGCTTTAGAAATACTAGCTATAATAGCCTATAATCAACCAATTACTAGAGTAGAAATAGATCAAATGAGAGGTACTCAATCATCTCATATGCTTAGAAAATTAGTTGCTAAGGGATTAGTTAAAACCTGTGGAAAAAGTACAATGCCAGGAAGACCTAATTTATATGCAACAACAAGTGAATTCCTCGATTATTTTGGACTTCCTACTATCAATGATCTTCCTAAGATTGAAACAACAAAAGAAGAAGAAACGGAAAGTGATTTATTTACTTCTATTTACAAAGAGACGTAAAGTCTCTTTTATTATTATTTCATTTATTGCATTATCTTTACAAAAATGATTTAATATATATAGTAGGTGATGATATGAAAAAAATGTATACAAAAATTATAATAGCTTTTCTTCTATTGTTAATACCATTAACAATTAAAGCTGAAGATAATAAAATAACAAAGGAAGCTCTATCAAATGCTTATAGAGATATACTTGCTTGTAATAAAGAAGGTAACTATACTGAGCATAGTTATGAACAAGTAGATGAAGATGGAGCCAAAACAACAATAACATATAAAGAATGTAAAGAAAATATGGATTATTCTGGTATTAATATGGATGAATACATAACAGATGATAAAATATACATTGATGCATCTGATGGTAGTAAAAAAGAAATTAATTATACCATTCAAGATAATAATGATGTATTATTTTCCATTTCTCGTACAATAGATAATACAACAACATATGATCAATATCAAGAATATACAAACGAAGGAATTGGTTTAATAATAGGATATCCAATTGTAGCAGCAACTAAAGGTATTAAATATAATGATTCATCAGCTTATATTAGCGACTATTTTATGGAATTTATATCAAAAGCTCTAGAATCATTAATGCCTAATTCATCTCCAAGCAATAGTAATTATTTAATAGTAGATGATGATGCAACTGTTGATGCTGATCCTGGAGTAACAGTTATAAAGAAAAGTGAATTCCCAGCTCATGCCGTAGAATATGCTACAGCTACAAATGGTACAGAAAAAATAACTTATTCTGATGAGGATGAAATAGATACATTTGAACTAACTACAACTCCAGATGTTTCAGATAGTACAAAATATGTATTAAATTATGCATTATTAGTTAAAGGTTCAAATGACTTTAGTGCTATTGAAGGAATGAGTAATAGTTTCATAAATGGTGAAGGAACAAAAGATTCTCTAGATCCAACAGAAGAAACAGAAGAAGAAGTAGAAGAAGAAGAGGAAAAAGATTACTCTACAGTAGAAAATCCTAAGACGGGATACATAATAAGTATTGTTTCAACATTAGTTTTATTAACTATAGCAGTTATAATAGTAATAAGAAACAAAAGTTCATTTAAGAAAATATAAAATGTTATAAAAATTATAACATTTTTTTGGTTGGTGAAACATGATAGAAGAATTATTAGAAGAAGAACTAGATATAAATAATAAAACATATATAAAAGAAGATCTAAGTAATATAAAAATAAAA
>CAMODW010000048.1 GCA_946611635.1 uncultured Bacillota bacterium | reverse complement strand
AAATAGTTTTTGCGAAAATAGGTCGTTGCCTAATTTTTTTTTTGCTCTCTTTTTTTTTCTCGCGAGGCTGGGAGACCTGATCCTATTGTTTCTCTCTTTTTATCTATGATATAATATAATTGAGGTGTTTATGATGTTATTATCTTCTGGTTTTTGTCAAAACTCTGTTGAGGCTTGGAGAGTTCTTGGGCTTTTCGTAACAATAGTTAAGATAGTTGTTCCATTAATAATAATTATTACAAGTGTTGTACCTATATTTAATGCAATTATTAGTGGTTCAGCTCAGGATACGAAGAAATCATGGATTACCATCGGGAAAAAGTTAGCTGCTGGAGTTATTGTTTTTTTTATTCCTTCTGTTGTTACAGCTGCTATAAATTTTTTCACTTCTGCTAGGGAGGGTAGTGATATATATATTTGTACAATATGTTTTAATTCTCCTGTTAATAGTGAATGTGGTACTTTTGTTAAAAAGTTTAAAGATATGCAAGAAGCTGAAAAAGAGGAGTTTGAACAAGAAAGTATTAACGGTTCTTTAAATACTGGTGATTTGGAAGATGGTTCTGAATCCTTTACTGGTAGAGGTGCAAATAGTGTTTCTGATAAAACTTCTTATGGTAATCTTACTTTAGATGTTGAAAAGGCAATAGATACTAATGTTAATAATCCCTCTTCTGGATTAGGAGATGGAAGGAATAAATATCGTGCTGTTCAAGCAGCGGCATATACTGGAAAATATGCTGTTTATGCCCAAAATAAAAATTACGGAAGTATTGAAAGCTCTAGTAAGGGTGGACGAATTTGTTGGTCTGATATGCAAACAGGTGAACAGGTAAAATGTGTTGAAGTTGGTAGTGAAGGTGGACATATGGATGGTTTAGCTTATGATTCTGATAGGGGCTGTGTGTTAAAAACAGTTAGTGGAGGAAGGTTACTTGTTTTGGATAATAATAAGATGGAAATAGTTGGTTATTCCAAAATATCACAAACACATGTTGGGATTACTTATGTTCCTAGTATTCATATGTTAGTAGGTTATTCTAATAGAGGGTTAGTTTTTTATAAATATAATCAAAATACTAATACATATGAAAAAGATCATTTTGTTGAGTTAGAAAACTATGATGGTGAAGCTACTCAAGGAATTGGAACAGATGGTACTAATATATTTATAGCTGATTCTTCACCTTATCATAGTAAGAGAAATCTATATACATATTCTTTAGATGGAAAAAGATTAGAAATGCACTCTTTTGGTTCTGGTTTTGGTAGTATGTCATCAGAGGTTGAGGCGGCATTTGCTGATAATAACGGAGTTTTATATTTAGCTTGTCCACAAGGCATTGCTAGAGTAAAAAATTATACAGCAAATAAAATTGGTTTGTTATGATATGTTAAAAGTTTTTGTTTGTGATGTTGATGTGTTTTAATATATGCATTATAATGTTTATATATTTGATGAAAGTAGGTAAAAAATGATGATATTGAATTCTGGGGTATGTTTTAATACTGTAAAAGTTTGGAGAGTTATAGGAGTTTTAGTACTTATACTAAAAGTTTTAGTTCCAGTTTTGCTAGTTATTACTAGTGTAATGCCTTTGTTTAATGCTTTGGTTGCTGGTAATGCTGAAGCAACGAAAAAAGCTTGGATTACGATTGGAAAAAAATTAGCTGCTGGTGTTATTGTTTTCTTTATACCATCTTTGGTAAATGCTTCTGTTAAACTTTTGGTAGGTGCCGATTATGAAACTGAAGATGTATCTTATTGTGTTGATTGTTTTAGTTCTCCTGGCAGTTCTGAGTGTGTCCAACATGTTAAGGCTTTTGATGATGTAGGTAAGAAGGAAGCTGAAGAATTCAAAGAAAATGAAAATGAACAAAGTGAAATAGGTAATGGCTCTGTAAATACTAATGAGCTTGGTTAGTAATTAGATTATTATTTGTATGTGTATAATTTGTATAAAAAGTAATATTTGGGTTGAAATATAAATGATATTATTGTTATAATCATTTTGGGTGACATAGTATGAATTATAAATATACATCAAGATCAGAGGATGATACTTTAGAAATAGCTGAAAACATAGAAAGTGAAAAATTCCCGGGTATGGTTATTTGTTTAAATGGTGAATTAGGATCTGGGAAGACTGTTTTTGTTAAAGGTTTTGCTAAAGCTCTAGAAGTTAAGGAGACGATTACTAGTCCTACTTTCAGTTTAATAAAAGAGTATTCTGATGGAGAGATGCCTCTATATCATATGGATCTATATAGATTAGAAAATAATAAGAATGACATAGGTTTGTTAGATTATTTTAATAAAGAAGGTATTTGTTTGATTGAATGGGCTGAAATGTTAGAAGAAGATTTGCCTGAGGAAAGATTAGATATTACATTTAAAGTTATTGATGAAGATACTAGAATCTTAGTATTTACTCCTCATGGAAGTAAATACGAAGATGTATGTGCTGCAGTGTTATAAAACTCTTTATGAGTTTTTTATTTTGCTATAATTGTGGTATAATATGGGAACGAAAGGGGTATATTTATGTATACTTTATTTTTGGATACTCATAATCAGGAAGTTGTAGTTGTTCTTTATAAAGATGGAGAGGTTAAGCAAGCTGTTAATAAAGTATCAGGTTATCAACATAGTCAAATAGCTTTACCATTAATAAAAGATGTAATGGATAAAGAAGGTATTTTTCCAAAGGCATTAGATCAAATAATAGTCGTAATTGGTCCTGGTTCTTTTACGGGAGTAAGAATTGCTGTAACTATTGCTAAAACTATGGCTTATTCGTTAAATATTCCTATTAAAACTATTGATTCTTTACATTTAAAAGCTATATCTATTGATTCTAAAGAAGATTTTTATGTTTCTGTTTTAGAAAAGAATGGTGCTTATGTTGGAAAATTTTCTAGTGAATATGTTCCAGTTGGAGAATATTCATATTATAGTAAAAAAGAATATGATTCTTTTTTAGAAGAAAATGAAGTTAAAGATGTTGATAAAATTGATTATAATAGTTTATATGAGATGGTAAAAACTTTTGAACCGATTAATCCTCATGCTGTTAAACCTTTATATATAAAGCGTATTGAGGTTACAAAATGATTAAAGAATTAGTAATTGACGATTTTCAAGATTTTTTAAAACTAGGAAAAATGGTAAATAACAATTTTGGTAATTTATATGATTTAGATAATCTTTTAAATTCTAAAGCTGATAAAGTGATAGGTTATTATGAAAATGGATTATTAGTTGGATTTATACATATTTCAATTTCATTTGACGTCGTTGATATCGTTAATATAGTCGTTGATGACAAATATAGAAGAAAAGGAATAGGTACTAAATTATTAAATTATATAATACTTAGCAAAGATATTGCTGAAATATGGTTAGAAGTTAGGAAAAGTAATAAAAGTGCTATTAGTTTTTATGAAAAAAATGGTTTTAGTCTTGTTAGAGTTAGATCTAATTATTATGGTGATGAAGATGCTTTAATTATGAAAAGAGATGTAAATATGAAAGATGTATATATATTAGCTATTGAGTCTTCTTGTGATGAAACCAGTATAGCTATTATTAAGAATGGACATGAATGTGTTCAACTTACTGTTTTAACACAAATGGATACTCATTCTGAGTATGGAGGTGTCGTTCCGGAAATTGCTTCAAGAATGCATACAGAAAACATAACAATGGTTTTAGAAGAGACATTAACTAAAGCTAAGATGAAAGTTGAAGATATGGATGCAATTGCAGTTACTTATTCGCCAGGTCTTCTTGGTAGTTTGTTAGTTGGAGTAGAGTTCGCTAAGACTTTATCTTTTGTTTATAATAAACCGTTAATTGCTGTTAATCACATTGCTGGACATATATATGCTAATAATTTAGAAGGAAATTTACAATTTCCTTTGTTGGCACTTGTTGTTAGTGGTGGACATACAGATTTAATAATTATGAAGGATGATTATGTATTTGAAAAAGTCGGTGGAACTTTAGATGATGCGATAGGAGAGTGTTATGACAAGGTTGCTAGGGTTTTAGGTTTAAAATATCCTGGAGGTCCTAATGTTGAAAAAGAAGCTTTAAATGGTAAGTATACATATGATTTACCTATACCAATGAATGATGATAGTTTAAATATTAGTTATAGTGGTTTGAAAAGTAGTATAATTAATCTAGTACATAATGAAAAACAAAGAGGTAATGAAATTAGAAAAGAAGATTTAGCTAAATCTTTTCAAGAAGTTGCTATCGATCAATTAGTTAGAAAAAGTGAAATTGCAATTAAAAAATATAAAGTTAAAAATATGATAGTAGCTGGAGGTGTTTCAGCGAATAAAATGTTGAGAGAAAAAATAAAAGAATTAACTGATAAGTATGATATTAATTTATCAATACCAAGTATGTTATTTTGTACTGATAATGCTGCTATGATTGGGGCGGCTGCTTATCCACTTTATTTACGAAAAGAATTTGCAAATTTAGATTTAAATGCTAGTAGTAACCAAGAAATATATTAGAAAGGGTTTTAGTATGAAAAGAGTTTTAGTTACGGGAGCTTCTGGAACTATAGGGATAAAAACTATTAAGTATTTACTTAGTGAAGGTAAATATGATGTTACTGCTTTAGAAATAAAGAATCGTAAGCATTATAAAGCATTAAAAAGGTATCGTAAAAGAATAGATATTATTTATTCTGATGTTAATAATAAAGACATAATGGATTCTTTGGTAAAAGAGACGGATATAATAATTCATTTAGCGGGTGTACTTCCTTCATATGGAAATATAAGTGAAAGTATGATGCGTAATAATGATTATAATGGAACAAAAACAATTGTTGATTCTATAAGAAAGTATAATCCAAATTGCTTTTTTATCTATCCTTCATCAACTAGTGTATATGATGATGTAGATGAAGAAAAAACAGTTTTATCAAAGGTAAAATCTAAAAGTTATTATAGTAAATATAAAATAAAATCAGAAAAGTATATAAGTAAATATTTGAGTAATTATACTATTGCAAGAATTTCATATGTTTTAGGTGATTTAAGAAAAGACAATGCAATTTATAATGTTAAGTTAAATACTAATCTAGAACCTATTACTTCTGATAATGTAGCATATGGCTTGGTGGCTATTATTGATAATAAATTGTTATATAATAAGAAGGTAATAAATTTAACTGGTGGAGAAGATTATAGAATAAAATATAAAGATTATATATTAGAAGTATTAAAGAGTTATGGACTAACTTGGAAAATATTTAATGCAATTATTTTTGAAGATAAAAACTATGTAGAAGGATATTTTAAAAGTGAAAATTTTGATAAACGGTTAAAGTTTAGAACTAAAAATATTGGTAGTTATATAAAGTCTTTGAATAAGTATAGAAGAGATATAAGAAGGTTATTGCCTAGAATATTTGCATTACCATTTATTTTAGTTATAAAAATGAAAAAGGAGTAGAAAAAAGACTTTTATTAATATATAATAATGATTGATAAAAAAGAGGTGTATTTATGGGAAGAGCTTATGCAGTTAGAGAGGCTAAAATAAAGAAGAATGGGGCAGCGCGTGGTAAATTATATACTAATTATGCTAAAGAAATATATTTGGTAGCTAAGCGTGGGGTTCCAGAAGTAGAGGCTAATAGTGCTTTAAAACATTTAATAGATAAAGCAAAGAAAGATCAAGTTCCTACAGATGTAATACAAAGAGCGATAGATAAAGCAAAAGGTGCAGGAAAAGATGAGTATGAAGAAATCTATTATGAAGGCTTTGGACCAGGGGCATCTTCTTTGATTATAAAAACTTTAACGGATAATGTTAATAGGACTGTAGGAGAAGTAAGAGCAGCTTTTAACAAAGTACATAAAAGTTTGGGTGTTACAAATTCGGTTAAGTATAATTATGATAATTTGTCTGTTATGAGTTTTAAATCTGATAAAGAAGAAGATATTTTAATGTCCTTATTAGATGCTGGCATTGAACCAGTTGAATGTGAAACAGATGAAAATGGTATGCTTAATATATCTGTTAACTATGTTGATAATGCTAAGACAAAGGAAATAATAGAAGAATTAGAACCTCAAGTGGAGTATGATCTTGACGAAGCAGGATGGTATCCTAAAGATACAGTAACTTTAGAAGGTGAAGATTTAGAATTGTTTAATAGATTGTATGATTTATTAGATAAAGTAGATGATGTAACAGATATTTATCATAATGTTAATCTATGATGATAAATATCTTTTTTTATGTAGAATAATATTTTTTCATTATTTTTTCACAATTATAATATAATATAACTTGAAAAGAGGCGGTATATTTGAAAATATTGGTTGTTGATGATGAAAAACTAATTAGAGAGGTTATTAAAGAATATCTAAATATAGAGGGATATGAAGTAGATGAAGCTCAGGATGGTGAAGAAGCTGTTGAAAAAGCTAGTAATGTCAATTATGATTTGATAATTATGGATATTATGATGCCTAATAAGGATGGATATCAAGCTTGTAAGGAGATTAAACAAAATAAGAATATACCATTTATTATGTTATCTGCCCGTGGAGAAGAATATGATAAATTAATAGGTTTTGATTTGGGAATAGATGATTATGTAACTAAGCCTTTTAGTCCAAAGGAATTGGTAGCTAGAGTTAAAGCAATACTAAAAAGAACCAATAACGAAGAGGCATTATTAAAGTTTGATGGCTTAGTAATAGATGATAAGGCTCATGATGTATTTGTTGATGATAAGAAAATAAATCTAACCCCAAAAGAATATGATTTATTAAAGTTTTTTGTTTCTAATAAGAATATAGCTTTATCTAGGGAACAGTTATTAACTAATATTTGGGGATATGATTTTTATGGAGATGACCGTACAATTGATACACACGTTAAGACTTTAAGGAATAATTTAGGAGAATATAGAAGATTTATTGTAACAGTAAGAGGTATGGGATATAAATTTGAATACAAAGATGAAAAAAAGTAGTACTAGTTTAAAAATTAAAACTATTCTATATTTTTCTATTTTTTCAATATTTATACTTCTTCTATTATGGGGAAGTCAAATGTTATTCTTAAAAGTTTTTTATGAAAAGTATCAAATTAAAGATATGAATTATATTGCTAATACTGTTTCTAATACTAGATCCGAAGATATGGATGAAACTTTGGAAAAGATTGTTTATAGTAATACTGTTTGTATTGAGTATATTGATGAAGAAGGAAAAGTTTACATGTATAATGATATGTTAACTGGATGTATGATTGGCAAGGGGAATAGTCAATTTAACAAGTATAAAAGGGATTTGCTAGAATCTGATGACAGTATAAAAGCTATAAAATTTGTTAATAGTGATTATAAATCGAAAGCTTTATTATATTTGGTTAAATTAAAAGATGGCGGCTATGTTTATATTTTCTCAATGCTTAGTACGGTTGACAATAATACTTTAGTTATTAGAAGTCAGTTAATATATATTACTTTTATAGTTATTATCTTAGCAATAATTATTAGTTTATTTTTGTCTGAAAAGATTAGTCAACCGATTATTGAAATTACGAAGAAATCTAAGGATTTAGCAAATGGTAATTATAATGTGAAATTTCCTAAGAATGGAATAGTTGAAATTGATGAATTATCAGATACTCTTAATTATTTAGAAAGTGAAGTAAGTAAAACGGATCAGTATAGAAGAGATTTGATGGCTAATGTTTCACATGATTTAAAAACTCCATTAACTATGATAAAGGCATATGCTGAGATGGTGAGAGATATATCTTATAAAGATAAAATAAAAATGGATGAACATCTTAATATTATTATTTCAGAATCTGATAGGTTGAATACCTTAGTTAGTGATATTTTAACTTTATCAAAGTTACA
Source organism: uncultured Bacillota bacterium (assembly GCA_946611635.1). Classification (GTDB taxonomy): domain Bacteria; phylum Bacillota_I; class Bacilli_A; order RF39; family UBA660; genus Coprovivens. The sequence goes on along the minus strand of CAMODW010000048.1, from coordinate 396 downwards.
AGCTAATGAAGATGTTTTAAGTTTAGAAACATATGATTTAAGGGAAGAAATAGATTCGTTAGTATCAAAATATGAAATAATTAAAGAGACAGAAGATTATGTAATAGATATTGATGCTCCTAGTAAAATTATGATAAAAGCTGATAGAAATAAGATTAATCAAGTGTTGTATAATCTTGTTAATAATGCTCTTAACTATACAGGTGAAGATAAAAAAATAACTATAAAAGTAACGGAAGAAAAGCGAAAGTATTTAGTAGAAATAATTGATACAGGTAAGGGAATTGCTCCAGAACTTGTTGAACATATTTGGGATAGATATTATAAAGATGAAAAGAATCATAAACGTAATGTTGTTGGTACTGGCTTAGGATTATCTATAGTTAAAAATATATT
>CAMODW010000047.1 GCA_946611635.1 uncultured Bacillota bacterium | reverse complement strand
TTCTTTTTAACTGTCTACTTTTTATTGACTAGTTCATAATTAATTACCTTCTTTTTCATCTTTTAAAAATTCCTTTATTCTTCTTTTAGCATTTAAGGTTACAACATGATTAATCCAAGACTTTCTAGGATAAGAATTTTCATTTTGCAAAAGCATAATCCTATCTTTATTATTTAATACCTTAGTTATTTTTACTTCTTTTCCATTTATATAAGCTTTATATAAATGATTACCTATTTCTGTATGTATTTTATATGCAAAATCAATTACTGTTGAACCATATGGTAATTCCACTATTTCACCATTTAAAGAATAAACATATATATTTTGGGTGAAAATTTCCTGTTTTACTCTATCTACAAAATCAGTATCATTATCTATCGCTTGATTCAAATCTCTTAATACATTAAAGAACGGATAATTATTAACAAGTTCCATTTGCATCTTTTCCTGTCCACCCTCACGTAGTTGACGCCAATAAGCTGTTAATCCATAAGTATTAATCTCATCCATTTCTTTAGTCTTAATTTGAAATTGTAAAATATGATTATCAGGTCCAAAAACAGTAGTATGCAAACTCTTATATCTATTAGTTTTAGGCAAAGCAATATAATCTTTAAATTTATAATTCATTGGGGTATACAATCTATGTAATAACCCTAATGTCAAATAACATTCTTCTTCTTTATCAACCACTATTTTATAATTAACTAAATCATGAATATCTGAATATTTATAACCTTTATTAAGTTTTTGATATATTTGATAAACATTCAATATTTTAGTTCTAAAATCATACTTAATATTATGTTCATCTAGTATTTTCTTCACTGAATCAGTAGTAATATTTAAACATTTTTCATAATCAAGTAAGATTTCTTGTTCCTTACTCTTAATTACATCATATGCTTCTTCATCTATATAGTATAAACACTTATCTTCTAACTCACACTTCATTCTAAACAAACCAATGAAATAAGCTAAAGGAGCAAATATATTTATAGTTTCATAAGCACTTCTTACTCTTTTCTCTGGGGCTTTAAACTCTAACGTTCTTATATTATGTAATCTATCACATAATTTTATGATTATAATACGTACATCATCATTCAAACTATTAATAAGCCTTCTTATATTTGCATTCGTAGCTTCATCTTTACTACTATAATGCAAATTACTGATTTTCGTAACACCATCAACAAGATGAGCTACAGATGGGCCAAATTCCTTTTCAATCATTTCTAAAGTTACATCTGTATCTTCAACTACATCATGTAACAAACCAGCACACAAAGAATCACCATCAGCATATAACTCAGCTAAATTCATACAAACATTAATAGGATGAATAATATAAGGTTCTCCACTTTCTCTTTTTTGATCTTTATGAGCTTCCTCAGCTAGTTTATATGCTTTCTTAACTCTATCAATTTCTTCAGGATTATATTCCTTTATAACTTTCAAAACCTCTTCAAACGTCATAAACACCCCACCTATTCAGAAAATATATATAACTATATCATTTTTATTTCTTTTCCGCTACACTTTTTTTCTTTTTTAGCTTAGAAATTGATAATAATACAATTATTATCAATACAAAGCCTATTCCAAATACGATATAATCCTTAAATTGTTTTAATAATTTTACAGTTGCATCATCTTCTTTAATTAACATTTGTTTAGTAAAAACATAATTATTATCTCCATTAGTAGTAAATTCAACATATCCATCTTTTATTTCTACATTATTACTTACTAATTTATAATTATTTTCTTCATTAAAAGAATAAATTCTAATTATTTCCCCATCACTAAAATCATCTGTATCTAAAAACAACAATACATTAACCCCTTCTTTAATCTTTGAACTATATACTAAAGGATTATTTTTATTTTTAGTAATTGAAGCATCTATTTCATTTGTATCATTCATATTTTTATCTAGTATTATTTGGTAAAGTAAACCTCCTCTATTATTTATAACATTATAATATATTTTTTTATTGCTCTTTGAAGCCATTTCCAAATACTTGGATTCTATAATATGATTATCTGATAAATAATTACTTACTATAATAGAAGATGATAAAGTAGATATTTCATTAATTTTCTTTAAATAAACACAATCATCCATTCTCTTAAATACTCTAATGTAATAGAGATTACTTTCAGTATTATCATCACTAACTGTTAAAATAATAGTATTAAGACCCTCTTGTAAGTTTTTGTTACCTTCTATAGTATAAACAGCCGTTTCACTCTCAAGCACAACATCTATTGCTATTTCGTTAGCATTCTCATCTACACCAACTAATATATTCTTTGTTATTTTATCTATTATTTCGCCATTTATTTTTAATGATTTTATCTCATTATTACCTTGTGTATTATCAAAATCTTTGCCTTTTATTATTTTAATAGTATACTTTTTTTCTTTTCCACTAGAAGATTTTACTCTAATAACAAAATCATTTTCTCCATCAATTACCTTCTTAGTTCCTGTACCAACTAATTCTGCTTTAGGATCAACAGTAGCTGCTGTTATAAATACACTATCAACAGCACTACCAACTCTAGCTTCATAAACCTCTTTACCATCCATATATTTAATATTTGTATTTGAAACAGATAATCTTTTTAAATTTGCATCTGTACTATCGTCACTTGCTCTAGTTACCTTTAAAGTATAAATATTTGTAGCCCCATTCTCTGCCTGAACCTTAATATCTATCTTATTTAATCCCGAATTTAAATCATAAGAAATATGAACTTTTTTCTTATCAGTTTCATCTTCACTAACACTACCATTAGATAGTATTTTTTGTTTATTGTCCCCTTTTATAGCAACAATATCAATTGTTGAAACATCAGCAGCTACATTAGCTGAATAATTATTATCATTTTTATTAAAAGTAGAATTTAGAACTTGATCAGTAATTGCTAAAGAAGCCAATTGATTATTACTACCACTTTCCTCAGTAGATATTGTAATAGAAGCAAAAGATTGTTTAACAACCTTTCCATTTTGATTAGTTGCAGGTCCATTTTCCTTAATTTCAAAAGATTTTGTACATACTTTATTAACTCTAAAAGTTAAAATAGATACTGCTCCTGGACTCCAAGGAGAAGTAGTTGCTTCCTTATCTATATATATATTACCATTATCATTTCTTAAAGACACAATACCTTGAGGCCAAGATGTTGAAGCAAGACTAAAGCAATCTGTATCATATGTTAATAAGTAATGAGCTGTCGACAATTTATCATTTCCATAATCTACCGTTACATTTATGACAAAAGTTGACCCAACAATCGGTTTTTTCTCATCGCTAACTAGAATAGTTGAAGCCATTACCATTAATGGTAAAGTAAAAAAAAGAACTAAAGAAATAATAAGTTTTTTCATATCATACACCTCTATTATAGACAATTATAATATAAAACTATTCATTCTTCAATTGCTCTATTAATTAATTTTTGATAGAATTATATTGGTGATAAAAATGGATTGTATATTTTGTAAAATATTAAAAAATGAGATTCCTAGTAAAAGAATCTACGAAGATGAAAAAGTAATCGCTATTATGGATATTAATCCTGTAGTAGATGGTCATGTATTAATAATTCCCAAAGAACATGTCGAAGATTATCAAGGATTAAAACCAGAATTATTACAACATATCTACAAAGTAGCTGATAAACTAACTAAAGAATTAATGACTAAACTAAATTCAAAAGGATTAACATTTGTTGTTAACTATGGCGATAGTCAACTAGTTAAACATTTCCATTTACATCTTTTACCAGATTATCAATTAAAAGAAAAAGAAATGGATGTTGACAAAGTATTTGAAATACTAACAAAATAAAAATGGTATAAAATACCATTTTTTTAATGACCAAACCATTTCTTAGCAACATCAACACTTGTACTTTGAGGCATTGGATTAGGAAGTTCCATACTACAAATAGATGGTAATTTAAAAGCAGTTCCAAAAGTCATCGCCATTCCAGGCCTCAATGTTTTTATTTGCTCTAAATTATCAGCCGATAAATTAGATGTAATTGATCCAATAATTTTCAAATCATCAGGATGATACATTCTAAGAGTAATAAAATTAGAACATTGTGATAACGCTGTAGTAGATAACTCAGATGGACGTTGTGTTATAAAACCTAAGATAACACCATATTTACGTCCTTCTTTCGTAATTCTATCAAAAATATTATATCCAATTACTTCTAAGTCCGTATCATTTTGTACATATCTATGTGCTTCTTCTAAAATGATATGTATTGGGAAAGAAGCTCTCTCTTTTAAATCTGTTGCAAAATTAAAGAACATCTTAGAATATATTTTTGTTAATACTTTAGCAAATCTATCATCAACATAAGCAAAATTCATATTAATTATTTGACATACTTTTTTCTTATCATTAAATGTAGTAAAGAAATCTATCATAAATTGATCTTTTGTCATATATTCTTGAACATCAAAGTATTCTCTTTTTTCACTATTTATTATACTATGAAGTCTAACCTTCAATGTATTAGCTATATCAAATGCTTTTTCAGATGTTAAAACACCTTCACTAATCAAAGCAAATTCTAATGCATTATAAATATCTTCTAAAGTATATACATAATCATGTCTTATCTCTATACTATCTAAGTCTGTTTTATTAAACTCTGATAACTTATCAATAACTAAACCTAAAGCAGGCATTTTTCCTTGATTATCAATATTTAAACATTGTCTTAGTGTTCTTGTATAACCAGGTTGAACTATCGGAGTATCAAGATTAATATCCGGAGTATTATAAGTAGTCAAAATAGCTACTATTTGATCTCTTATTTGTTGAGGTAGTTTACCACTTGATAAAATATCCATTAAACTTTTTGCAACAATATCACTCTTATATTGACGAGCACTATCACTTTTAAATATATAAACTAATTGCAAAGCTTTCTCTATTATAGGCAATTGTTGAGAATCATTAGCATTTAAAAGAAGTGCTAAATCATCAACTTCCAAGAAATAAGCAGGTATTTTAACTAAGTTACCATTATTATTCTCAACATTAGTTGTATAATGCTTAAAGTTTAAACCTGGAACATTATTTATATTATTAAATGCTGTATTATATTCACCAAAAGCATCAAATATTACCAAATGAGCATTAAGTGGATAGCCATTAGAATTTTGATAAATAATATTTTGTATTAATCTTGCTACACAACAACTCTTACCTGAACCAGTATTACCAAGTACCGCAAAATGAGTAGCAAAAAAATCATTGATATTAGCTGTAACAAAATAATCTTTATAAACTATAGATTTACCAATAAGTAAAGTATCAGAATCCAAATAATTTTGCTTACCAATAAGCATTTCCAATTCACTTTTGGTAATAATACGACAAGGTTTTTGAAAACTAGGTTTCTTAAGTACACCAGAAGTAAATAAATTCTCTCTAATCTCACCAACTAAATTAACATCTATATATTTATCATCACAAGAAATTACTTCACCTATTATTTTTCTATCATCTTCATCAAAAACAACATGAAAATTCATAATACTAGGTTGAGAAACATTAGTTTCATTTAACATTCTTACAAAATTCTTGTTAACTTCAATGACTTTTCCAAACATATCAATCACCCTTTTTATTCATATATCATACTACACTAATCATATTATATCATAAGTTAAATCTATTACCTAACAAATATTTTATATGCTAAAATAAAATTAGGAGATGAAAAAATGGGAAACTTATACAACAATAAAGATGATTTATTAAATAAAGATATTTATATACTAAAAGAGAATAACATAATAAAAGATTATATACCTATCGACAAAAGAGAAAACGAAGAAATCTATAAAAAAATTGATTATTATAAATCAGCTACAGATTTAAACTCTATTTTCAAAGTCTTATTTAAGCCAAAACAACCAACGACTACTAGACCAAGAGTTGTTACTACAACAAATTGGAGTCCTCAAAGTGATGCTGGAGTTGTATACGAATGGGATCGTGGTGTAATAGCTATAGATTCCGAAGGGCAAATAGTAAAAGAACAGCTAGATGGTACAGATAATCACCATGCAGATGCCACAGTAAGATTATCTTCAATAGTAGGAATAGACATAAATCCAACTACTCAACCTTACGAAGCTGGTTGTGAAGCAGCTAATAACAACTTAGTAATTCTTCAATCTGAAGGGGACGGAGCACTATTCTACTTGCCAGATGAAATAAGTGAAGAACAAGCCAGAGCTATAGAAGAAATTGCTGCTCCAAGAAAAAATTTCAACATTTCCTTCGCTTATAAAGGAGTGCCAACTGATAACATTTCATATGAAGAATTAATGACTTTTGTAAGAGGAATAACAAGGTCTTTAGCTAAAGCAATGTAAAAGAAGTACAAATATGTACTTCTTTTTATACTTCTTGAATAACCGCTATAATCATCGGCTTACATTCTGTCTCACGATATAAATATCTTCCTAATTCTTCACGAATACCGTTTTTAATACTATTATAATCAACATAATTAGCCGTAATATTCTTTTCAATTATATCTAAAGATATTCTTTTAATTTCGTTAATCATTTCAATTGAATCTTTAACATATATAAAACCTCTAGTAGTTACTTCTGGTCCAACTAGTAAAACTTTTTCTTTCTTAGATATAGTCGCACTAATTAAAACTATACCATTTTCTGAAAGCATTTCTCTATCTTTAATAACTAGTTCTCCTACATCTTCACTACTATTACCATCTATTAAAATATCATTAATAGCAATTTTATCATGATTATCTATTTGATATTTTCCATCAATAAACTCTATTATTTCTCCATTTTGTTTTAATATAATATTATCATTAGGCATTTGTAATTCTGAAGCAATATTAGCATTATTAACCATATATCTATATTCACCTTTTACAGGAATATAATACTTAGGTTTTAATAAATCTATCATAATCATCAAATCTTCAGAAGATGCATGATGCAAAATATTCTTATCTTTTGGAACATTTATAACATCACATCCACTACGTGCTAAATCATTTTCAATTTTAACTAATGTTTTTTCATTACTATCATATTTAGGTTCAGCAAATACAACTGTATCTGTATCCTTAAGTTTTATAAACTTATCATAATTATTTATGATTTTAATAATTGAAGAATAAGGAGCTTCTTTATTATCTTGAATTAATAATATTGAATCTTTATCTTCTATATTAGATAAATCTCCTAATATACTATCACTAAATTTTAAATAGCCTTCTTTTTTTGCATAAGAAATAATATTTTGTAAATTTTTACCCATCACTACTACTTTCCTATGCGTATTTTCTACACTAGTAAATATTTCTTGAATAGTATAAATATGTGTTGGCAAAATTGAAAATAACAATCTATTATCAGTATGTTTTATAACGTCTTTAAAAAAACTCAATAATCTATGTGTTGGCGAAGTATGTCCTATATGTTCAGAAAAAACAGATTCACATAATAAAGCTAGTACACCTTGTTTCCCAACATAAGCAATTTTTCCTAAATCCATAGAATAATTATCCATCATTTTAGGATCAATAATAAAGTCACCAGTATATACAATAGCTCCATCATTAGTATTAATAACATACATTACAGAATCAGGAGTAGAATGGCTAACATTAATTGGAAATATAGAAACTTTACCAAAATTCACTTTTTTATGAATTTTTATCTCCGTTATTTTATTTGGATCTATACCATCATTAGATAATATAAACTTTGTAAATTTAGTAGCATAAATCTTTACATTAGGAATATCCATCAATAATTCCTTAATAGCTCCCATATTTTCATAATGTCCATGTGTTAAAAAAACACCTTTTATCCTATTCTTATTCTGAACTAAATAACTAAAATCAGGTATTATATAATCAATACCATATAAGTTCTCGTTAGCATATTTTATTCCGCAATCAAAAACAAATATATCATTATCAATATCTATAACATAACAATTTTTACCCATTTCATCTAGTCCACCAAGACTAAATATTTTAATCTTACTCAAATAAATTCATCTCTTTCCTAATAATTAATTAAAGGCTTATGTCTATGACATTATAACAAAATGAAAGAAAAAAAACAACTTTTTATAAGAAAAAAGGCTTAATTCATTAAATTAAGCCTTTTTATTATTAGTTTATATAGGGGAGCAAACTAATGAACAATTGAACTAAGATAAGAATGTGTTACTTCAAGGGATATAACAGATATAAAATAGTGATAACACATTCAATTATTTTTACTTTTTATTCCTCTTCTTCTTCACTTATTTCACTGGCTTTACTAGTCAAAAAAGTGACTTTTTCAGCAATAACTTCTGTAGAATATTTAGTATTTCCATTTTCATCATTGTATGAACTAACTTGTAAACGTCCTTTAATACC
>CAMODW010000046.1 GCA_946611635.1 uncultured Bacillota bacterium | reverse complement strand
TAATAGTCACAAAAGAACCATCTGAATTAACACATGGTTTTAAATAATTATTAATTTTATTTGAAGCATAAGATTTAGCTGCCTCTGCTACGTTTTCTTCAGCTTGATAGGCAAGTTTTTGTTTTTGCTTATTAATAGAACTTGTTATACCAAGGCCCGCAGCAGTTGCTAAAACCGCAAGTATTGCAACCGCAGCTAATATCTCTACCAAAGTAAATCCTTTTTTACTATTCATTCTTGCCACCACCTATTATCTTATACAATTGTAACATATTTTTTAAAAAAAGAAGAAACAATTAACTTATAGCAAAAAATACTATTTTACTAAAGAGGTATCTTTCAATAGATAAACATCTTCACTAGATTTTCTAATTTCATCAATTATAGCCGGATCGTCATCAATAACTATAATAATACTTTCATCTCTTTTAATATTCTTAACAAATTTCTTTTTAAGTGTTTTACTTGGCATAAAATTATGTTCTTCTCGAGAAATAATAAATCTATTTTCTAATTTAATAAATTCCACATATTTATCAAGCCATCTATTTTTTTCATCTCTTCCAATAGTCATTCTAGTTATAGATAGTATAAACATTTCAACGTTTTTATTTTTAGAAACCTCTCTTAAAGCCTCTATATTAGTTAGTAAAGGCCTTTTTTTATCATATTCACATGCTTTACCAACATCATAATCTGCTATTACACCATCCATATCCACATATATTCTTATTTTCTTATTTTTAAATTGTTTAATATAATCTGTAATATACATAACTTACCTTCTTTCAATAATATTATAACAAAAATAACCTATTTTCTTAATAGGTTATTCTTATTATAACTCAAAGCATATTCTAAAATTGTATCGATTCCATTTATATAGTCAGCTTTAGAAGTACTAACATATATATCTGGTTTAAAAAAAATAGGTTTTCTTATTTCATCAACAACAAATCTTTTAAAATCATCTTTATTCTTAACGCCACATTTACCAGGATAAAAATAAGCACTACTAGAAGCAAAACTATAATAATCTACATTTATTCTATTAGTTTCCCCAAAACAATTAATTGGCGTACCTATTTCTTCACCAATAGTAGTTGCCCCTAGTTTTAATAAATCTACCAAGGCATACCTACCAGCTGAAAAAACTCGATAATCAGTTAAAACTAATAAATCTTTATCGACATTCTCTTTTAAAAAATCCATTAAATAATCATTTAATTTAGAATTACCACCAGTATTTCCTCTTAAATCAATTATTATTTTACTAACGTTAGATAAATCTTCCCTACGGAGTCTATCAATTGATTCTATTATTCTTGTTTCAAATTGAGGTTGTACTGAAGAATGTTTATATATTAAAATATTATCTCTTATTTCATATTTACCAGGTTTTCCAAAAAGATACTCAATTGTATCAAACATTTCTTCTTTATATTTTTGTACATTATCAAACTCTAACTCTTCTATTTCCCCATCTAACTTTTGTATTTTATAGACAACCTTATTATTACCTCTTAAACTAGGTAAACTTAGTAAGGCCACTCTATTAAAAAGATAATCCTCTATCTTACTTCTTCTTCTGCCTTCGGTTCCATATGTTATTATTTCTTCTAATTCTCCTACTATTTTATTTATATCTTTATCATTAATGGCTAATAATGAACTTCCTTTTAATCTTTCAGGATAATTGATGAGAATTTCATTTTCAATAATTTTAAAATTAATAGGTAATGGTTCTACAAACTCATACTCTGTATGGGCATCTTCTAATCCACTTAGTCTCTTAATAATATAATTCATCATATAGAAAAATGTATATTTATCTTTAACATCCATCCTATTAATCAAAGAATTATATATATCGTTTAATTCTTCTTCACTAATTTCATGCCATGGACAAACATGAACATTTTTATAATGTTCAATAAATGCCTCATATACTTTTTTATATCTTGATTCTATCATATGTCCTCCATATCAGTTTATATTAGTTCTATTTCGTTCACTTAGATCAACTCTTGATTTTGTGTTCATCTTTATTAAATTGATTATACATTTCCTTTGATATTATATAATTATAAACTTCAACATCTTCTTCTAAAAACATATATTTTACTAATGATATATTATTTTTTCTTATAAAACTTTCTTATCTCTTTATATAAATCTAGATTTTTTGATATCTTAGCAACTTTTTCTAAATCAATATCATCTTTCTTTGCAAGTTGATATACCATTTCATAATATATATCCGCATATGAATAATCCAAGTATCCACTATCTATAGGATCACCTCTAAAATAATCAATAATAGGTTCATTATATTTTTCATTATCACCATCATTTAACTCATTTATTACAAAGTAACTATATAAATCCGACTCAATTTTATATAAATAACTATTCTCAAAATCAGCCATTTTAATAATTATTTCTGGTAATGGCATATAATAATTATATAATCTATCATTTCTCATTGTTTTAACATCACTATAATAGCCAAATCCCATTTCAACTATCTTATCATCAGGTATAATATATTGCCCAATACAAGGATAAGCTTTACTATTTTTCTTTTTGAAAGATTCAGCATGATTAGCAAACATAAAAAATGTTTATAAAGAATATCTTTATTATAATTAAAAGTATTACAACCCTTTATTAAAGCTCTATTGTAATTGTTTCCATTTATCATAGAAACAATTTCACTACTAGTCAAACATCTATATGCTATCATAATATTCCCCCTACAAAATTGTTCGTTATAGTATCTAATCAATAGCTAATTCCTATAATATTTCTCATTAGATTAATCTTCTTTTATACCATTGAATTCTATAATAGCTTCTATTTTTAAATCCTTGGTGCTTTTCATATTTCCTATTAAACACTTCCATAAATCTTTAATTTCAGCATTTAATATACTTATTATTATCTATTCTAGTAAAATATACTTCTGTATTCTCTCTCGAATTGATAGTACCATCTTCTTTACTTACAAAACCAATATCATAATCATCTATAAGATCTATAATATCAATTTTTTTACTCAATTCTAAATCATTGTATTTTTGATATTCTTGCTTTGTCAAAAATGTAAATACATAACTATATTCTTCACTATTTAGTTTTTTATCAGTTCTTCTTTTTTTAGTAAGTGTGATCACATATTAAAGCATATAATTTAACTGGCATTTTTTAGCAAATTAGCATTTTCTACATAATTTTTATCTATAGCAACAGATAATGGAGTTTCGCCATTATCATTTTTCACATTCAACCATTTTTTACTTTCATCTCTATTCAATAGTTCTTTAAGTAGAATGCTATTATCTTGTCTAGCTGCATAATGAAGTATAGTATCACCATCTATAGAATTTTGCCAATTCGCCCCAGCATCTATAAATAGCAAAATCATTTCAACATTTTTTTCATAATTATCACTACTTACATGTTCTAAAGTTAGCGCTACTCGAAATAAAGGAGAAATATATTTATAAGCATCTGGTTTATCTGTATATTTAAGCATTAATTTTAACGTATCAACCCCACCTGATAGTCCCGTATTAGTAAAAGCTTCTAAAGGATATTCCATTCCATTTGGAGCATAATTCATATCTGCACCATGCTCTAAAAGATACTTAATCATTTTTTTATTTCCTTTTCTACTCGCTTCAATTAAAGGAGTCGTAACTTCTCCTTCAAGCATTTCTACAAGTTTTGGAAAAGCAGATGACGTCTTATTAAAATTTTTAATTTTACTTGCTAATTTTAATGCTTCTTTTGTATTATTATCTTTAATATAATTACATAAATTTCTAACATTTTTAACCATATTAATTCTTACTATTAATAAACCTCCCAATAACAGTACTATTATTATACTGAAGTACATTATTTTATTTTTCATTCCTTCACCTCAATAATTAATAATCAATCTATATATTATCACTTAACCATATTAATAAATTCTTCTTCTGTAATAATTGGAACACCAAGTTCCTTAGCTTTCTTATTCTTACCAGAAGTAGAAGTTATATCATTATTAATTAAATAACTAGTTTTAGCTGATACCGAAGATGATGCTTTACCACCTAATGATTCAATAAATTCTACTAACTTATCTCTATTCTCATAATGTTCTAAAGAACCAGTTATAACAAAAGTTTTACCCTTTAATACTAAGTTACTACTATCTCTTTGTACATCAGTAAATGTTACTTCTTTTAACAAATCATTAAATTCTTTTTTAAACTGTTCATTATTAAAAGTATTTAACCATTCCTTAGCAATTACATCTCCAATGCCATCTATTGAAGCTAATTCTTCTTCTGATAAATTAATTAATTTATCTATCTTATTATCAAATTCGCTACATATTAGTTTTGCTCTAGAAAATCCTATATCTGGTATACCTAAAGCATAGATAAAATTAGCCATCTTTACTTTTCTAGATCCTTCTATCGAAGAAATCATATTTTCATATGACTTCTCCCCAAAGCCTTCAAAATTAACTATTCTTTCTTTATAATCATTTAAATGATATAAATCACTATATTCTTTTACAATATCTTCTTCTATTAACTTAGAAAGAATAGCATCACTAATACCTTCTATATCCATAGCATTTCTACTAGTAAATAAACTCAATCTTTTAATTAATTTTGCTCTACAAAAATCATTTAAGCAATATAAATAATGTGTTTCATTATTAGTTACTATCTTTGTTTCTTCTCCACATACAGGACATTTTTCTGGTATTACTAAAGTATTACTTCTTGTAATATTCTCTGCAATCTGTGGAATAATCATATTAGCTTTATAAACTAACACTCTATCTCCTATACCTATTTCTAATCCTCTAAGTATTGAAACATTATGTAAAGATGCTCTAGATACTGTAGTACCCTCAATTTCTACTGGCTCAAATATTGCAACAGGATTTATTAAACCTGTTCTAGAAGCCATCCAATCTACTTTAGTTAAAGTAGTTTCAACTGTTTCATCTTGCCACTTAAAAGCAATAGAATGCCTTGGCGCTTTAGCTGTACTACCCAACGAATTAGAATATTCTATATCATTAAACGATAATACCAAGCCATCACTAGGTATATCGTAATTAGCAACTCTAGATTTAAATTCTAAAACTTTAACAGGAATACTAGTACTATTCACTTTAAAATATTCAACAGTCTCAAAGCCTAAACTTTTTAACCATTCCATTCTCTCACTCTTGTATTTAAATTCTTTATCAGATTCAATTAATGTAAATATAATACAATTTACATTTCTTTTGGCAGTTACTTTACTATCTAATTGTCTTACTGATCCACTACACAAATTACGAGGATTCTTATATTGTGAAGAATCATCAATTTCTTCATTCATCTTATTAAAATCAGAATATTTAATTACTGCTTCTCCTCTAATTACTAGATGACCTTTATAAGGAATCGTAAGAGGTACATTTTTAAATTGTTTAACATTTTCTGTTACTACTTCGCCAATTATTCCATTACCTCTAGTAACACCGCTAACCAATACCCCATTATCATAAGTTAAAACCATTGTTAATCCATCTAGCTTCCAAGAAAGTAATCCTTCTTTATCACCAATAAAATCAACTAAATCATCAACACTTTTTGTTTTACCTAATGATAACATTGGTGCCGGATGTTCTACGGTTTGTAAAGAGCTTTGTATTTCCGGCTCTACTCTAATAGTTGGACTATTAGAAAGTACTGTATTAGTTTCTTTTTCTAATTCTACTAACTCATCATATAACTTATCATATTCAAAATCTGTCATTATTGGTTCACTATTTTGATAATAAGCTATACTAGCTTTAGTTAATAAATCTATTAATTCTTTCATTCTTTTCATTTTTTCATTCATACTTATCCACCCTATAATTATTATACCTTTAAATAGAAAAAAGAACTAGTAAATCTAGTTCTTAAAGATCTAAAAACGCTAATAAGATCAAACCCGATATAGCTATCATTAAACCAATATATTTCTGCTCTGATAATTTTTCTTTTAAAAATATATGAGATAGTATCATTGATAATATACAATAAGAACCTACTATTGTAGCTCCAACAGTTGAATTATAACTCATAGCAAATACATAAAAGAATTGTCCAGCCGTTTCTAGTATTGCCGCTATCATCTTGTTTTTTTCTTTAAAAAGGTAAACTCTTTGTCTTTTTACTTTTAAATATATATAAGTAATTATCGCATATATTAAGAATGTATATTCATAACATAATAAAGCGCTATCTTCACTTATTAAACTTAATTTATCTAAATATATAGCATCTAAAAAAGTCCCCATTCCATCTAATAAACAGTATATAATTGGAAATAATATTATTAAAAAATTAATCTTTCTAAGTTTTACTACTCTTCCTTCTTTTCTTTCTATTATTGAAAGAATAATTATCCCTACAAACACTAATATTATCGCTAAATAAGCCAATGGTGGTAATTTATCTCTAAAAAATATTATTAAGAGCAACGAAGTAATTGCTCCAGAAGTATTTTCTATAGGACTAACTAAGGATAATTCCATATGTCTTAATCCTCTATACCCTATTACCATACTAAATATATAACACAAAGATACAGGTAAATACTTAATCATTTCCATTATATTAATAGATAAATGATTAATTATTAAATATATAGTAGCATGTATCCCCATAACAATACCTACTATAATACCTGTTATTAACTCATCATACTTTCTATCCTCTTTATTTCCTAATTTATAGAATAAGTCAGTAATTCCCCAAAAAAGAAAAGTTAAAAAGCAATAAATCATCCAAGCCACCTCGCTTCCTATTATAACAAAAAAATAATAACGTATTAAGTTATTATTTTTTAATATCTATAAGTATAATAATTACACTTTGGTAAATTAACAGATATACTATTTCGTTTATGAGTATCGGAAATCTCTTTATCTGTCAAATTAAAATGTTTAAATACTCCTCCCGTATCATCCCAAGTAAGATCAACGTTATAATACTCTCCATTAAGCTTTACTATATTCCAAGCATGATCTTCTTTAGCATAACCTAAAACAAAATACGTAGGAATTCTTAATTTTTGCATTATTAATTGAAAAGCCCTAGTATATCCAGCACAAACAGATTTATTCATAACTAATGCACTATAAGCACTTTGATTATATAATGCCGTCTTATCATAATCAACTTTATTAATTAAAGCCATATAAACATATTTTTCTTTATCATAATCCGTTGGAAGTTTATTAGCTTCATTAACGATTTTATTAACTTCATTTTCAAACAATTCTTTATTTTGATTTATATTCTTTATTGTATCATTATAATTAAGAGTAATTTCAATACACATACCCAAACCATTATATTTATAAGCATAATTAGTATCTAAATAAAACAATTCTGGATGATCATTAAACACCGCTTCCATAACGTCACTTAATTCATTTACTTTAACCTTAACTACTGTTTTAAAAGTTTTATTATATGCAATAGCATTAGCATAAACTTGTTTATATATTTTTTTTCCATTTTCAGATAAGTAAGTATAATATACGTAATAATTAGAATCAAATTCCAGATCACTACCCGTTAGATAATTATTATTTTGTATTTTTTCAGCTTCATTATTTGAACTATAACTTATAATAGAATCACTAGAATAACTACCATTTATTTCTACATTATTATCATTATTATCATTATTAAAACGACTGATAACACTATCATTATTATAAGTAAAAACAAAGACCGCAAGAAGGATAACTATCACCCAGGACAAATCTATTTTTTTCATATTATCCCCCCTTAATCGAGATATTAGCATAATACATTTTTAAAAAAAAAGCAAGAACAAGTACAAATCCTTTTTTTAACTTGATTTACTAAAGAAAATAGTATAATATAAAAATTGATTATGTTACAAAAACGGAGGTTTATAACATTATGGCCAGAATCGAGAGATCAAAAAAGTATATATCAGATGCGATGCTATCACTACTTAAAACTAAGAGTTACGAAGAAATAACTATCAACGACATAGTAGAAAAAGCTGGAGTATCAAGAATGACATTTTATAGACAATTCTATGACAAAAAGTCAGTTATAAAATACATATTAGATAGTAGAACTGATAATTTCATTGCTAACTTTGAACCAAAAAAATATACTATAGAAGAGAATATTCTTTATGCAACAAAATTATTAGTTAAAGATAAAGAACTAGCTAAAATTCTTATTAATTCTGATTTATTTAGTTTGGTTGAAGATGAATTTTCAAGAGTTATTGTAAGAAAAAAAGATTATTCTAATAGTTTCCTAGTTGGTGGTTTAGCAAATATCTATTACTATTACGTTTCTGAAAACCGAGAAGAGACTGCAGAAGAACTAGCAGAAATAATTATAAATGAACTTAACACTGAATACTTAGAAAAAGAGATTAGAAAAGAAGGTAATTAATTATGAACT
>CAMODW010000045.1 GCA_946611635.1 uncultured Bacillota bacterium | reverse complement strand
AGTTCACTTACTCCAGCCTTCTCATTTACTATAATTTATTTCGTATATATCTTCGGATTGTTCCTCTCCATCTATTATTATTTTAACTCTATCATCCAACCATATAACTGAGATATTATCTTTTGTTGGAGATTTTCCATCATTATACAATGGTGTAGTAAATTGATCTATTTTTCTTTTTTTATCATTATATAGTATTACTTTTACTTTGGTTGGCCCAAAAAAGGCAGCACAACCAATTTCTTGAAATTTTATTGTATAATTATTATTCTCATTTGTGAACGTTTCTATAGTTCTAGTATCAAATGACAAGCTATAAATCAAAGAGCCAAAAATAACGATTGCGATTATTATAAATATTGAAAAAATAGCTAACAAAGCCATAATTATTACTGATATTATTTTTATTACAATATCTTTTTTAGAGTTTATTTTTTCAGTCATATTAATCTTTTATTTTTCTTTCTCTTTTTTTCTTAAATAAGCAATATATAGAATAGAATAGAGATTCTACTACTATAAAGGTTACTACTATTCTAATTAAAACTATTGTTGTTGGGATATCTCCAAAATGATATAGACTTAATCCTTCAAACAAAACAAATATAATTACTAATGATAAGATTGAAGTTAATATTAATACTTTATATTTATAAAGCACTTGATGTTTTCCGGTTGTAATGGCATACATAATAGTCATACCTATTAGATTTAAAATCATATCATCAATATCAAATACTCCTGCGTGAGTTATTAATTGTAAAGTTTCAATTAATAGTATTAATAAAAAGTCTATTATGATACATTTCTTGAATTCCTTTATGTCAAAAATCTTTATTATTAAAAATTGAATTGGCATTACTATAACAATATTACCTAATATATTTATTAAAATATTATATAATTCTGGAAAAGCCCAGTACCCTAGGATTGTTTTAAATGGAATTAAGTTGTATGAAAATCCATTTAGATTTCTAGCAAATATCGTCATATTAAATATCATTATCATATATATAACAAATATCATTATATAAGATACTTTGTTCATTCTTTCTCTATCTTCAATGGTATCATAATAGTTATTTGCTATGAATCTATTAGTAATAAATACTACACTCATAAAGAATAAATTAAGCACTAAGTCTCCAAGATATGATATTTTTATATACCTGGCAACATTATATTCCACTCTTAAATACCATAAATATAGTAATAATAATACTCCATAAACAATCGTTATTATTGGAATAACATATTTATTTTTTTTCTTTTTTGTTTGATCTATATAGTTAACTATTTCTAAAATACTCTTTTCTTCTTTTTTATCTTCTTTTCCTTTTAGTATTTCCGATACTGATACTCCTAATTCTTCTGATAATGGAACTAATAACGATATGTCTGGTGTACCTCTACCAGTTTCCCATCTTGAAATAGCTTTTTCTGTAACATTTATTTTTTGAGCTAGTTCCTCTTGGGTTAAGCCTTTTTCTTTTCTTTTCGTTTTAATAAGGTTAGATATTTTTTCTACGTCCATAATCATCCCTCTTTCACAAAAGATTATATATATATTATATTATTATAGTAACCTACGAATTGTAGGATTTATTATTTTGCTACTTTATAAAGCCTTGAGAAATAGCCTTTTTTATTTAATAATTCTTTATAACTTCCTTTTTCTTTAATAATACCATCTGATAATACATAGATAGAATCTACATCTTTTATAGTTTCTAATCGATGAGCAATTATTATTATAGTCTTATTATTTAGTTTTTTAATAATATTCTTCATTACTTTTTGCTCTGTAATATTGTCCATTGCTGATGTTGCCTCATCTAGTATTATTATTTTTGAATCATCGAAGAATAGTCTTGCTAAAGCTATTCTTTGCCTTTCTCCGCCGGACAATCTTATTCCTTTTTCACCTAGTTCGGTATCTAGTCCTTTTTCTAATTTTTGATATAGTTTATCTAGACAAACCATTTCTAATACGTCATATATTTCTTTATCACTTATTTCTTTATCAAATATTAGATTTTCTTTTAAGGTTCCATCAAATATTGGAGCTTCTTGTGATACATAAGATACTCTATCATAAAAACTATTAAGGTTTAAACTTGATAGTTCTATGTCATCTATTAAAATGTTTCCTGTCTGATATTTTATTAAACCCATTATTAGTTTTACTATTGTTGATTTTCCCGATCCTGATTCACCTACTAGTGCTACTGATGTTTTTTGTTTTATTTGGACAGATAAATCTTTTATTAATAATTTTTCTTCATTATAACCATAAGAGATATTTTTTAATTCTATTTTTCCTTTAAATTCTTTAACAGTTATTCCCTCGTTTAAAGCTATATCATCTTTTATATTTAATAATTCTATATATTTTTTTACTGTCACTTTATTTAACTTGTAATCAACGTATTCGACATTAAATATTGCAATTGGTTCATAGGCTTTTCCTAGTAAGGAAATAATGGTTACTACTGCCCCTACAGATAGATTAGATTTAAATACAGCATATCCTAATACTAAGATTTGTAAAATATGAACAATTAATGCAAAAGTTGAAAAGAAAATTTCATGTACTAGTTTTATCTTTGTCTTTCCATCTACGATATTTTTTATTCCTTCTTTTGCTATCTTTATTTCTGAATCATATTTTTTATTAGTTCTAAATACAACTAATTCCATAAATCCTCTTATTAAATGTTTGTTTAGTACTTCTTGATTTACTAGTATTCTTTCCTTTAATTTGTATAATTTTTTTAGAAGAAGATTAGATATTATTATAACTAATATGTATCCTATTATTACAAATACTGCATATTCTCTTTTTACTTTATAAATAAATAATAAGCTGAATAAAGCAGTTGGTATTAAACTTCTAAATAGTTTTAACCAAAAATCTAGTAATATGTCTCTTGATGCAGTTGCACCATCTTCTACTCTTTGAGCAAGTTTTCCAGTGCCTATTTTTTGATATTCTAAATAATCTATTGTTTTCATTTTTTTTAAAGACTGTAATTTAAAATCTAAGTATAATTTGTTTTTTATTTGTTGCTCAGGATAGTTGTCTATATATCCAAGTATTGTAGATAATATTAATAATATTCCATATATTATTAAAGGCATTATAGTTAGTGTTTTAAATTGAAAAGCATCTAGTATTTTTTGATAGTAAGTAACTAAGTATAATTCTAAAAAACTAATTATTATGCCAATTAGAACATAAAAGATTATCATCTTTATGTTATTTTTTATTACTTCTTTAAATAATTTCATATCATTTCCTTCTTTCTTTTTGTTTTATGTGGTATAAAAAAAGAACCTCCTTTCATGAACAGCTAAATCACCACAAAATTTTTCTGTGTTCGATTTGTTATTCATGAGGAGATTCTAAGGTTCTCATCATTACTGACCTTACTTATTAATAAGTATCTTGGTAATAAAACGCGAATAACTAATTGATTTATTACAATAATAATATATCAAAGCATTAGAATAAAGTCAATTTTACTGAAGTATTATTATTGATAATAAAAAATCTTTTAATGTTCTTATTCAATATTAACACCTTTGCTTAATATTCTTTTACATATTATACTCATAGTAAATATTATTACTAAATATAATACTGACGTAATTACTGCTAAAACCTTAAAAGCATTAACATCTATGTTTATTGTAGCAGTTTTAAACAACTCCATTACTGTTGGATCAAATAGTCCATAGATGAAGACTAAACCTAATACTAAAGTTTGAGCAATTAAATATGTTATAAAGCCATATAATACTGAAAATCCCAACCTGGCATTATTTTTTCTATACCCTAAAATAATGCCTAAAAAGCCACATTGAATAGCATTAAATAATTCTAAGAATATTACTACTATAGCCATAATAATAAAGAAAGCTGTACTCATATTAAAACCAGTAGTAATTGTTTTAATATATTCTTTTATAGTGTGCCATGTATCTTTAGTATAATATGCTATAAATAAAGTTAATAAAACAATAATAAATCCTATAAAGAAAAATATTAGTGTTTGAAGAAGTTTTGAATTATATAAATCATTTTTAGTAACAGGTAATGTATGTGTTAAATATGCCTCATCTTTATAAAGTGAGTCTCGAAATCTTAACCAACTTCTCATCATTGCATTAATAATAATATTAGCTATCATTGCTATTACACATCCAGATGATATTTTAGTCAAGATTCCTATCATCACCGATTGATCAAGTAATGATAATAATCTTGTTATTATAGCGAAGAAGATTGCTAATATATAGAATACACTCATATTCCTAATCATATATTTTAAATCGTATTTTAATAGTTTTTTTAACATTTGAACATCCTCCTAAATATTTCGTCTATAGAAGCATTCTCTTTTGTTCTTAATTCATCTGTATCACTTTGTAATACTATTTTTCCTTTATCGATGAATATCACTTCGTCTAATATTCTTTCTATGTCGGATATTAAATGTGTTGAAATAATTACGCTTGCATTTTCATTAAAATTAGATAGTATTGTATCTAATATATAATCTCTCGTTGCCGGATCAACTCCTCCTAATGGTTCATCTAAAATATATAAATCTGCTTTTCTTGACATAACTAGCACTAATTGGACCTTTTCTTGCATACCTTTACTCATCTTAGATAGATTTTGATTGATATCTAAATCTAAATCTTTCAATAATTTTTTGGCTTTGTTATCATCAAAGTTTTCGTAGAAATCTTTAAAATAATCAATTACTTCTGATACTTTCATTTGTTTATTTAAATAAGTTCTTTCAGGCAAATAAGATATAACTTTTTTTGATTCAACGCCTATATTATTTCCTTTAACGAATATTTCCCCACTTGTTGGTGTTAATAAATCATTTATTAGTTTTATTAATGTGGTTTTACCAGCACCGTTTTTACCAAGTAAACCGATAATTTTTCCGCTTGTAATTTTTAAATCCACATCTTTAAGAACATATTTTTTATCATATTTTTTATTTAGATTTTTAATCTCTAATAGTTCCATATTACTCATTTATCCCTTCTAAGTATTTAATTGAGTCAGCTTTTCCTAAACCTATTCTTTTCATTCCTTGAAAATAACTTTTTGCTAAAGTTATGGCATATTCATCTTTTAGTTTCTCGATTAATTTTTCGTCTTTAGTAACATATTTACCATTGGTTCTTTCCGTATAGATAAGATTCATACTTTCAAGTTCAGCAAGTGCTTTTTGCATAGTATTAGGGTTAACTTTAAAAGTATTGGCAAAATCTCTTACTGATGGTAATTTTTCTCCACACTTGAATACTCCAGAAATCAAATATATTTTCAAATATTCCAATAATTGTATATATATTGGAATATTATTATCAAAAGTAAAATCCATGTCATCACCTCGTTGTATCATTTGCTTAATACAATGATATTGTATGATATTATGTTGGTAATGTCAATATAATATTTTTTTAACTTTAATAAATATAAAAAAGGTAATTTTATGAAAAAATTACCTTTAAAAATACTTTTTTGCCTTTTTGTAATACTAATGAATTACTAGTTAAATTATCTTTAGTAATAATCTGTTCTACTGAATTAACCTTTTCTTGATTTAGTGATATACCATTTTGTTCGATTAATCTTCTTGCTTCTGATTTAGATGCTACCAAATTAGTTGCTATTAATAAATCTATTATATTAATGTCTAAAATATCTTTAGATAGAGTAACTGTTGGCATATTATCAGAAACACCTTTATTACTAAATAATTCTTTTGCTGTTTGTTTTGCTTTTAAAGCTTCTTCTTCACCGTGAACTAGTTTAGTAACTTCAAACGCCAGTATTTTTTTTGCTTCTCTAATATCTCTTTCACATAATTCTTTAATATCTGAGATTTCCATTCTTGTAAAGAAAGATAAACTTCTTTCTACATCTTCATCAAATGAATTAATCCATGCTTGGAAAAATTCAAAGGCACTCGTCTTATCTCTTGATACCCACAATGTACCGCTTGCTGTCTTACCCATCTTTTCTCCATCAGCTTTAATTAATAAAGGACAGGTAAAACCAAAAAGTGGCTCTATTTTTTTGCCTTCACTAAATCCTATTTTTCGAGACAAATCTGCACCTGCTAAAATATTACCCCATTGATCTGATCCACCTATTTGAAGTCTACAACCAAATTCTTTATTTAGATGTACAAAATCAAATGCTTGCATCAACATATAACCCATTTCTAGGAAAGTTAATCCGCCATTTTCTAATCTTTTTTTGTAACAATCTGCTGATAGCATGTTATTAACATTAAAGTGAACTCCTATATCTCTCATGAAATCAACGTATGTTTTGTCACATATCCAATCAGCATTATCAACTATAATAGCAGGATTATCTCCATCAGTTTTTACAAATCTTTTAACTAATTCTTTAACTTCTCTCTTATTATGAGCAACTTCTTCTTTTGATAACATCTTTCTCATATCACTTTTACCAGTTGGATCGCCTATTAAGGCAGTAGCTCCACCAATTAGTATAATTCCATGATGGCCAAAATCCTGTAACCATCTAAAAAGAGTTAAAGCAAAGAAATGCCCTATATGAAGACTATCAGCTGTAGGATCAATTCCTAAGTAGAATACAAAAGGGTCTCCATTAATTAAATCAATAATTTCTTGTTCATGGGTAAGGTCTTTAACATATCCTCTTTCTTTCAAAATATCAAATAATTTCTTTTTCATTTTTATTTCCTCCTAAATAATTTGTATAGTTAATTAAATTACAATCATCAAAGTAATAATAGTAATAGTCACTATCCATACAAATCACCTCCTTGAAAATAAAAAAAGCAAAACATCCATAAAGGACGAATTGCTCGTGGTACCACCTTTGTTTGTAATAATAGTTTATTACCTCTTATTGATAACGGATACTATCCGACTTAAAATCATCACTTGTAATTCATTATTTTAATTTTGTTTATTTCCACCATCCATAAACTCTCTATAAATATTATTAAAATAATTACTTCGAATGAATCTCTTTTTAATTAACTGAGTAAATTATACATATTTTATGTTGGAAAGTCAATTTTCTTTAATCGTCTACTCTTTAGTATCAAATAAATCTTTTAAATCTGGATTATTTGATATCAAATCTAATTCTTCTTTTATAAATTCGTTTTTATCAGTAAATAGTTTATTCATCTTTTCTAAATAATCTTTATATTTATCATCTGGAAAATACATTTTAGCATAGCCGCCATTACCATATTTACTGGATAATTTTTTAAAAGAATATTCAATAACTTGTTCAATAGTTGGATTTTCACTTTTATGTTTTTCAGCTTGAAAAGCAATAGATCTTTTTAACATGATATCTACATCAATAGCTCTATCAGCAGATGATACTATTTTTCCATAAATGCTTCTAGCTTCGTATTCTAAACTAGCACGATGGTCAACTATTGCCTCGGCAATTATTGTCCTTTCTTCGTCATTAAAGAATTCTTTCATCGTTTCATCTTGCATAAATATTTCACTTGAAACTTGTTCATGATTGTCAGGATCTTGTTTATAACCGATATCATGGTATGCTGCTACTGCATAAACCATATTAGGATTTACTTCTAATTTAAATTTTTCTATTAATTCAAAGCTACGATTAATAACATCTTGTATATGTTCCCAACCATGACCTCCATAATTATTATCTTTATATTTAATCATTATTTTATTATCTATATATTTTTTTAATTTTTTATTTATCATTTTACCACCTTGAATATACTATTTATTACCTATAATCACTTTACCATCTAAATTACATATATACACATTAGGAATTAAATCTTTAATTTCTTTTAATACTTTGTTATCATTTTCATATTTTCTACCTACCAATATGCCTTCTATAAAATTTGCAGGTATACCAAATAGGATTGCACTTTCTCTATCAGTAAAAAAGTCGTCTTTATTTATTCTATCTTTTATAAATTGATTATAATAATTTTCATTAACAAAATCTTTTACTAGCTCATCATTTACATTTTGGGGATTTAAGACATCTCCTTTTAATAAATCTTTAACATATTTGTTGTCAGCATTAAATATAATTCCTATTTGAACTATATCTTGGACTAAACTTGGCATGAATCTAGCTTCTTTTGTTTGTTCCATTTGCCATACTAAATATTTTTTTGAAATGAAGTTTGCTATGAATTTATCCATTTTATCAAATGGTATAACTTCGGTTTCTTTTTGACTATCCATATGATTAAAATATCTAACTGTTCCTCCAGAATAATAATTAATATAATCTTTAAGTAAATAATCCTGCTTTAAATTCCATACTCCAACACTACTTGGATACTTTGAACCTCTACCATCTATAAACCAACTAGATATTAATCCATCTTTAAGTATTTCTTTTAGTCCGTCTATATTTTTATATGTTCCATGTAATAAGGTTCCTTTTTTTAATCTAACATCATCGCCTATTTTATAATTATTATTAGGAACATAATGACTATTTTTAGCTTCATAATACTTATTAATTTGTGCTAATAAGAATTCCTTAGCTTGAGATGATAGACCAGATTTTTCTTTTACTTGTTTAATATATTCTTCCTTATTCATTAAAAGTCAACTCCTGTTTATAATTATATCATAGAAAAAGCAGATATTACATCTGCATTAATCTTCCCATTCCTTTTGCGAATAAAGTGTATATTGCTTTTCTTTTTTTGGTAATGTTACTCTTTATTTTTCAAATAATTCTGTTTTGCATAATTGTTGATAATATTTATTATTTTTATATAATTCTTTGTGCGTTCCTGAATCAGATATTTTCCCATCTTCTAATATAAAGATTTTATCACAGTTAACAATTGTAGATAATCGATGTGCTATTATTATAATTGTATAGTTTCCTTTTAGGTTATCTATTGCTTTTTGTATTTTTGATTGTGTTTCATTATCTAAGGCGCTTGTAGCTTCATCAAATAGTATTATTTTAGTATTTTGAATTAATGCTCTAGCTATGGCTAGGCGTTGCCTTTGCCCACCTGACAAATTAACACCACCTTCACCAACTATAGTGTCGTATTTATTGGGTAATGTTTCAATATAATCATCTAAACAGGCCAATCTACATGCAGTAATGATTTCTTTGTCTGTCACATCATTTTTTACTAATTTTAAATTATCTTTTATTGACATATTAAATATATATGGATTTTGACTTATTATTGTGATATTGCCTCTTATTGACTTTTCACTTAAATCATTTATATTTTTCCCATCTAGAGAAATGCTTCCAGAATTGATATTATATAATTTATTTAATAAATTAAATATTGTTGTTTTACCGGAGCCGCTTTTTCCAACAATTCCGTAAGTATTACCGCTATCTATTTTTAAGTTTAAGCCTTTTAAAACTAAGTTTTCATTGTATCCAAAGTCGACATTTTTAAATTCTAAATTACCATCTATATTTCCAATATCTTCTTTTCCAAATTCTTCTTTTTTAAACTCTTTATTATTAATTATTGAAAATACTCTATCTGAAGAGATATTAAAGTTCTTACATTCTTCTAACAATTCCGATACAATATCCATAAAATTTGTTAAGACCGTATTTTTGTAATTATAAAGAGCAATGGCTATTGCTACAGTTATAGTATTATTATTTATTAATAAAACTAATAATAGTACTACTATAAACTCTAATATCATCTTTATATATCCTATGAATAAATTGTAATTCATATCAATATTTCTCATCTCGAAGTTTTTTTCATTTTGAATTATTATTCTTTCATCAAGATTTTTCATAAAGCTTTCTTTAGCATAGAGCATCTTTATGTCTCTTGCTCCCCTTACAAGTTCACCTGTAAGGCCTGCTACTTTATCGCTTTCTTTTCTAAATTCTTTATCCTTTTCACCTACTTTTTCATTTTTTATATAATTAAAAATTGTTAAGATTAGAGATGCTATAAAATAATATAAAAACATATGATAGTCGATTATTAATATCGCAATAAAAGAACCGATTGCAGATAAAAATTTAATAATTATTACCATACCATTAGTAAATATTCTAGACATCTTTTCTGTATCATTTGTTAATCTTTGAATAAAAGTACCACTTGAATTAGAATCTAGCGTTTCTTGATTTAAAGAAAGTATTTCTCTACCTAGGGACATTTGAATACTTCTAACTGTTCCTCTTCTAAAGACTTGATTATTTTTTCTTATTAATACTATCTTAATATTTTCTATTGCATAGACCCCTAGAATGATTAAAGACATATATATAGCTTGTTTAAATTTTGAATTAGTAAAGTTTATTATAAATTTTGCTGATAGTAATGGAATACATATATTTGTAAAAATACCTATTAAACTAAAAATAAATATTTTTATTAATGATGACTTATATTCTCTACCATATTTTTTATATACCTTTTTTAAATTAGTAATAGTTTCTTTCATAATTTTTAACTCCGTGTATTATATTTTTTAAACAAT
>CAMODW010000044.1 GCA_946611635.1 uncultured Bacillota bacterium | reverse complement strand
CAAAAAAGTAGACTGTGTGTTTTTTACGCTGTCTACTTTTAGTTTATCACTTCATTATTGTGTCTTTTTTTTAAAAAATATTTATAATTAACAAAATGCTACAAACTCAAGCGAGATAGATTTTGAAGAAAGCACAATGAAAATGTAAGAATAATAAGTTTTATTATTCTTTTTTTATTCTAAGATTTTCACTAAGAATAAATTATAAATGTTGACCATTATTTTTTATTAAACTATAGACTTCTTCTAAAGGTTTTTCTTCGTCTTTTAACATTTTAAATTCATATTTAGCTCTTTTTGCTCTATAAATTTCATTCATTTTTATTGCTGTTTCCATATCTGGCAACACTTTGTCATAATAATAAAGGAAAGTTTTACGACTTAAATCATCTAAATAATAAAGATATTCCATCGCATCGCTAATATCCATTCTATCTATATTTTTCCATATAATCGAAAATATATCATTTTCAATTTTACAGTTTATTAAAAACTCTTTTAAAACCAAAAGTGCATCTTTACTAACGGGATTACTTAAACCGAATCTAAAAAGAGATAAAAATAGCATTTTTAAAGACTCCACCCCAATAAATCTTATCTCCTCAGGAGTAGCATCTCTCATCTCTTTTATATAATCTAATACCTCATATCTTGTATATTCATTTTCCATAAATCAATACCACCTAATAGTGATTATTATAACAAAATATGGTAAAATATGTATAGTGAGATGATATAAAATGAACAATAAAGTAGTAATAATTGGCTGTGGAAACGTTGGTATGAGTTATGCTTATGCACTATTAAATCAAAGAACATACGTTAACCGTCTTGTATTGATAGATTTAAATAAAGATAGAATAGAAGGAGAAGTAATGGATTTAAACCATTGTCTTCCCTATGCGCCTTCAAAAATTAGTATTAATATTGGCGACTATCAAGATTGCAAAGATGCTAATATAGTAATGATTGCTGCCGGAGCTGCTCAAAAACCTGGCGAAACAAGAATGGATTTAATTCATAAGAATGCTGCTATATTTAAAGATATTATAGATAAAGTAATGGCAAGTGGCTTTAATGGAATATTCTTAGTAGCTACAAATCCCTTAGATGTAATGACTTATTTAACATACAAGTATTCAAAACTACCAGCTAATAAAGTAATCGGAAGTGGTACAAGTCTTGATACTGCTAGATTGCAAAATATAATAGGAAAAAAACTATGTATTAATCCTAAAAATATTCAAGGTTTTGTTATTGGTGAACATGGTGATTCTGAATTCATACCTTGGTCTAATGCTAATATCGGTCTTCAAAATATTCGTGAATATATGACTTTAGAGGAAATGAAAGAAATAGAAGATGAAGTAAGAAATGCTGCTTATGAAATTATTAATAAAAAAGGAGCTACTTACTATGGTATAGGAATGGCTTTAGTAAGAATAACAAATGCTATTTTAGGCAATGAAAATACTATATTAGCATTATCTGTATATGATGAAAAAAACGATTGTTATATAGGACTACCTGCCATAGTAAATAAAAATGGTGCTGACCGATTAATAAAATTAAAACTAACAAAAGAAGAAGAAGATAAACTAAAAAAATCTATATCAATTATAAAAAATAGTATAAATAATCTATAAAAAGGCAAAAAAGTACTATTTTTTGTATAAAAAACTTGCAACGAATTAAATTATATGATATGATTAATTCGTTCCTGGGGGATTAGCTCAGCTGGCTAGAGCACCTGCCCTGCACGCAGGGGGTCGCGGGTTCGAATCCCACATCCTCCACCAGAATGTTAAATAATCCAAACTAAATAAGTTTGGATTTTTTTTGCTTCAAATTCAAACTTGACAGGATAACATATATATCCCATAATAAATAACAGTTTTTCAAAAGATGGTGGTTAGTTATGGAAAAATTAGAGTGCAAAGATTTTGAATTGGAATTTTTAAAAGTATTTGGTATTGAATTAATAGATGATAGATTTATAAACACTAAGACTGATAAAGAGTTTATATTTTTTTTCTCTTCCGAAAAAATCCATAGATCGGGCCTTATTCAACAAGAATACAAGTTTTGTTGTGATGACTTAGAAATAGAATTCTATAGAAATAACAAACTATTAAATTATGATGGATATCGAGTTAGCGTAAACGTTGGACATAATTATAAGTATTATACCTGTCAAAATTATTTTGCCAATCAAGATTTGATTAGAGGAAGATGCGTTGGAATAAGAGATTATAAATTTGATGAATATGATAAGAACAATCCAAATACTGATGATCGAAGATTTTATGACGACCATTTCTCAATAATAGATTTTTCTCAAGAATTTTCATCAGATTATTTATCAGTTACTAGCTTTTATACAGATAAACCTAGTAAATATTCTTCAAACTATTCAAAAAGCCAAACAATATGTTCTTTGTCTGCAATTTATGCTGATGCTCAATTAGAAAAATGGCTTTATAATGGAAGCGATGACGTCGTTTCATACGATAGAAAAGAAGAGCTAAGTATTGAAAATTATAGGCAAGTATTAATTGATAATATTAAAAGAATCTATGAAGGCGACACAATTGCAATAGATTTCTATTTAAGTATGGTCGATTATTTAGTAGAAGCTTTTGTTTCACAACTAAAAAGACCATTTAAACATCAAGAGTGGTTTAGTAAGCGTTTAGAAAATCGTAGAGAAATGATTAGAAAAACTTATCAAGGAAAAAAACAAGAGCAAAAGCTTGCAGAAGTGGAAGAA
The DNA here is from genome assembly GCA_946611635.1 of uncultured Bacillota bacterium. Lineage (GTDB taxonomy): Bacteria > Bacillota_I > Bacilli_A > RF39 > UBA660 > Coprovivens. The sequence goes on along the minus strand of CAMODW010000044.1, from coordinate 8,124 downwards.
ATGGAAAAAGCTCTTTATAATTACTATCCAAGTCTTGAAATAAATTGTGCTGCTAATAGTAGTCATCAAGCTAAAGTATAGTAATAATTTATTTATATAAAAAACAGATGATTAATATATTTACTGTATAATAACTAAAACAAAAAAGGGTGATAACTATGTTACTAGAATATTATTTAAATAAATTAGGATTAAAAGAAATACCATCTTTTTTATTATCATATTTAGAATGTCCTTCATTAAAAAGACTTAAACAAATCGGTTACTTTTGTGGTATGGATTATGCCTCAAAAGATATCTATGATTTTAAAGAATTAATTACTAGATACGATCACTCATTATCAACAGCTTTACTTACTTATAGATTAACTAAAGATAAAACAGCAACAATCGCAGCATTATTTCATGATATAGCTACGCCTTGTTTTTCTCACGTAATAGATTATATGAATAAAGATTATGCAAGACAGGAAAGTACTGAAAAATATACTAGAAAAATAATATTAGAAGATGAAGAATTATTAAGTTTATTAATAAGAGATGGCATACCTATAGATTGTATTATTAATTTTAAACAATTCAGTGTAGTAGATAATGAAAGACCAAAACTATGTGCGGATCGTCTAGATGGTATTATTCTTAACGGAATAGGTTGTACTAAAAATATTAATATTGAAGATATAGATGATATTATTGATGATATAACACTATTTATAAATGAAGATGGAGAATATGAAATTGGTTTTAAAACAGAAAGCATTGCTAGAAGAGTTTTAGAAGTAAACGATAGTATAAATGAATACTTTCATTCTAATGAAGATAATTATATGATGGAATTATTAGCAAATATTACTAAAAAAGCTATTAATAAAGGAATTATTACGGAAGAACAATTATATATTCTTTCTGAAAAAGATATATTATCTTTAATAGAGTTTTCTTTTGATTCAGAACTAAGAGAACAATTACATCTATTTAAAACTATTAAAAGAGAAGATATTCCAGAAATAAGAGTAGATAATATAAAAGAAAGAAGTATAAATCCTCTAGTTGAAAATACAAGATTAATAAGAAATAAATTAACGCTATCATCTTATCATATAAATAATTAGTGATATAATAGTATTATTAATAAAAGATATGGAGAAATTATAAAATGAGATGTAATAAATGCGGGAAGAAAATTAAAATCAATCAAATAGATTGTCCGAGTTGTGGTCAAATAATTGATAGTAGTGATAAACAAAAAGAAGTTATTAAAACGGCTATGCCTATATTAGCAGCACTTATAATTATAGTTATTTTTATAATAATAATTAACAAACCTATTGAAGAAAGAAAATCTACAGGTAAATTTGAATTTGATATTGTTGAAAAAAACAAAGAGTATTTTGATTATTCACTTGGTGAATATACATATAGCTACGTAGAAGCTGGAACAGAATGTAAATCATTTATTGGAACCACCTATGATTGTGAAGAAATAGAAAGAAGATATACTATAAAATATGGTAATGACGAAGAAATAAAAATAAGAACGTCAAATGATTTTGAAAGTTCGATAGAATATATGATTGAAAGTATTATAAAAGAAGAGTTTAGAAATGAGATAGAAAATGAAATATTAGAAAACTATCAAAATAATAATCTAAACGAGAAAAAATTTTCAAATCCCAAAATCACTTTCGATTATAAAAAAATAAATGATAGTATTAAAGTTACTAATCCTTCAAAAGGTGTTAAAATTAATGGCCTACAATTATCTAATATGAAAGAAAACAATTTGAAGGGAATCTTAGCATTTGAAATAAGATACGAAGGCAAAATACTTGAAAATCCTAATTTTGAAGATGATATGATTAATCTCCTTTCTAATGTTTTCAATCATTTTGAAGAAGACAATTTAGAAGTAACAATAAAAATAAAACAATACGTGCCTGATGAGGGTGGATATCCAACATTATTCTTTGAGTTTATTAAAGAAGGAGATAGCTTTAAAATAATTCAAAAATAAACAGTTTGTTCATTCATAATAAATTTGTAAAATACGAGGAATTAAAATTCTTCGTATTTTTTTAATTTCTATAACTAAAAATTATAATTGGTCATATTATTATAATTTTTATTGACAAACAACAACGATAGGTTATAATAAATGTCAATAAAGGAGGGATAAGTTATGGTATTACCTTCTAATAACATAAACTTAAACCTTTATCGTGTTTTTTATGTGGTTGCTATGACAAAAAGTTTCTCCGAGTCATCGAAATATTTACATATATCTCAACCTGCAATTTCAAAACATATTCAAAACTTAGAATACGAATTAGACACTATTTTATTTTACCGTACCAATAGAGGAATAGAACCAACACCAGAAGCTAAAATACTACTTTCTTATGTTGAAAAAGCATATAACATTTTAAAACTAGGAGAGCAACAATTACAAGAATGTAAAGAATTAAGTCAAACAAAAATATCAATTGGAATTCCAAGTATCTTATCAAAGTATTATTTAAATAAATATTTGCTTAGTTTTATGACTAACTATCCTAAAGTAGCAATAAAGATGCAAAATTCTAAAAATGAAGAATTAATTAATGCTCTAGATCAAAATGCTTTAGATTTAATAATCACCTATGGTAATAATAGTAACGTTGGTTCTAATTATAAAAATGAATTATTATTATCTGATGAATATGTATTTGTATATAATGAGAATAGATTAAAAATAGATAATATTGAAAGTATAAAGGATCTAAATAACTATAATCTAATTCTTCCTTCCAAAGAAACAATAGAAAGAAAAAAACTTGATGATAAACTAAATGAAAACAATATTATCCTTAATCCTATTCTAGAATTGGAAAGTAACCAAATGATGATAAACTATATTAAAGAAGGATTAGGTATTGGGTATATACTTAAATTTGTAGCTCTTCAAAATGAAGATTTAACAATAATAAATATACCTGAAGAGTTACCACAAGAGGAAATAAGATTAATATATGATGAAGAATCAATTATAACGTCTACTAAAGAATTTATTAATTTATTAAAGAAGAATGTCTAAGAAGATATTCTTTTTTAATAAAACAAGTCTTAATTATCGAAAAGGAGTAATAATATGAAAAAAATTATAACTATTCAAGATATATCTTGCATTGGAAAGTGTTCTTTAACAGTAGCACTACCTATAATATCAGCAGCAGGTATTGAAACAGCTATAATACCTACAACAATTCTATCAACTCATACCGGATTTAAAGACTTTACTTTTAGAGATTTATCAAGCGATATTCCTTTAATAGAAAAACACTGGTTAAAAGAAAATTTTAAATTTGCAGCAATATACACTGGATATTTAGGTAATACTAAACAAATAGAATTAGTTGAACATTTTATAAATAGTTTTAAAAATAAAAATAACTTTGTTTTAATTGATCCGGCTATGGCTGATAATGGAAAACTATATCCTGGTTTTAATGAAGAGTTTGTTTTAAAAATGAAAGAACTATGTTTTATGGGCGATATTATTGTTCCTAATCTTACTGAAGCTTGCTTATTACTAGGTATCAAATACAAAAAAGACTTTAGTATTGAAGAAATTAAAGTAATGTTAAATAAATTGTCCGAAAAAATAGATAAAGTAGTAATAACCGATATTAGTATCGGTAATAAAATAGGTATTATGAGTTATGATGGGAAAGAGTTTTTTAGCTATTTTAGAACTAAAATACCAGCTAAATATCATGGTAGTGGAGATGTATTCGCCAGTTCATTACTTGGTTGTTTAAGTAATAATATCGACTTAAATAAGTCATTAAAAATCGCTATAGATTATACTTGGGAATGTATTAAAGAAACATACCAAGAGAATAAAAATGCTTATGGTTTAAATTTTGAGACTAAGATACCATATTATATTAATAGAGTAAAAAGAAAAAAATAAACATTTGTTTTGATAGTTTTGTGGACTATTGTCTTTAAAAATGTTAGAATAACTTCGGTAGGTGATACTATGCTTAAAATTAAAGATTTAACAGTGATAGCTGATAATAAAGAAATATTAAAAGGATTTAATTTAGATATACCAGATGGAGAAATACATGCTCTTATGGGACCAAATGGAGTTGGTAAAAGCACTATTTGTCGTAGTATTTTAAAAGATCCTAATTATAATATAACTAAAGGAGAAATAACTTATAACGAAGTATCTTTAAAAGATAAAACTACTACGGATATAGCTCGTTTAGGTATAATGATGATTACTCAAAGCCCAATTGCCATTGAAGGTGTTACTAACGCTGAAATGCTTAGAATAGCTTTATCTGAAAAAACAGGAGAACACATTAATATTTTTGAATTTCAAAGAGAATTAAAAGATATTTGTTCTAAATTAAATGTCCCTGAAAGCTTTTTACATCGTAGTATAAACGATGGAATGAGTGGAGGAGAAAGAAAGAAAAATGAATTAATTCATATTTGGATGCTAAAACCAAGTTTTCTAATATTAGATGAAGTAGATTCGGGATTAGATGTTGATGCTTTAAAAGAAGTATCTAATTCTTTAAAAGAATATAAAAAACTTACTAACTGTTCTATGCTAATTATTACTCATAATCCCAAACTATTAAATACTTTAAAACCTGATAAAATACATATTCTTAAGAATAAGAAGATAGCTAAAACTGGTGGAATGGAACTAGTTTCAGAAATAGAAAACGAAGGATTTAAGAACTATTCTTAAGGTGATATTATGAACAAAATAATAGTAAATAAAGATGATACTTTAGAACTAAAAAATAATGTATTTAATATCGAAATAAATTGTTCTAATCTAACCTTAAATATTAGTGGTAAAGTTCTTATTAATGAATTTGTTAAAAAAGAAAAAGATAATACTAATATTATAATTAATTTAGCTAATAATAGTGAATTACTATATAATAGATTCCTTAATATTAATAATATGGACACTTCTATTATTATCAATCAAGATTCTAATAGTAGTATAGAATATAACTATTCAATTATTGCTCATGATAAAGGAAAATTAACTATGAAATCTAATGTCATAGGTGATAATAATAAAACTAATATTAAAGTAAAAGCTATAACAAAAGATTTGGGTTCCTTAGTTTTAGAATGTACTACAGATAATAAAGAAAAAACTAATAATAATGAATTATTAGAAAGTTTAAAAATCTTAATGTTAAATGATGAAGAGAGTATTATAATACCTGATTTATTGGTAGCTTCTAATGAAGTAGAAGTAAACCATGCTGCTACTATTAGCGGTATTAGAGAAGATGAATTGTTCTATTTAAACAGTAAAGGAATAGAAGTAGAATCAGCTAAAAAATTAATAAGTGAAGGATTTATAATAAATAATTTAAATATAAGTAAAAAAGAACTAAAAGAGTTAGAAGGGATAATAAATGAATAGAGAAGACTTTCCTATATTATCTAATAACTTAGTTTATTTAGATAATGGTGCTACAACACTAAAACCTAAAGTTGTAATTGATAAAATAACTGAATATTATTCTTCATATTCAGCTAATGCTCATCGTGGAGATTATGACATATCACTTAAGGTAGATAATGAATATGAAAAAACTCGTGATTTAGTAAAAAAGTTTATCAATGCTTCCTCACGTAAAGAAATAATCTTTACTAGCGGAACAACAGAAAGTATAAATATGATAGCTTTTGGTTTTTTTAAAGATTATCTTGAAGAAAATGAAGAAATAATAATAACTAAAAGTGAGCATGCATCCAATGTTATTCCTTGGTTTAAAATAGCTAAAGATAATAAATTAATAATTAAATATATAGATTTAGATGATAATTATGAAGTTACAATAGATAACTTAAAAAAGATAATAACTCCTAAAACTAGAGTTATCTCTTTAGCAGGAATTACAAATGTATTAGGTGATTTAAGACCACTAAAAGACATTATTAAAACTGCCCATGAAAATAATATTTTAGTAGTTGTAGATGGAGCTCAATATGTGCCTCATACTAAAGTAGATGTTCGTGCTTTAGACATAGATTTCTTAGCTTTCTCAGCTCATAAAATGTGTGGACCTACTGGAGTAGGAATATTATATGGTAAAGAGAATTTACTAGAAAAATTAGCACCTCATAATTATGGAGGGGGTATGAACGAATCCTTCGACAACTTAAATGAAGTTTATTTAAAACCTCTTCCTACTAGATTAGAAGCAGGAACCCCTAATATAGCTGGAGTAATTGGTTTTGGAGCTACTATAGAATATCTAAATAGTATTGGTCTTTCTAACATAAGAAAATATGAACATGAATTAGGTAAATATCTATTTGATAATCTAAGTAAGATAAGACATATTACTATTGTAAATAAAAAACCATCTAGTATTATTGCATTTAATATCGATGGAATTTTTTCTCAGGATGTAGCAGTTTATTTAAATAAATATGGTATATGTGTCCGTGCTGGAAATCACTGTGCTAAAATACTTAAAGATGAAGTTGGAGTTAAAAACACTGTACGTGTAAGTCTATATTTTTATAATACAAAAGAAGAAATAGATAAAATAATAGATTTATTAAAAGATAAGAATAAAATATTAAATGAAATGTTGTGATACTATGGATAGTGAAACTAAAAGAGAAATTATAATGGAACATTATACTAATCCCTTAAATAGAGATACTATAGATGATCCAAAATATATTAAGATTAATTCAAATAGTGAAACTTGTATCGATAATTTAGATATATATGTTCTATTTAATAATAATATAATAGAGGATATCCATTTTAATGGAGAAGCATGCGCAATTTCTACATCAGCGGCTTCTATTATGACAAGATTATTAAAAAATAAAACTATTAAAGAAGTAAAAGAATTAATTAATGAATATAAAGACATGATAGAGACTGGTAAAGAATATGATAGATTAGAAGAAGCACTAGTATATTCTGATATATATAAACAACAAAATAGAAAAGGCTGTGCTATAATACCATGGCTTGGTATAGAAAAAGCTATAGCTGAATATGAAAAAGCTAAATAGCTTTTTTTATTTTGATAATAATGCTATAATTATATAGATAGTAGGTGATTATCGTGTACGATAAAAGAGAATTGATAATAAAGTATATAAAAGATAGATTAGCTAAATTAGAAGAATTAGGAAAAAAATATTCTGATGATAAAATTAATAAACTTGCAGATAACTTAGTAGCGCTAAATAAGCCATTAGAAGAATTATATGCTTTAATTGATAATAAATTTTCTTATCAAGCTAGAAAAATAAATCATAATAACTATTTATCATCTCTTAAAGAATACTATTTAGAAAATATAGATAAGCTTAAAAAAAATAATAATTGTTATTTATTATCATATAATGATGGTACAAAAGTATTAGAACAAGCTAAAGTAACTACTATAAAAAAAGATAATAATATAGATTTTGTTAGTATTAACGATCATTATGGTTATCGTAAAGATAATAGTAAAGAAAATGATTATGAACTTATAATGAGTGATATAGCTTATTTAATGGATATACCATATGCTAAAACATATCGTATGTTTAATGAAAAAATGGAACCTATTGGTATCATAATGGGATCGATGGACAAAAAAGAAGAAAAATTTTTAAATTTAGAAGAAGCTATCAGCTTTATTAAAGAAGAATCTCCTAAATTTATGTTAAAAAGTAAAGTAATAGATTATCATGATAAGAATATAAAAAGTGGTATTACTCAAGTATTTGAAAGCAGTTTAGTAAAAAATAGTATAGAATATGTATTTGATTTATTTGCTTGCTTACCTGATATAACTGAAGAGAACATAGAATCATTAAAAGCATCTTATCTAAAAGTAAAAGTTTTTGAATTATTAACTAATAGTCTTAATAATAACTTAGAAAACTACGGAATAATAATAAATAAAAAAGAAAAAAAATATACTTATGAATTTGCTCCAACATTTAATAAATGTATAACTAAGAGTAATACATTAAGTAAAGATGAAACAATATGTAATTTCTTTGTTGTAGATAAAGAAGATCTTATTAACATCTTATTTAAACATTATTATCAATATATTAAAGAATTAACAA
>CAMODW010000043.1 GCA_946611635.1 uncultured Bacillota bacterium | reverse complement strand
TTTATATTATATTCTTTACTTAAAAGTTCAATAATTTCATATTTTATTTGAGTTATTTCATGAATTTTACAATTGTACCATCTCCTTTCATTAGGTATCCTTTTTTTAATAATTCGTTCTCTATTCTTAATTTCATATTTTCATATTCCAATTGTTCTTCTTTAGTTAAATTTTTCTTATGAGAATATTTAGTTAATGGATTATCATGTTTTGTTTTAGAAACTAATCCTTCTATTCCAAATTCACGATACTTATGAACCCAAGCAGTAATTAATCCATTATTAATACCTGTTTCTCTAGTTATTTGTGAAGAATTTTTTCAATTTTTATTATTGGTTCAATAATTTTATATTTTTCTTCTGCAGCCCATTTTTTAAATTTTTGACCTTTTTTAGCCATATTATCATCTCCTTTATTAAATTATAGCAAATGAAAAAGTGGAACATCTTTTTTAGTGTCCACTTTTATCTTACAACTTCATATTATTAAACTTTCTTTTTTTGTTTTATCAAATAAGTGTAATTGAATAATGATATAAATAATAGTAATACAACTAATACTATTTTATCTGTAGTATTAGGATTGACTATTTTGTTTATTATTGGATTATCTATTATGCTTTCAGTTATATTAAAATCTGTTTTAGCTATTGAACCATCTTTTAATTGTGCTACTATTTCATGTTTACCAAATTTTATTTTACTTGAACATTCTGTTTTAAATTCTATTATTGTGCTACCTTCACTTATTGTATAACAACTACAATCTACTTCTTCTCCATCTATAAATAGTTTCCCACCATCAATAAAGTCCTTATATTCCATATTTATTTTAAATCTAAGAACGGAATCTTTAGTTTTGTTGTATGTTTGGCCTATACCTTCTATAAACTTATACTTTGTTACAAATTGAGCTTCTATGGTTATATTTGAATATGGCATGGTAAATTTATTATTATCTATACTTGTTGTTCCATCTTCGTTTTTTATTAATTCTCCTTCATAGAAGTCTACTTCCTCTCCACTATCTGTAGTAACAGTAATTTTCTTTAGTTTATAACCAGGATTAGTAGAAACTTTAAAGTTAATAGTTTCTCCTCCTAAAGAGTTTTCTACTACGTCAATTGTTCCATTTCCTTCTGTTTCTGTTTTGATATTGTATTTTATTTGAGTATTATCTATTTCTATTACTGGTCTTATTCCACAACCTAATGCAATTTTTCCTTGGCAATAACCTGATCCCGAACCACAAATTTTCCCTAAGGAAGCAGTAAACAAATGATAATAGGCTCCATAAGTATTTGAACCGCCTGGATTTCCAGGAATATAATGTTGATATATTGTTTTATTCCAATATGTCGTTGAATACAACCATGAATACTTTTGGGGAATTAAGTTTTTAATATCTCCAAGAGTAACTACTGTATTATATCTAACTGATCCTCCCGGTCCGTAACTAATTGGTAGAGAACTAATAGCATCTCCCCATTCTTGTAGAGGGAAGGTTGTATTATTATAATCTTTAGCTATTTTTTCTAATTCAGATAAAGAAAATAAGTCTATAGAAGATACTTCATAACCCATTTCACTTAATGTTTCCTTATAGGTTGTTAGTTTATCTCCTATAACAGTTTCTTTATTTAGAGTAATTTTGAAATCCTTAAAATCTTCATTACTATAGGTAACAGATGTATCAATTACCTTAGCATCTGGATTCGATGTAGTTGAGTTGTTTAAATAAACATCACCTACTTGAGGATACAAATAATTACCATTTTGATCAACGTGAGCACCAATAGATTGTTCACTTTGTTTCATTTCAGAATCATCTATTGGTCTTTCTAATAAACAATAATGCTCTGTATCAATCCTCTTTACAGAAGCACCTTTTTCATTTGCAAGATCATCACAATATTGATAATCTGTTCTAGTATCTCCTTCTTCTTTTTCAATAAGATAGCTCTCAATAGTATAACCTGTATATAAGTTATATTTAGCAAGCATCCTAATTTGATTGTTATCATTGCTTAATACATAGAAATGTTCTGTTCCACAAGCTATTTCACTACCTAAATCTTTTCCATTACCTGATACTACTTTACAATACTCTTTTGCACCAACTTCAAAAGGTATAAACATAACGAATAATAAAATTGGTAATAATACTTTTTTCATATTTTACACATCCTATTTTTTATATACTCTACTTTAATTATATATAAATACATATAGAAAGCAATATTTTTCTATATAGAATTTAAAATTAAAAGTGTAAAGTAAATCATCGGAAGATTACTAAATTCCGAGCATTTATTTCTAATTTATAATATAATTAATCATTTTTAAGTTATATGTTTGCAAATGTCAAAATGTTGTGTTATATTTTATTCAAGTAATTGAGTCAATATAGGTTCATAGATTTGTGCCGATTTTTCGTAAACACGTTAAATTGAGGCCCCAGTTTAAAAGTAAAAGGACTTGTAAAAAAGTCCTTTTTATGTTATTATGTATGTAGCAAGAAATCTTGCATAAAATAAAAATGGGAACATTCAGTTTGACACTGTTGAATGTCTACCCAATTATTATGAGTTTGACACTATTCTAATGCGAATGAGTGTCATTTTTTTATTACTAAAACCAGTAAGGTTAAGAGTAGTAAAATGAGTGATATGTAGCGAAGCAACTTAATGTTGTATTCACGTTTTTTCATTCTCTCAAACCTCCTCTCTTTGTTAGATTGGAGGTAGACACTCAACAACTAAATGTTCCTAAACTCAATGTAGCATATAAATATACATGTGTCAATCGAACAATTTAATCTTTCTTTTTCTATTTATTTTTTTTGCAAACATCAATAATAAATTCACAAAATGTTAAAGATGAATTCAATACCAACAAAGCATGATGTCTATCAATATTAATTCTGTTTAATGAACCATGTGAATACAAGTTACGATAGCGTTAGTTATCGTAATTTTTCTTTTATATAGAAAATGGAATTTTTCCTTGAGAAAGGAAGACTTTTTTGTTAGATTTCACTTTTGAGGAACGAATTAAGCCAAACAAAGGAGTGCTTTAGTTGTTCAAAATACTGATTACGAGATCATTAATTGAGCTATAAAGTTACTTGGAGGGACAAATGAAAAATTTATTATATTTGTTCAATATGTTATTGTTAAAACAATTAAGCTAACAATTCTAGAATATCGGAAATGAGTTATAAGTTATTTTTTATTAAAAAAATTGCGCTTATTTTGAAAAAGGTATTATAATTAAATTGAGTGGTTTATATGACAAGATTAGGAAGAAGAAGTGAAAGAAGATATTTTTCATTTAAATGGAAAAAACATCTTATAATCTTTTTATTAATTATATTGTTTCTAACTATTTTAATACTATTTTTGAATAAAATTACTTCAAAATTTAGAAGCGATAAATATGATAAGATAGTTGAGGTAAATTATAAAGGAAAGTTAAGATTAAAATCTCCTGTGGTTTGTTATGGTAATAAAATTTATTGTAAAAATATTAAACCGATTATAAAGAGCAAAGTAGATGTTAATAAACTTGGAGAGTATAAAGTAGATTATATTTATGAATATAAAAAGAAAAAGACCATTTTGTCTCAAAAAGTAATTGTTAAAGATCTTGAAAAACCAGAAATACTTTTGAAATCTGACGACATAGAGGTTTGTCCAAATGGAAAAATTTTAAAATTAGATATAGAAATAACTGATAATTTTGATGGTGATATAACTGATAAAGCAAATATATCCTTCAAAAACAAGGAACTATTTATAGAAGTAAAGGATAAAGCTGATAATAAATCTATTAAAAAGATTAATGTTAATCCTATTGATAAAATGGAACCGAAAATTACTATTAATGGAGATAATAGTGTTGTGGTAGTAAAGGGGCTTGAATATAATGATCAAGGAGCTAAAGCTGTAGATAATTGCGATGATGATATAAACATTAAAACAGATGGTAAGGTAGATATAAATAATGTTGGAACCTATAAAATAACATATTCGGCTGTTGATTCATCTGGGAATAATACTTCAGCAGTTAGGACAGTAACAGTTAAGGAAAGAGAAATAGGTAATAAGGTAGTTTATCTTACTTTTGATGATGGACCTGGTCCTTATACCCAAGAACTTCTAGATGTTTTGGATAAGTATGATGCAAAAGTAACTTTTTTTGTTACTAATCAATTTCCTAAGTATCAGAATATGATTGCTGAAGAAGCAAAAAGGGGACATACAGTAGCAATTCATTCTTTAACACATAAATGGGACATTTATGATAGTGTAGAAAATTATTTAAATGATTTAGAAGCGATGAATGATATAGTTGAAAAACAAACAGGGCAAAGATCTAGTATATTTAGATTTCCTGGGGGTAGCTCTAATACTATTTATTGTTCTCATAATAAGACAGCTGTATTAGATATTATTAATGCAACTAAGGAAAAAGGATATGTTTATTTTGATTGGAATGTAAGTAGTGGAGATGCTGGAGAAACAACATCTACTGATAAAGTATATAAAAATGTAATTAAGTATATGAGAAATAATGCAGTTGTTTTACAACATGATATTAAAGGTTTTTCAGTTAGGGCAGTAGAGAAAATACTTATATATGGAATAAATAATGGTTATACTTTTAAAGCTTTAACAACTAATTCTCCTATATCGCATCATGGTGTTCATATTTGTAAATAAATAAGCTACATATTTGTAGCTTTTAAAATACCTATTTTATTGGATTTGTTTTTTATTATTTCTATATTATTGTATTTTAATAGTATTTCTTTTTTGAATATTTTATCATGGATATTATTGGTAATTATTTTGCTTTCATTTATTATGCTCTTATTTAGAATTAGAAAGTCATATTTCTTATCATATAATTGTATCCAATCTAAATGGTGTTTTAATAATAATTTCATACTATAATCAATGATATTTGGATTTAAATAGGAATTATTATCAACAACATATACGTAATCTGCATTATTAAGATGTTTTTGGAAACTTTTAAAAGTAGTAATAGTTGTAATATTAGTAGATATTTTTTTCTTTTCTTTAGATAAATAAATGACCTTTATTTTTGGGTGGTTTAGTTTATTAATCTTTTTTATTATACTTTTTATATTAATATCTTTATTAATTTTGTTTATTACTATAGTTAATTTAGTGTTTTTTAACAACTTTTCCCTTATTTTAATTAAATAATTATTATATGTATTATAGTATTTATCATCATATGGTTTATCTACTAAGAAAGGTTTATTAGATAAAATATAATGAATGATTTTAGGATTATTGATTCCTTTTGTACTATAATATACTGGATATTTTGTACCTTTTTTAGCATTAATAATTCTTTGGATAACACACATTGCATTGTAGGTTGGGTTTAATAAACCAGTATTTTTAAAATAATCATTTAGTATATTTTGATCGCCTATATTAGTTATTCCTTTTTTTTCATATTTCTTAATTAGCTTTTTTAAGTTGTTATAATCTTTTAGATTAGGTTTAACAATCATAACTGCGCTATTAAAAATATCAGCATGAAAGGGGACGTCGCTAGCCATAGTTGGAGTACTTAGTTTAAAAAGATGATCGATGTTTTCAAGAATTAAAAGGTCGGAATCTAGATAAACAATTTTGTCATATTCGGTTAAAGAAAAAACATTGATTTTATCAAATGTATATTTCCAATTATATAGTGTTTTACAATTAAAGTTAATTGAAGGAATAAGTTTATAATCAATATGAAATAGTTTGAGCTTTTTTATTGTATCTTTACTTATGTTTTCGTTAATTAAACAAAGAAGAGGATATTTAGATTTTAAAGCTTTTAAATTCTCATTTAAAACTAAGACACCTTCTAGATAATTGTCAGTTGATAATACACATACATATTTTTCCATCGTATCTTCCTATTCTTTTTAATACTAACATAATACTTTTTTTAATTCAATATATGGTAAAATAAGTATAGGTGGTTATTATGTTTGAAAAATATGATGTAGTAATTACTAATAATAAAGAACATCTATTATTAGACGAGACATTAAAAAAATATAAATTATACAATTTGGAAGAGTTTGTTAATAATTATTATGATAATTATAATTTTGATACTATATATTATGTTATGAAAAAGTTTAATGTAATATATGATGTGGCTAAGATATATGTAGATAATACTAGATATATAGAAAATAAGAATTATGAAAGCTCTAAATTAAACTTTTTAAAAGAATTAAAAAAAGAACTTGAAGATAAAAAACTATTGAAGAAAAATAAATTGTTTCTTAGTTTCTTGAATGGTAAGAACATATTGTTTCATAATATAGAGAAAACAAAAGAAGTTTTATTATTAAAAAAAGAGTTGGAAAAAAGTGCAATAGTAGAAATGTTAAGCGAATCCTCAGTTATATATGAAAAATGTGTTTATCAATTAAAGAATATAGAAGATGAAATAGCTTTTATTGCTAATAAAATTTGTGAATTATTTGAAAATGGTATTAGTTTTAATCAAATAGTTTTATGTAATTTAAATTCGGAATATAGAAAGTATGTAAGAAGAATATTTCCAATGTTTAATATTGACTTTGAATTAAATAGTGAAGATAGTATTTATGGAACACGTATAGCTATGGAATTCTTAGATAATTATAATTCTGATTTAAATGAAGTTTTTATAAAACTTGAAGAAGAAATAAAAACAGATGAAGAAGGAATAATATTTAATCAATTAATAGATATTGTAAATAAGTATGTACTTGTTGATGATTATGAAGATAAATTAAATTTGATAATAAGGGATATTAAGAAAACAAAAATTAAAACTATTAAATATGATAATGTAGTAAGAGAGAAAAACTTGGATGATGTTGATGAAAATGATTATGTTTTTTTACTTGGTTTTAACCAAGGTATTATACCTGTTGTTTATAAAGACGAAGATTATTTAAATGATAAGGAAAAAGAAGAACTAGGATTATCATTAACTGTAGATAAGAATAATATTGTTATAAATGAGAGTGTTAGATTAATTAATAGTATTAAAAGAATGGTTATTACTTGTAAAGAACAAGGTAGTGATGGCGAGTATAAGATTTCTAATTTAAATGAAGTATTGAATTATAATGTTATATGTGATGTAGAAATCCCTAAGAACTATTCAAATCTTTATAATATGATTACTTTAACAAGTCTTAAGGATTTGTATAATAAATATGGTAGTACTAGTGAAGAACTGAGTTTCTTAGATAGTTATTATAAAGATATGAAGTATATGACGTATAATAATGATTTTACAGGTATTGATAAAAAGAAAATGTTAGAATACATGGATAATAAATTATTATTATCATATTCTTCTTTGGATAAGTATTATAGATGTCCATTTAGTTATTATTTAGATAAAGTTTTAAAAATAAATGTATATGAGGAAACTTTTTATCAAGTAATAGGGACTTTGTTTCATGCTATATTACAAAAATATTTTGACGGGAAAGATTCTTTTGAAGAATTGTGGATTCAAGAAAAAAAAGAGATTGGTAGAGATTTTACTTCTAAGGAAGAATTCTTTTTAGAAAAACTAAGAGATGAATTAGAGTTTGTTATAGAGACGATAGAATATCAAGAAACTTTAACAGATTTACATGATGAATTGCATGAAGAAAAAATATATACTTCTATTAATGGTAATACTAATATTACTTTTATGGGAATTGTAGATAAAATAAAGTATAAAGAAGTTAATGATTCGACAATAGTTGCTTTAATTGATTATAAAACAGGTACTGCTGATATAGATTTAACTATGCTTCCTTATGGTATTGGTTTACAATTACCTGTCTATATTTATTTAGCACGTAATAATAAAAAATTTAAAAATGTAAAAGTAGCTGGTTTCTATTTACAAAAAATTGTAAACAATGAATCTAGTAATAATGATAATAAGGATTATAAAGAAATAAAAAGAAAAAATTTATTATTACAAGGTTATAGTAATGCTGATACTAGTATACTGTATTATATGGATAATAGTTATGAAGATAGTAAATTAATAAAAAGTATGAAAGTAAAGAAAGATGGGGATTTTTCTTCGTATGCCAAAGTATTAACGGAAAAGGAAATGGATATTATTGAAAGAATAGTTGTTCAGAAAATAGAGGAAGGGTCAAAAAAGATTTGTGATGCAGATTTTGCTATTGCTCCTAAATGTATAGATAACAAAAATATAAGTTGTACTTTTTGTAAATTTGGAGATGTTTGTTATAGGAAAAATGAAGATATTGTAAATTTAAAGAAGCTATCTCAAGAAGAAGTATTAGGTGGTGATTACGATGGCTTGGACTGAGGAACAAAAATTAGCGATTAATGAATCTGGTAAGAATATAATTGTTTCGGCCGGTGCGGGGTCTGGTAAAACTGCCGTTTTGACAGCGAGAACAATGCGTTTGATAGAAGATGGAGTACATATAAATGAAATGCTTATTTTGACTTTTACAAAAGCTGCAGCTGGCGAAATGAAAGATAGAATAAGAAAAAAAATAAAAGATGGTATTTCTTCAAATCCGAGTTTAAAAAATGAATTAGAGTTAGTTGACCAATCATATATAACTACTTTTGATTCATTTGCTTTATCAGTTGTAAAAAAATATCATTATTTATTAAATATTTCAAATGATATAAAAATATCTGATGCTTCAGTAATTGACTTAGCTAAGAAGAAAATAATGGATGAAGTATTTGATAAGTATTATAGTGATAATAATGATAAGTTTAATAGTTTAATATATGATTTTTGTATTAAAGATGATGATTCTATAAAAAAAGATATTTTGAATATGGCAGATAAAATAGATGCTATGACTAATAGAGATGAGTATTTAGATAATTATGATGGTAACTTTTTGAATGATGATTTTTTTAATAAAGGTATAGATGAATATAGAAAAAAATTAGAAGAATGCAAAAATGATATAAAAAGTAAAGAAAGAAAGCTACATTTTTATATAGAAGGGGATTATGAAGAAAAGATAAATTCTGTTTTGGTTAGTGTTTATAATGCTAGCTCTATTAAAGATATTATTGTGTCAGTTAATAATTGTAGGTTACCAAATCTACCAAAGGGATCAAGTGATGAGATTAAACAGTATAAAGAAGAGTTAAAAGTAGCAATAGATAATTTAAAAGAAGTTGTTAATACTTATGGTGATGATGAAAGTATTAAAAAAGGAATAGATAAGAGTAAAAATTATATTGGTGCAATAATAGAAATAATAAAAGAATATTTAAAAAGATTGCATGATTATAAGAAAGAAAAAGGATTGTATGATTTTCAAGATATAGCTTTATTATCTATAGATATTGTTAAAAAAAATGATGATGTTAGAAAAGAACTTAAGGATTCTTTTAAACAAATTATGATAGATGAGTACCAAGATACAAATGATATACAAGAAAATTTTATTAGTATGATAGAAAATAATAATGTCTATATGGTTGGAGACATTAAACAAAGTATTTATAGATTTCGTAATGCCAATCCCTATATATTTAAGAGTAAATATGATAAATATGCCAAAAATGATGGTGGTATAAAAATAGATTTAGTTAAAAATTTTAGATCTAGAGAAGAAGTCTTAAGTAATATAAATGAAATATTTAATTATATAATGGATAATAGTATTGGTGGTGCTGAATATCATGAGTCGCATAGAATGGTATTTGGTAATACATCTTATATAGAAGAGGGTAAAACTAAACAAGATTATAATATGGAAATATTAGAGTATCCATTTAATTCTAAAGAGAGTAATTATACTAAAGAAGAAATTGAGATATTTACTATAGCCAATGACATTGAGGAGAAAATAAATAGTAAGTACCAGGTATTTGATAAAGATGATAAGATTTTAAGGGATATTACTTATAATGATTTTGTTATACTGCTTGATAGAACTACTGATTTTGATTTATATAAGAAAATATTTGAATATAAAGGTATTCCTCTTAATCTTTATAAAGATGATAGTTTAAACAATTCAAATGATATATTTATTTTGAAAAATATTATAGATTTATTGATTAAGATTAATAAAAATGAATATGATCAATCTTTTAAATATGATTTTATAAGTATTGCAAGAAGTTATTTGTATGAAAAAAGTGATAAAGATATTTTTAATATCTTTGTGAATAATAGTTTCAAGGAAAGTGATATCTATTCTGATATGAAATCTATTGCTTTAGAAATTAATAGTTTAAGTATTAGAGAAATAATTGAAAGAATAGTTAGTGTTACTAAATTATATGAAAAAATGATAAAAGTTGGGAATATTAATGATGGTATAATACGTATAAGTAAAATCTTAGATTTAACTAGTGGATTAGGAGATTTGGGGTATAATATTTTTTCTTTTAATGATTATTTAAAAGACTTATTAAGTAATGGTTATGAAATGAAATATAGTACGGAAATGAGTACTAGTGAAGCTGTTAAAATAATGACGATTCATAAATCTAAGGGATTAGAATATCATATTTGTTATTTTAGTGGTTTATATAAAAAGTTTAATATAAGTGATATTAAAGCAAGATTTATGTTAGATAATAAATATGGAATTATAGCTCCGTATTTTGAAGATGGTATAAAAGATGTAGTATATAAGTATTTAGCAAAGTGTAATTATGTAGAAGAAGAAATATCTGAAAAAATAAGATTGTTCTATGTAGCGCTTACTAGAGCTAAGGAAAAAATGATAATGTTATTACCGAGTGTAATAGAAAGTGAAGAATTTTTGGAAGATAATGGGACTATTGAACTTGGGGTAAGAAAAAAATATCAATCTATGGCTGATATGATTAATTCTATTAAAAGTAAAATAATAAAGTATTATAAAGAAGTTAATATAGAAAAAATTGGAATCAGTAAAGATTATTTATTTAACAAAAAAAAGGAAAAGAATTTGAAAGATGATAAAGTTAATAGCTTAGAAGTAAAAGAAATAGCAGTAGAAGAAAAAAATAATGTTTTAAGCAAGAGTTTTTCTAAGAAAAATAATAAATTATTAGATAAAAATAGTTATAATAATATTAACTATGGTTTAAAAATACATGAGGCATTAGAATATATTGATTTTATAAGTCCAAAATATGAATTGATAGAGGATGAAAAAATAAGAGAAAAAATAAAAAAATTTATTAATAATCCTTTATTTAATAACTTTAAAAATGTTAAGATATATAAGGAATATGAATTTATGTACAAAGAGAA
>CAMODW010000042.1 GCA_946611635.1 uncultured Bacillota bacterium | reverse complement strand
AAACATAAAGATTAAAAACTACAATCTTTATGCTTAACATTATACGTGTTATAATTATGATAGGTGATTGGATGAAAAGAATAATATGTTTATTATTAGTATTGTTTTTGTGTTCGGGATGTAATATTGATAAAAATATAATAAGAACTGGGGATGGTGCTGTAGTACTTGTTTATTCTAGTCATCCAGTTTTTTCATCTTCAGAGAATTCAAATGAGTATAATATAACATTGTATGATGATAAGACATTAAGTGTTAGTAATTATGGGAAAATGTCTAAAAAAATAAATGTAAGTGATGAAGATTATCAAAAAATAATTAATTATGCTTTCTCTAGCAAGTTTGTCAATTTAAAAAAGGATTTAACAGATGATAGAGTTTTAGATGGAAGTTATAATAGTATAGAATTATATTTTGAAGATGGTACTTCTAAAAAATATGGTGGTTATAATCCAAGTAATAAAACATTTTTAAAATTACGCGATATGTTAATAAAAGTATTAGAAGAAGAAGGAGAAGAGTAAGATGAAATTATTAAGATGTAAGAGTTGTGGGGCTAGAGTTATAGTTGATAAAGATTGTAATTGTAAATGTGGTATAGTTTGTTGTGATGAAGAAATGAATGTTGTAAAATCTAATAGTGTTGATGCCGCTATTGAAAAGCATGTTCCGGTATATGAAATAGTTGAAAATAAAATAAAAGTAACGGTTAATCATGTAATGGAAGAAGATCATTATATAGAATGGATAGCTTTAGAGTCTAAGAATACTCTTATAAAAAAGGATTTTAAACCAGGAGATAAATTAGAGGTAGAATTTGAATATATACCAGGTAGTGTTTTATACTCTTATTGTAATAAGCATAGTTTATGGAAGAAAGATGTTGAATAGTCTTTCTTTTTTCATTTTTATAGTTGTAAAGTATATGAGGAAAAATTGACATTTTTGTCAATAATAAATAAAATGGTTTTAGGTGAAAAGAGGTAGGATAATGGAGACTAATAGCGGAATTTATGTACCTAAAAGAATTTATCTTCCAGAGGATTTGCGTATTAAAAGTCCTAAGGACTTACGAAAAATGGATGGATATGAAAGGTTGTCTTATTATTCAAATATAAAGAGTTATTTACTAGAAGCTGATGATATTGATGGCCTTGATTTTAGAAGGATGGTAAGTTTAGTTGGAGAAATGATGCGTTCTAGGAACTATGATTTGAAAAAGATTAGAGGTCTAGATGAAATTAGGGAAAAATATCATAATAGACCAGTTATATTTGTTTCTAATCATTCGAATTCTCATGACTTTTTTACCGTTTCGGAAATCTGTACAAAGAATGATATTCCTATTAATATAATGGTTGGAACGGATTGTTTAAACTTTTTGTCTAATACCGTTTTTAATGCTGGAATGGCTATCGGTCTTGATCGTAATGATAAAGAATCCTGTGAACGCGCTTTATATGAGGCTGCTATTAGATTGTTGAAGGGTGAATATGTTTGGATTTTTTCTGAAGCAACATGGAATTTGCATCCAACAAAAATGATGTTACCTATAAAAATAGGAGTTACTCTTTTAGCAATGATGACGAGGGCTATAATTGTTCCTGTAAATTTGGAATATGTAAGATCTAATAAAATATGGAAAAAAGAAAAAGACTTGTATGATGAGGTTGTTGTAACTTGTGGCACTCCAATAGAACCTAATTATAACTTGTGTGAAATTGATCAAAATAATAGTTTATACAAGTCATTATGTGATTTACGAAGAAAAGTTAATGATGAACTTGGTATTGTACGTAATGTTGATGATCCTGTTTATAGAGAAAAATATGAAAAGCATAATCAACTTGCAAAGCATACTTCTACGTTTTATTATGATTCGCCAGCTGAAGAAAAATTTTGTAGACCTGATGAACATGGACATGTTAGTAATGAACATGTTATTAGTCAAGATGGTAAGACTCTCGTAGAGGGATATATAGATAAGAATGGTGGGCGTGTTTATAAGCATTAATGATTCTGTAGATATAATTATTATAGTATAATATGATGTTTTAAAGGCATTTACGAATGCCTTTTTTTATGATAAAATTTTTATAGTAGTGGTGGGTGAATTAACATGAGTAATCTTTACTTTTCTATTAGTGCTTTTTTTGTTATTATCCTTATTCTAATCTCTTTTTTTTCGAAGGATAAAATAGACAATTATGAGACAAAAATATATGGATATCTAATTGTTGCAAGTTTTATAGATATTATTCTTGAGATAATCGTAGTACTAATTGGTTATGTTTACTATAATGATATTGGAAAGTTAGTTATATTGATACTTAATAAAATTGATTTGAACTACTTTATTATTTGGCCGACTCTTGTTTTTCTTTATATTCTAAATTTGGTGTATGAAGAAAAGATAGTATTAAAGTTTCAACGTTTTTTTATATATTTTGATCTTATATTAATTATTATTCAATTGTTGTTACCAATTGAAATAATTAATGAAAATAATGTCATGGGGATTGTTGGATTTGGAACTTATTTTGTGTTTTTAGTAGCTATTATTTTTTTCTTAATGAATACTTTTTTTATAGTTTTTAAGGTTGATAAGAAAAAAAGTAAAAAATATGTTCCTTTTGTAGTTTTATTAGTATTTATGATTTTAAGTGCTATAGTTAGGGTTATAAATCCCACGTTGCTAGTAATACCTGCTATGTTAGTTTATATTGATTTAATTATGTATTTTACAATTGAAAATCCTGATGTTAAATTATTAGAACAGACTGAAATAGCTAAGAATCAAGCTGAAAAAGCTAATAGAGCTAAGAGTGATTTCTTAAGTAGTATGTCTCATGAAATAAGAACTCCTTTAAATGCTATTGTAGGTTTATCGGAAGATATAGGTACATATGAAGATGTTCCTAAAGAGGTAAAAGAGGACGCCCAAGATATAATTAGTGCTTCTAAAACCTTACTAGAAATAGTAGGTAATATACTTGATATTAGTAAAATTGAAAGTGATAAAATGGAGATTGTAGAAGTACCATATAATCCTAGAGAGATGTTTGAAGAATTAGCAAGGATTGATGTTACTCGTATTGGGGATAAACCTATTAATTTTCATACTAATATTGCTTTAGATTTACCATATGAAGTAATTGGTGATAAAAAGCATATGAAGGAAGTTGTTAATAATCTTCTTACTAATGCTATTAAGTATACAGAAAAAGGGGATATTTGGTTTGATGTTAAATGTATAAATAATAAAAATATGTGTAATTTAATAATTAGTGTTAAAGATACTGGTAGAGGTATTAAAGCAGAAGATATTAATAAGTTATTTCAAAAGTTTGAAAGATTAGACATTGAAAGGAATACTACTACCGAAGGAACAGGATTAGGTCTTGCTATTACTAAGAGTCTAGTAGATATGATGGGTGGTAAGATTAATGTTGAAAGTAGATATGGAGAGGGATCTATATTTGTAGTTAGTATTGCTCAAAGAATAAGTTTGATGAATGAGCCAGAGTTATCACAAACACAAAAGTTAAGATTAGAAAATGTTAATAATTCTGAAGAGAGTTATGGATATAAGAGAGTATTAATAGTTGATGATAATAAATTAAATATTAAAGTAGCTCGTAAGGCACTAGAACACTTCGATTTGATATTAGATGAATGTTATAATGGTGAAGAATGTATTAATAAGATTATAGAAGATAATAATTATGATTTAATACTAATGGATATAATGATGCCAGTTATGAGCGGAGAAACAGCATTAAAGAATTTAAAGGAAATAGATGGATTTAAAACTCCGGTTATAGCCTTAACTGCTGATGCGGTAGCTGGTGCTAAAGAAAAATATGAAAGTGAAGGTTTTATAGATTATATAGCTAAGCCCTTTTCAAAGATTCAAATTAAAGAAAAATTGGATAAGGTATTTAAGCAGAAGGAAACAACTGAAGATAGAGAGAAAATGTGGGAGGATGCCCCAACTGTTATAATTGGTGATGGAGAGGATGAAAGTGTAGAAAATGAGTGAGAAGTTTAAAAATGAATTTTTATCAAGTATGTCTCATGAAGTAAGAACTTTGTTAAATACTATAGTAGGTTTATCGGAAGACATAGCCGATTATGAAAATATTCCAGAAGAAATAAGTGAAGATGCGGAAGATTTAGTAACAGCTTCTAAGACTTTACTTGAACTAGTAAATAACATAATTGCTTTTAGTAAAATAGCTAATCATGAGATGGAAATAGTTAATGCTCCTTATAATCCTAAAGAAACATTTGAAAAATTAGCTAAGGCTAATGAAATGAATATTGGGGACAAACCTATTAATCTTCATACTAATATTTCAAAATCATTACCTTATGAAGTTATTGGAGATAAGAAACATGTAAAGGAAATTATTAATAATCTATTATCTAATGCTATTAGATATACTGATGGTGGAGATATATGGTTTGATGTAAGTTGTATTAATGATGATAATGATTGTAATTTAATGATAAGTATAAAGGACACTGGTAGAGGATTAAAACCTGAAGAAGCTGATAGAGTATTTAATATGATTAATAGATTAAATATTGAAAGAGATTCTACTTCTGAAGGGGCAGGTTTAGGTCTTCCTATTACTAAGAGTTTAGTAGATATGTTAGGTGGTAAAATAGAAGTAGAAAGTGTATATGGAGAAGGCTCTACTTTTATAGTAAATCTATGTCAAAAAATTAATATGTTAGAGGAATCTGATTTATCTAAGACTCAAAGATTAAGATTACAAGAGATAGATTATGATAAAGAAGGATATGGATATAAAAGAATTCTTATTGTTGATGATAATAAGTTAAATATTAAAGTAGTACGTAGAGTTTTAGAACAATTCGATTTAATTATAGATGAATGTTATAATGGTGAAGAGTGTGTTGATATTATATCTAATAATAAGGATTATGACTTGATATTAATGGATATAATGATGCCTAAATTAAGTGGTGAAGAAACTTTAAGAAGACTTAAAGAATTAGATGGTTTTGATACTCCAGTTATTGCTTTAACGGCTGATGCTGAAGAAGGGGCAGAGGAAAAATATGAAAGTAAAGGATTCATTGATTATATAGCTAAACCTTTTTCAAAATTACAAATAGAAGAAAAGATAGATAAAGCACTTAAAGAAAAAGAAATATTTGATAAGGAACGTGGAAAAGTATTTTCTCCTAAAAATGTAGATTTTTATGGAGAATGGGAAGATGATGATATGTATGAGTAAGAAAGAAGTAAAAAGATTTTATAGAAGCATAGATGACCAAGTGTTATTTGGTGTTTGTGCAGGAGTAGCTGAATATTTTGAAATAGATCCTACTGTAGTTAGACTAGCTTTTTCGCTAATGTGTTGTTTTTGTCCTCCTTTGGTAATAGTTTATTTTGTTGCAGGTATTGTTATGCCTATAAAACCTAGGTTTAAAGATGCTAAAATTGTCGAAGAAAAAGAAAAAAAATAATTTTTTTCTTTTTTTATTTTGTAAATGTTAATTAACAGTAAACCAATATTTAAATTTGACTATATGTGAAAAAAAAGCTAAAATTTTTATAGGAAGAGGAGAAATATTATGCGCAATTTAAAATTACGTAGGTGGGTATTAATTAGTATTCCAATAGCTCTTTTATTGACTTTATTAATTAGTATTTTATTAGTTAATAATAAAAAAGCAAATTTAGAAACTTCGACAAGGATTGAAACTAAGAGTGAAAATGTTATTAGTTTAGATGGAATAGATGATAATAGTGGTTCAATTACTGAACAAGAAATAATTAAAGATTTTGTAGATTTTAGAAATAAGAGAAAATTAGATAATACAATAGCTTATTATGCTGAACAATTTCATTTAGATGCAAATAAAGTTGTAGAGATAGCGAGACAAATGACTAATAATTACGAAAGTGATGAGTTTAAAAATAATTATACTATTAAATCAGGTGATGGTAAGTTTTCTTCTATGGAAGCTGGTATAGTATATTTTGTTAGATATTTATATAGAAATCCTATATTATATGGGACAACATCTGCTGAAATAGGTGATAGAGGTATTGTTACTACTAGTAATGAGAAAGTAGATGGGCATATAAGATTAGCTAATGGTTTAACTTATGAACAGTTTTTAGGAAAGATAGCTGATATGTATGGGGTTAATAAGACACTAGCATTAGCTATTGTATATGAAGAAAGTGGAATAATGACCAGTTCTTTATTTAGAAATAGTAATAATATGGGTGGCCTTCGAGGTGGAAGTGGATGGCTTAAATTTCCTTCTTTAGAAGCAGGAACTATTTGTTATATATTTACTTTAAAGAACTTATTAGATAGAAGTGGATTAGATTCTTACCAGCAAAGTAGTGTTTATGCTATATCAGGTATTTATGTACATGGTAATGCAGCTGATCCTTCACCAGATTGGTCTGGTAAGGTTTTAAACTTTATGAATAGAATAGAAAATAATAAAGTGTTTGAATAGGATTAAAATCCTATTTTTTTATGGTACAATTATTATGGTGATAATATGTTAAAAGTTGATCATATTAGTAAAAGTTATGGCTCTATTAAAGCTATTAATGATTTGTCTTTTGAAGTTAGTGAAGGTGAAATATTTGGTTTATTGGGTGTTAATGGGGCTGGTAAAACAACAACTTTTCGGATGATAGTTGGATTACTTGAACCGGATGATGGAACAATAACTTTAAATAATAAAAATATAGATTATGATATTACAGATGATATTGGCTTTCTTACTGAGGAGAGAAGCTTGTTTATTAAAATGAGTGTTTTAGAACAAATTCTTTTTTATGGAAATTTAAAAGGCTTAGATAATAAAGAGATAGAAAAAAGATTAGATTATTGGTTAGATAAATTAAAAATAACAGAGTATAAAAATGAAAAGATAAAAAACTTGAGTAAGGGTAATCAACAAAAAATTCAATTTATTGCTGCCGTAATTAATGAACCAAAGTTATTAATTTTAGATGAACCTTTTACAGGATTAGATCCTTTTAATGTAGAAATACTTATGCAATCATTAAGAGAAATGGCTAAGAAAGGAACAATAGTTATTTTTTCTTCACATAGGATGGAACATGTTGAAATGTTTTGTGATAGATTATTAATATTAGTAAAAGGTGATAAAGTATTAGAAGGAAGTTTAAAAGAAATAAAAGATAACTATTTAAAGAAAAGTATTAGAATAAAAGGAGAAGTAGATGTAAAAGGAATTAAAGAGATAAAAGGGGTAGAAAAAGTTATAAAGACTTCAGATGATATTATTGTTAAAGTATCTAATATGGAAGTAGTAAGTAAAGTATTTAATGTTATAAAGAATGGTAAAAATATAATAAAATTTGAAGTAGAAGATCCTTCTTTAAATGAAATATTTATTTCGAAAGTAGGTGATTATTTTGAAGAATAAAAGAAATTATATTATAAAAATGAGTCTTAGAAAAAAAATAAAATCTAAATGGTTTTTAGGTATTAATATTTTTATTTTTATAATTATGTTATTAACTATTAATATTAATACAATTATAAATATGTTTGGTGGGGATTATAAAGAAGAGAAAGTAATAGAAGTAATTGATAATATTGAAGTGTATGATCTTATTAAACAACATATTGAAGAGTATTCTAAATATAGTGCCACGCCTATTAAAATAGAAAGATATAGTAATAATGAAAAAGAATTAAATAATTATGTAAAAAGAAATAATAATATTTATGGATTAATAATAAATTATGATTATGAAAACTATATTAGCGCAAGTGTTATAAGTAATGATAAAGTTAGTAATATTATAATGAATCCGATTAGTAATTCTTTAAATAGAATTAGATATGATAAAGCTATGGAAGGGTTAGGATTATCTTCTGATATTATTGATAAACTTAATGCTAGTGTAAATATTGATAATATTATTTTGGTAGAAAAGAATAATAAAGATAAAAACGATATACAGAATAAAAATAATAATATTGTTGGAGTAGTAGCAGTAATAGTATTTACGATGCCATTTTTCTTTATAATTACTACTTTAGTTCAGATGATAGGGGCCGAAATAAATGAAGAGAAATCTACTAAGGCGATGGAAGTAATAATTGGTAATATTTCTCCTAAAGAGCATTTAATAGCTAAAATTATTTCTTGTACTTCTTTTACAATACTACAAATATCACTCTTAGTTATATATACACTTATAGGTATAACCATTAGAAATAATACAGGTATACAAATAGATACAGAATCTAATAGGATGATGAACGATATTATGAAGAGTATGATAGATCCAAGTATTGTTTCTTCAATGGTTAAGATTATACCTCTTTTGATTATTTTCTTAGTGTTTACGTTAATTACATATGCTATTTTAGCAGGAGTACTGGCTTCTATGACTACTAATATAGATGATTTTCAACAATTACAAACACCAATTATGTTAACAATATCGATAGGTTTCTATTTATCTATTTTGGCATCAATATTTGAAGGTGCAAAACTAATTAAGTTTATGTCTTATTTACCTCTTGTTAGTTTTATGTTATCGCCTTCACTTTATATGTTAAAGCAAGTATCTATTATATCTGTTTTAGTTTCTGCTTTATTACAAATAATATTTACTTTTTTAGTATATAAATATGGTTTAAAAGTATATAAAGTAGGTATTTTAAATTATTCTGGTGATCACTTGTGGAAAAAGATTTTTAGAGCAATAAAAAGTTAAAATGTTATATTTTTAACTTTTTTTTATGTGAAAAAGCCGAAAATTACTATTTTATATTTGACAAAATTGCTTTTTTCCCTTAGTATATGGACTTAACAATTTTTATAGGCATGCTACGGCCGTAAAAATGTCCAATGTAATGGGGGGAAAGTTTATATGAAAGGAAAGAAAATTCACAAAAATAGTAGTGAAAAATTATTTGCTTTTGTAGTTTTTACAATTGCAAGTATATTAGGACTTATTTATGCAATGAATCCTAATGTTTTTAGCAGCCTTGTAGTTAATAAAAACTCAAAAGCTGCTGGTACTGTACCTGATCATACTAAAGGCTTAACTGCTAATGGTGATGGTACATACAAATTATCTTTAGATGTGAAAGGAGAGGCAGAAAAGCAACCACAAAAAGCCAACGTTATTGTAGTATTTGATACTTCAAGTAGTATGAATGAAAGAACACCAAATACTGTAACAACTTATACACCAACAAGTAGTGAAGGTGGTTGGTCCTATCAAGGAGGACTATATGGTCTTGTTAATGGACAATACGTTGAGTTAACTAGAACTTTTGATTGGGGAAATTATACATATCATTTCTGGTATAATGGTGTAGAATATACTGGACAAAGATATACAAAACAAGATGGTAATCAATCAAGGTTAGAAGCAGCTAAATCAGCAACTAATAGTCTAGCAGCTGCATTATTAGCACATAATGGTGTAGATGGTAATGATGAAGATACTATTGAAATAGCATTAGTAGATTTTGCAAACACTGCAGAAATAGCTCAAGCACCAACAACAGACTATGATACATTTGCTGCAAAAGTAAATAGTCGTGATGCAGGAAATAATAACAGAGGAACTAACTGGGAAGCTGGATTCAGAACTGCAATAAATGTTGATTTTGAAGATGATGATCCAACTTACGTAATATTTGTTTCAGATGGTAACCCAACATTTTACTTACAAGATCCACAAAATACACAACGTGGAGGAACTGGGCAAGAAAATAATGGTAATATAAATACATCATATAACCAAGCAGTTCCTGCTGCAGAAGCTATTGTAAATGCTGGTTATAATTTATATACAATTGGTATTTATGGTAATGTTGATAGAATGGAAGATATTACTACAGATGCCGGAGCTCCAGCAGAAAATTATTATTCAGCTTCAGATACAGCAGCATTACAAAATGCATTCAATGATATTTTAACTAAAATAGAGATGTCAGGTATTGCTAATGCAACAATAAATGATGGTACAACTCATAATGTTAAAACTACATCTGGTCAAATAGCAAATCTATTAGAAGTAGATGAAGATAGTTTTAAATATTATAAAGATGATGTTGAATGGGCAGATGCTCCAGAAGCAACATTCAATAAAACAACTGGTGAAGTTGAATGGGATTTATCTTCACTTGGTGTTCTTGAAAATGGTGTAACATATAAAGTTACATTTGATGTTTATCCATCTCAATATACTTATGATATAGTTTCAGAAATGAAAAATGGTGATTTAAATTGGTTATCATTAGATGAAAATGTTAGAAAGTATTTAAATGCAGATGGAACTTTAAATACTAATACTTCAGCTACATTACACTATAAGGATACTAGAGTTGGAGATCAACCTAAAACAGCTGATTATACAAATCCAGATCCAGTTGCAACAGAAACATTTAAAATTGGTGCACACAAGGAATGGGTAAACTTACTGGATAATAAAATACAAAATGATAAAGATTTAATCTTAACAGTTACTAGAGATGGAGAAGAATTCCATGAAGTAACTTTAAATGAAGCTAATAATTATACAATAAATACAACTGGAAAAAATGGTATTCATATAGCTCCAGGATTAATGAAAATAATTACTGATAAAAATAATAATAAATCAGTAAAATTATTAGATACTGGTCATGATTATACATTTGCAGAATTAGATGGCGACTATTATAACTGGAATATTAAAGCTAATACTGTACGTCCAATGATTATTAATGGACAATTACATAATTTAATATTAGTTGATGAAAACTTGTTGGCTGAGCATCCTGAATATGCTGTACCTACAGGTATGGGAAGTAATACGTACTATCAAGAAAATACTAATGCACCAGAATTTGTTAAAATAAATGGAAAAACATATGTAATTCAATCTGGTGATTCAATTACGGTTGATGCAACTAATAATCGTAGAAGTAATTTAAATATTGTTAAAAAAGTAGATGGTGCTTCAGCACCAGAAGATGCTGAATTTGATTTTAGTATTACTGTTACTGATGATGGTATTGAAAAAACTGACAAAATTTATTTAACAGTATTTGATACAAATGATTGTGATGCTGAAGGAATGTGTAAAGTAGTTGATTTAGACGATGTAGATGGTTGGGAAAAAGAACCAGGAACTACTTGGTCTGGATATTATATGGCTCCAAGTGGAACAGTATTCAATGCTACATTAAAAAATGGATATAATGTATTAGTTACTAACTTAACTGATAAAGCATCTTATGTAATTAATGAAAGTAATTTGCCAACACACTTCTCATTTGATGCAAATAAAACAACTGTAAGTGCTGAGAATAATAAAGGTGATATTACATTACCTAAAAATGCTTATACAGTTGGAAATCAACAAGTTACTGGATCAATTGATAGAAATAATGCATCTTATACTGTTCAAGTAACAAACGTATACGATTTAGTAGATGTTAGTGTTAAAAAAGTATGGGATGATAACAGAAATCAAGATGGTAAACGTGGTAATGGTGCTGTATTTAACTTATATGCAAATGGAGATAAAGTTAATGGTAAAACTCAAACTATTGCTGAAGATGGAACAGTTACATTTGCTGGTTTAGATAGATTTGATGAAAATGGTGAAATCGTATATACAGTTGTAGAAGATGCTATACCTGGATATACAACAACTCCAGCTGATGCAACTGATGCTACTAAGGGTGTTAGTGATGGAGCAACTGTTACTAATAAACATGTTCCTGAAGTTATTGATGTATCAGTAACAAAAGA
>CAMODW010000041.1 GCA_946611635.1 uncultured Bacillota bacterium | reverse complement strand
ATTATTGACTTTCTAAATGATATCTAATATCAAGTGTTTTATTGTAAGCTATAGCTCCGCCTTCACTTTTAATTATTAATATATACCACCATTTTGTTCCTTCTGGTAGATAAGTACTTGATTGGTCTCTTCCTTCAATAAAAGCAGTTACTGGCGTTAATTCTAAAGAATAAATGTTATCTTCTGATATTTTTTCGCCAAATGTTTTTACAAATTCTTTCTCGTCATAGCCCATTTCTTTTAATGCTTCTTGACCTTGTTTAAAAGTATATGTACCGTCATAATAGTTATCTTTTTTATTGGTATAATCATCATACCAATAAAAGTTTCCTTCTTTATCAAAATAGAACATACTGTCATCTGCTGTTATCCATTTGGTATTAAGATTTTGTTTTTTATTCTTTTTGGTAATTGTTTTTGCCATTACTGTAGGTCTTTTTTCTGAATCTATTATTCTACTAATTATTACGTAGGAAGTTATTAATAATAGTAATACTATTATTCCTAATAATATAGCATTATTAACTTTATCTTTTTTTGTTTCTTTTGGTAGATGAGTTGGTTTATTCTTAACAATGGTAGTATCATTTTTTTCTTTTACTAATAGTGGTATTTGAATAGTATTATCAATATTTTCTTTAATTTTTTTTAATTGTTTAATTTGTTTTTTTTGATTGCTCATAAATACCACCTTCTTTATTAATTCTTTTGTATGTATTCGAATATTGCAGTTAGCTCATTTGTATATTCTAGTTGTTCAGATGGTTTACTTTGTTCAAGATAGACATAGAAATCAACTGTTGTTTCTTCTCCTGGAGCTAATTCTTCTTTTGGTTTATTATGTGTGAAAATAATGCCTGTATTTTTATCTTTTTCGTTGTATAGATATCTTCCAAGAGTAGCTGGAATTGTTCCATCATTTTTTATCGTTACTCTATAGAAAATATTATCGTCTACCAATCTTAATATTGGTTTTAATACTATAGTTCCTTCTTTATATTTGTAATCATTATCTTCTGCTTCGCCACTAGTTACAACTTCGACGTTTGTTATTTTAACATCCCATCTACCTACTTCTTCAGAAGTACTAGACTGATTATTATTGATTGAATGTGATACTGTTCCAAATGATAATCCTAGCAAAAACAATAAAGCAAGAACTATAACAAAATTTCTTTTATCCTTCATAAAAATCTACCTTTCTATAATAAGGATACCATTTTATCTATTCTTTCTCAAGAAATAATCTTATAATTCTAATTAAATTATTGATTAATTCTATGAACTAATTTTAATTTACTAAGCGAGAAGAATACTCTTCCTTTTATTTTTTTTATGTTTATGTCTTTTATTTTTTTAAAACGACTATCAAAAGAATCTACCCTATTATCTCCTAATACAAAGTAATTATTGTCTTCGATAGTATGAGGATAACTTATTTCTTCTTTTGGTGTTTTTGTACTTACATATGATTCATTATAAAGAGCATTATTAATATATACAGAACCATTTTCTTTTATATCAATAGTTTCTGTTGGTAATCCTACAATTCGTTTGATTATATTAGAACCGGATACATCGAAAACAATAATATCGCCTCTTTTTATGTTTTTTTCTTTAATTGTTAATACGATTTCTCCATTACCAATAGTACTATTCATAGAGGTACCACTTGCTTTATATACTCTTATTCCTAATACTGCATATAAATAATATACAATTCCTATAAATATTAATAATTTTATAAATATGCTTAATACTTTCTTCATATTATCAACCCTATTATGATTATATATCATTATATAGTTTTTATAAATACCATTCTTTTTATTAAGTAGTTTTTTTTATTAAAATGTGTTATCTTTATGATGAGGTGGGATATGAAAGGCTTTTTAATTACTCTTTTTTTAATTGCTATTTTACTAGTTATTATTGTAATAGCTATATTATATATAAAGACTACTATTAGTAATTTTTTAGAGAAGTATTTTGGAACACGTGATCTTAAAGAAGCAATAGAAAAAAGTGAGATTGAAAATGAAAATACTCCTAAGTCATTATCTTCTATGGAAACTTTATCGTTATCTTCATTAAAAAAAGATTTTCCCGAATTAAATATTAATGAAATAAAGAGTATGGCTGAGAATACTATTACTAATTATTTAAGATCTATAAGCAAGAAAAAGATTGATGATATAAAGAATTATAATGATAATATTAAAAATATGGTATTAGCTAAGATTGAAGCCCTAGGAGATAATAAAGTCTCTTATGAGGACATAAAATATCATAAAACTGTTATTAATAGATATGAGAAAAGTAAGAGTATTGCTACACTATATATGGCAAGTGCTTTAGAATACTATAAAAAAGATAATAAAGGTAGAAAAAAAATACAAGATAGGTTTATAGTAGAAGTAATCTATATTATTGATCCAACTTCTGTTGATGAAAACTTAAAACTATTAGGACTAAATTGTCCCAATTGTGGAGCACCTATTACGACGCTTGGTGAAAAGTATTGTCGTTATTGTAATACTGGTATTAAAGACCTGGTAAAAAGAACTTGGGTTATTAATAATATCAAAGAATATTAAAGAATATAAGGAGTGTTTTATATGTTTGAAAGTATTCAAGATTATATGGACAAACTAATTGACTTAGATGAATTGATAGAAAGGATGATTACTAGCGAGGAATATCAAAACGTTAGTAATTCTCGTAAAGAAAAAATTGATATGTTTATCGAAAATCTTAAAGATGCTAAAAGTGAAGAAGAAATCATCAACATGTTTTATTCTGATGCTTTTTTGAATTTAGATGTTCCAATAGATTATCATAAACTACTAGATTTAGCTACTAGAACATGTGGTGGCTTTGGACCTGTACTTGAACCTGGAGAACTTGCTGCTTTTATAGATTTATGTATAATGCATAACGATGATGAAAGACTATTTAGATTAGCTTATAATTATGATGAATTTATTTTTGATAAAGGAAAAATTGAAGACTATTTCATAAAGAATAAGAATATTTTCTATATTAATGAATTAGCATGTAATAATTTAAGAGGATTACATTACGATGTACTAATAGATGCACTAGTCAATTCTGATCAGTTGGATGAACTTAAATACTTCGTAGCAAACGTTAGCGATAAGACTGTTAATGTTGTTAGAGTATTAAATAGAATAAAGGAGTTAGAAAAGAAATAATCTAACTCCTTTTTAATATATATATAGTAATTAGGAATATAAAAAGTATAAAGAATAATATGACTAATACTATAAAAATACGAGGGTTTGTTATTTCTATATCTTCTAGTTTACTATTTTTTAATTCTTCTAGTGTATAGTTATTATCTTCTACTTTAGAACAATAACCAAGTTTCTTTTCTTTTTCCCAAATTCCTATTTTGTTATTATAAGCTTCTTTTTCTATTTGACATAGATATGGAACGTATAAGTATTCGTCATATATGTAATCTACTTTTACTAAGCCTTTTTTTACTAATAATTCTTGTAATAAGCCGTCATCTACCCAAATCCAAGCTAGTAGACGGTCATACTTATCTTTTGTATTGCTATTATTGTCAAATTCTAATTTTATATTTTTAGCATTAGTTAATAGTTCACAAGTATAGTTTTTAGCTTCTTCACCCATGTATTCAGCTTTTTTGTCTTCCCCTTCTATTTCTGGAGCATTTATTGATAAAAA
This sequence comes from uncultured Bacillota bacterium, assembly GCA_946611635.1. Lineage (GTDB taxonomy): Bacteria > Bacillota_I > Bacilli_A > RF39 > UBA660 > Coprovivens. The sequence continues at coordinate 8,156 of CAMODW010000041.1, read as the reverse complement.
GCGTACTTTTACACTTTGGTTATTAACAATAAAACGAGCTGTATCCCCATCTATACAAGAGTCTAAAGTAACATTTAAAGCTTCTACTTTAGCTATACTAATTATAATTATTATAAAAATCATTATTCTTTTCATATTATCACATTAATATTTTACCATAAAAAAAGAGTTATTACCTTCTAATATTATTTAAATGGTTGTAATCATTTTTGGGATGTTTTATTTCTCTTATTTTATTTTCTATTCTATTTACAAGAGTGTCTAATTCTTTATTATTAACTAGTTTCATATCTTTTAGATGTTCTAATCCGGCAATAAAAGTATTGTAATCTATTATGTTTGAGCCGTTGTTAATCATGCTAGCTAGTGTTCTTTTTAAATATTCTTCAAATATTTTTTCTCTTTCTAATTCAAACTGCTTTTCTTTGATTATTCTATTTATTTCCATCAAGATTATGTGTATTTCTTGTGAATTGATTGATGATTCAAGATTATAAGTTAATTGAATTTGCATAAGTGACTCTTCAAAAAGATTTTTGCATTTGTTAAAATTTGGTATTCTTTTTAAATCTCTAAAGTAAAGAATCTTAGAAACATTTTTTCTTACAGGTAATTTGTAACTACCATTATCTTTTAATAAAGCTATTAGATCTTTTGTATCTATTGCCATTTCTACTGTTGTTGTAATGAGAGGTGCTATAGCAATAAAAGCCGGATTAGATGTTATAAGAGTTATAATACCACCACCGACTAGTGGTAATAATTTATTAAAGTCATTTTGTAGTTTAGCAATTAGTTCTCTTTTTTCTCCGTCACTAGATAAGTATTCTTCAATTAACCCTTCTTTATATTCTTCAGTCATTCCAAATCCCTCTTTTTTAGATGATATTTTAACACAAAAATGAAACAAGTAAAAATATATCTACTTGTTTCTAAGAATTATTAGTTAATTTCGATTATTTTTTTGCATCTTTTACTAAGTCTTTAGCTATGTTGGTTAACTCTTTTTTTTCTTCTTTTGTTACTTTGCCGTCTTTTAGTATTTCTCCAACTTTTTTAGCACTTTTTTTCACTTCATTAACATCTACATTTTCTTTTGCTTTATCAATAAGCTTTTTTGCACTTTTCATTAAATCAGCCATAGTAATCCTCCTTAGCTAATATATTATCAAAAAATTAAAAAAATAACAGGTCTTCCTGTTACTTTTATTATACTTTATAGAATCTATTATGCTTTTTAGCAACTGTTATTGCACTTATTGCTATTAGAGCTCCAGCAGCTAAAACTGCATATGATGCGAAACTACCAGTTTTTGGAACACAAGTTTTTTCAAATTCTTCTTTAGTTGTTTCAGTCCCTTTTTCACCAAAATATTTTCCATTTTGCATCTTACATACACATTTTTTTAAATCTGCTTCACTTAATGAATCTGCGCCACATACTACTTGGCTTTGACATTCACTATTGTAAACATCTGAACTTACTTCAGTTCCATTTGTTCCATAGTATTTGTTTGTACTGCTATCATAGTAACATGTTGCTGTTTCATGGTTTGATAGAGTTATTTTAGCACAAGAACCATTATCAGCGAATACAGCATTTGTAGTTTTGCCATCTACAATATATGATGCTGTTGCACAAACTGATCCGTTAGTATTTCCTGAACCATCAAAATTTACTTTCCAGTAACCAATTGGTGTATAACCAGTGTATCCTCTTCCTGACAAAGTTGTATCTGAAGTATTGCTAGTAATTCCTTGTGTTGAAGTAAAATCATAGCAGTTACCAGTTTGTGGGCAGTTAGTGGTACTTCCATGTAAACTATTATTAAACTTTGCTGATGCAATAGTTTTTTCAACTTTAATAGTGTTGAATGATGGAACTGCATCTCCAGTAGTAGTTCCTTGATTTTGAATATTAACTAATACTGCTGAAATATTTTTGCCATTATCTGTTGCATTTGTTATTTGTGATATCAAATAGCAAGTAGCTGATTCATTTTGACCCATGCTTTCTTTATCACAGAAAATTCGCCAATTTGTTGCGTTTGCATTAGCTGCATTAGCTATGCAAGGAACTAAAAACAAGCATAAAGCAGCCAAAAAAGTTGTTATTATTTTTCTACTTTTCATATCATTACCTCTTCTATTTATTCTTATTGTACTCTTATTATATCATAAAAAAGTAAAATATGTGTTTTTTTGTAAAAAAGTTAATGAATTTATGGTATTATATAATAGGAGGATAGATGGTGAGGCTATGAAAAAGATTGTTATTGAAATTTCTGATAAGTCTTTGTCTTTTAAATATAGAACTAATAAACCTGTTCCTAATAATCTTTTAAATACTAATGTTATTTCTAATAATGAGTTAGTGTTTAGTGTAGATTATATAAACGATAATAGTAAAATCGTTGGAATGTTTATTAATGACTTAGCTAAAGAAAAAGAAATAGATACAGCTATTGTGAGTCTTAATGAAATAGCTGACCTAATTATTCCATTATTAAAAAGAGTTGAACCTATACATAAAATAGTTCTTAATGAAGATACTAATCTATCTTATTCTTTATGTGAAGCTATTGTAAGTAACAAATATATTACCAATTTGAATTGTTATGCTATACCTACTTTTATGATAGAAATACTTGATAAAAAGAATATTGAAGTTTCTTCTAGAAGCGAAGTATTATTTACATCTTTATTTATGCAACAAAACAATCTTACTTCTTTTTCTAAGATATATTATAAAAGTAGTATAAGAATCTCAGAAATATTAAAGAATGATGATATAGATGATTTAAAATCTTTTTTAAGTATTAATAAATATTTAAGAACTGTTCATCTTGAGAAAGGCTATACTCCTGACATAGAAAGTATATGCGCTTTACTTTCTTACTATAAGAGAAAGAATATTAATATAGAGATACATGATGATATTAATGATGTTGATACAATTGATAAGTTAAAGAAAATTAATAAGAAATATAAATCTAAATATAAAATAAAGTTATCTTTAATATATTCAAAAGATTATTTGGAAAAGAATTATTTAAAACAAATAATATTTACTACATTAAAGCTTTGTTCATTAATTATTTTTTTAATTATTGGATCAATATTTGGTTATATAATTCTTAATAATTACCAATCTGAATTAAAAGTAAATGGAATAAAAGAAGAAATAAATAAAGTAATGGTTGATGATGCGTCTAAAGAAATTCAACCAAGTGAGGAAGAAACTACACCTACTTCAACTCCTGAGCCAGCAGCTCCTGCTAAGAGTTCTTATCAAAAACTACTTGGAAAGAATAGTGATACAGTAGGATGGTTAGTTGTTCCCGGAACTAAGATTGATTATCCTATAGTTAAAGGTGCTGATAATAGTTATTATTTAAATAGAAATTTCAATCGTGAAAAAGATTATAATGGTTGGGTTTTTATGGATTATCGAAATGATGAAAAGGATTTAGATGCTAATACTATTATATATGGACATAATAGATATTATAGTGGTGTAATGTTTGGTACTCTTAATAATGTAACCAAGAAAAAATGGTTAAATGATGAAAGTAAGCAATATATTACTTTTAATTCTTTATATAGGTCAATGACTTGGAAAGTATTCTCTGTATATAGTATAGATGTTACTAGTGATTATCTATATATTAATTTTGAAAATGATGAAAGTTATCAAAACTTTATAAATTTAATAAAAGGAAGAAGTAATTATCAATTTAATACTGATGTTACTGTTAACGATAAAATATTAACCCTATCTACTTGTCTTGATAATAATAAAAGATTGGTAGTTCACGCTGTACTCGTAAATAGTAGTGAAAATAGCGAAGATGCACAAAAAATACAAAGTTATATAGGTTAAAAAGGTTTTAACCTTTTTTTCTAATAAACGGAGGAATAATATGAATAAAGAGGAAGTAAAAGCAAAATTTATTAATCTTGTAGATATTGCTATATATAAGAGTAATAATTATTATGAAGAAGATAATAATGATTTGAATGATATAATCTCTTATTTTCAGAATAGCAAAAGCATTTTAGATGATATTAAAGGAATTTTAGGAATTAGAAATAATGAAAACTATATATATTTTAACAAGTTATTAATCGAAGTATTAATTTCACTTCCTAAAGAGAAGAAAATGAATATTCTTTATAACAGTGATATCTATATAGAATTGTTCAAAGAAAAAGTTATTCTATTACGGATTTGGCAAACTTTAACTAAGAAAGATAAAATAAAGTTTATTAATGATAAAAACAAATGTAACGATATAGATTTTTATTTAATAAATGAAACTATAAAGGATAAAAGTAATTTTAAAGAAAACTATATTTTAAAAGAGATAATAAATAATGAAATAGTTAGAAATAAAATACCAGATTTAACTATTGATGTTCCCTATTCACCAAGTGTATTAAACAATCTTGATTTAAGTAATTATGAATTATGTTCTAAATTATCAAAGAAATCTTATACTAATTTACTTATTAAGTCTTGTTCTATATTGGGTGATTTTATTGATTTATATAATAGTAATAATAAGATTATTAATTTAGTAGAGCGTAATAGTATTATATTTAAAAATACCGAGAACAAAGAAGTTGCTCAATATTTAAAAAATAATGTTAATATGATAGGAAAGTTTAATAATAAATATTTATCTTTCTTTGATGAAAAAGAGATTGAGGATATATTCAAGAAAAAAGATCTTTCTAATGAAACTTTTTCAAGTATTCTAGAAAAAATGTATAAATTATTTCCTGATAGAGCTGAAGAATTAATTACAGAAAATAATTTGAGCAAATGTGTAAAACATAGTTTGGATATTTATCCTTTTGAAAAAATAAGTGAGAAGAATAGAAATAATATATTTAATAATTATCATTTATTTAATAGATTTATAGATACTATTATGGTAGAAGCAATAATTAATAATTATGAAGAAGAAGAGATTCTTAATTTCTTAAGGAATCCAGTTTTTGTAAAAGACCAGTCTTCTTATGCAATTGAGTTGTTATTAAATAAATTATCTTTTAAATCAACATTTAATATGTTACAAAGTAAGACTATATTAGATAGTGTATCTAATTTAAATGTAGGTATGAATAGTAATGATACAATCTTTATTAAAGGCTTTTTAGATAGCCCTTCTCTAATTGATAAAACTGATCATAATATGTTGTTTGAAATGTTAACATATTTAGATATAAAAGATGTTATTTATTATATAATTACTCCTTATATTGCTAATCATTTAACTTCATCAGAAATAATAGAATTATCTATATTAAAGGGAATAACTATAGATAATATTTTATCTTCTAATGTACTAAAAGAAAAAATGAAGAAAGATGATTATATTACTTATATAGATAGACTTTGGTTAAAGAATGTAGATTTAACTATTTTTAAGAATAAAGAATTAGTTAATATTTTATTTAATCTTAGTTATGATGATATTGATAATATTGATTTTGATGAAGTAAACTATTTGTTTGAAACTATAAAAATGAAATCTTTATTATCTAAACAAAATAGTAAGTGTACAGTAATAACTTATAAAAGTGTTCTTGCTTCATATTTAACTTTTGGATTAGATAAAACTATTGAAATGGTATCTAATGGAAATAAGTGTATTAATTTAAATGAAGTAATAGGAATTAAAAAAGAAGTAATAAATGAAAGATTGTTACTATTTAAAGAAGAAAATTCTACAATTATTCAAAATTTACATTTTAAAATAGATGCTAATTTAAAAAAGATAACAGAATGTGAAGATATAAATTGTTTTGCTAAAGCAGTTAAGAAGAATACTTATTTAGATAATATTATTTATCTAATGCTAGAGAATAATTATGCTAGTTATAACATGATTATAGAAAAGTTTTATGATTATGTTAAATACTATAAAATAGATCCCTACTCTGCTAAGAAAGATTTATACTACTTTTGTAAGAGTTTTATAGAAAAATTTATTAATAATAAGGCCGAAGAATATAATAATGAATTCTATGCTAAAATGTTTAAAAACTTTAAATTAAAAGAAAATATTATTTATAGTAAAAGAAAACAAATTGCTAGGGATTTTATAGAAAGACAAAAGAACAAAGTATTTGTAAGAGCATTAACTGATGCAAATCCAGAAGATTATTTATATGCCTTTGTAGACGGCTTCCCTATCAACGAATTAAAACACAAATTTATAGAGCATTTAAATGTTGAAGCTGTAGATGCTGAAAGAATCATAAAAGACATATTAATACCATGGGTTGAAGGAAGATTCGAAAAAGATGAGTGTCTTAATAAAATGGGTATAACCAAACCTAAAGATTATGATTTGTATTATAATTATATGAATAATATAGAACATATAACTTCTATAAACAAAGAATTATTAAAGATTAAAGATAGTCATGATAAAAAAGATGTTATTGATATTATGGAATGTATTTGTTATAACAAACCTATTACAGTAAAAGTAAGTGCTAGAGAGAAGAAAACGATTAAAAAGATTAGTACTAAGATTAATAGTATAGATGGAGAAATATATATAGATAAAAAAGATATTAAATTTACTTATGGTAATAGAGTCGATATTTATAATATTGATGATATAGTTGAATATAATAAATATATAAATATTATTACAGAAATACTAAGTAAAACTAAGTCTTTTATAAGAAAGTATATTAATACTCAAAGAGTTGAAAACTATTATAGAGAAGATTATTTAAGAAAAGTAGCATCAGAGAAGTTGTTCTATCCTTTGACTACTAAGTATTATGAACTTAGAAATAGAGTCTTTTCATTAAAAGATATGGAAAAAGTATTTAATGGATATAAGTTAGAAAAGCATGTTAAAAGTACTCCAGAATTAGAAGATTTCTTGTTTAATAAACATAATCTTATAATGGTTGCTGAAGGCTATTATGATGGTGTTGTTGATAATCTTGGCTTAATAATATGTAGTTTTAAAGAAATTTGTGAAGAGTATAAAAAATTATATCCTGAACAAGATATAAAATTGGCAAATGCTGAAAAGGTTGTTAAAGTTATTAATTATCAATTGAATCCTATTAGTAAGAGTATCGATCCAGATATTATAAATTCTATATTTGATGATGATTACTATGTTGATTCTGATGTAAATACAAGATTAAGCAATCTAGAATATGTATTTAAAGAAGGATTTAAGAAGATTAGTAGTACTATTCCTTTTATAAGTGTTAAAGAGAATAACTACGAAGCGATTATTGTTGATAATTATAATCAAGAAATGTTTAGATCACAAATTAATACTAATTATCGTATTGGTGCTAGAGGTAATGACTTTTTACACTATGCTATATTAAATAAAAATGGCGTAAAAGTAATAATTAAAAAAGACGAAGAAGTTATTGCTAGACTATTAGGGCTAAGGCATGGAAATACAGTCTTCTTTAATAAAGTTGAAGGCCAGTTTGATGACATTTATGAGAGTATACTTCATAAACTGGCTAGTGAGCTAATAATGGTTACTAAAGATACAAACGAACCAATAGAATTTGTAACCATATTAATAAATAAGTTATTAAAAAGAAGTTATGGTATAAGAATTGATTCTACTATATGTCCTATAATAGATAATCCTATTAGTAAAGAGTATATAGATTATTTAGAATTTAAGAAAACTAAATATTTGAATACTATAAATGAAGATGGTTTTTATAATAATTATAAAGAAAAAATATCTACTATTTTAGCAAGTTCTGCTGTAGTAGATAAGAATAATTTTAAATATTATGATGCTGAAGCTAAGTATTTAAGAAATAGAAATAACGTATTAAAATTAAGTAATAATTTAGATGATTATTATATTAATAAGATTAATACTATTATTACTCTTTGTAATTTAGAAGGCACTTCTGATTTTGTTGGAGATATAAAATTAAGTACTGTTGATACTATGTATTTAGGTGATGATTTTGTAGTATTCTTAACTAATAATAAACAACTAATTAAATATGTTCTTCCTTATGATAAGAGAGCAACTAATGAAGTTGATTTAATTATTGAGAGTTTAAAAAATAAGCTATGAAAATAGCTTATTTTTATTGGATTAATGTAAATCCTTGAGATATCAAATAATCAT
>CAMODW010000040.1 GCA_946611635.1 uncultured Bacillota bacterium | reverse complement strand
CTTTCTGCATTCTAACCTTTGGTTTTTGCTGAATGCACTAGTAATATAACAAATCTATTTTTCTTTGTCAACTTTTTCTTTCAAAAAATTTGAATTTTTTTAAAATTTGTTATTTTCCTAGAAAAACAAAGCTTTTTTTCGCAATGTTCTTTCCAAGTATATAATAAAAAAAAGTTAATTTCAAGAAGAAAATCAACTTTTTTTCATTTTTTTTAATTTTTCATAATATGATTGTACTAATCCTTCTTCAAAAGGACCTTTTGCAGCTCTTTTTAATTCAATTAATTTTGACAATTCATATTTAACTACCTTGTCTATTTCATTAGAATAATTCATTATTTTTCTATGATAATTATATTCATTTCTATCTAAAACTCTAAATCCACCATCTGGAAACACTCTTAAATCTAAATCATAATCAATATATTTTATTATTCCATCTTCTAATATATATGGTGAAGCTATATTACAATAATAATATAAACCATGTTTTTTTAGTTGACCAATTATGTTAAACCAATTCTTTTTATAGAAGAATAATATTGCCGGCTCGTTTGTCATATGACTTCGGCCATCCTTTTCAGTAATTTTTGTTTTTCCATTTCCACAAATTAACATTTCATCATTTTCTTCTAAAACAATAGCTTCATTAGATGTGTGTTCCAATGAACCATCATGTTTATAGCAATAAATTTTTAACTTGTCACCTTTTTTAATACTTTCCAAATAAATCACGCTTTCGTTTTTCATTATACAATAAATCATTCAAATGAAAAAGTACCAATTAACAAATAGGTACTTTTATTTTAATAAACTAATAGCTTTTTCGTATTGATTATCTTTATTATCACTTTGCTCAACTTCATAATCAGGGATAATACCATTGCCATCAATACAATCGCCATTTGGTCTAAGCCACTTAGAAGAGGTATATTTTAAAATAGTACCATCATCTAGTTTTTTAGTAGTTTGTACTTTACCCTTACCAAAAGTTTTAGTTCCAACTATTATAGCGTTATTATTATCTTTTAATGCTGCAGTTAATATTTCTGATGCTGATGCTGATGCACCATTAACTAATAATACAACTTTATAATCTCGCTTCTCTTTAGTATCATCCTTTACATCATTTTTCTTTTTCTTATCTTCTAACGAATATATGATTTTTCCTTTTTCAATAAATAGAGATGCAATCTCAGCAGATTGTTCTAAATAGCCCCCACCATTATCTCGCAAATCAATTATTAATTTTCGAATATTATTCTTTTGTTCTAATTCGACCAACTGTTCATTAAATTGTTCAAAAGAATTCTCAGTAAAAGAAGTTATTTTAATATAACCTATTCTATTATTATTAATATCTACAAAATTTGAAGTAACAATAGGTAAATTAATCCTATTAATCGCAATTTCTTTATCTATTATATTACCATCTCGCTCAACAGTAATATTCATAACTCCTTCAGTATTATCTTTAACATTTTGAATAACATCATATGCATTTTCTAAAGACATTTCTTCTCCATTTATCTTTTTTACAACATCGCCAATTTTTAGTCCAGCTTTTTCTGCAGGAGAATTTTTATAAACTTCAATTATTTCTATTCCTTGCAACACTATTCCAATTCCTTCATAAGTTCCATCTAGATTATCATCGAATGAATCAGACTGATCATTATTCATATGAATAGAATAATTATCTTCTAAGAAATTTAGCATTCCATCTATCGCCGCTTCAATCATTTTTTTCTTATCTACGTCTTCATAATAATTATCTCCAACTTCTTGATATACAGAAGTAAATTCTGACAGATACTTATCCATAGATAACGTAGCATTACATAATACACCTTTTCCTTTATACCTATGCACTACATATTGACTTGTAAGCAAAGAAGATAACACAATAAAAATAATCACAAAAACTAACAAATCAAACAAAGAATACTTTTTAAAAAATAACATCTTTAAAAAATTATTATCTTTTTTCATTACTTCTTCTTTTTTTAGCTTACTACTTTTATTCTTTACTATTTCCACTTCTTTTTTACTTCTTTTTACTGTATTCTTTTTTTTACTATTACTATTTTCATTCTTACCTTTTGAAGCCATATTTTTACCACCCAACTTATTTCATACTTATATTATAACACGTATCTTAGAACAAATATTATTATCAAAAAAAATTAAATCCTATTTTTTAGGATTTAATTCTTCTTTTATCTTTGTTAAATCAGTAATATATTTTTCTACTTTACCACCTTTAATTTTTAACAACGTTTTATCACCAAACATAAATGATGACACATCAGTAGCTTTTTTGTTTTCTTTTTGAGGATTATAATAATCTGCATTTAATTTATTGTTCAAATCTACAATATACATATGAAGTTTTGCATCATCAGTTCTATTATCAAAATCAGTCAAAATAGTAGAAATATCTGAAGCTACTTCAGAAGTAGTATTATAAACTATTACATAGTATTCATCATAAGGTCTATTTAATATATTACCTACGATAGCAGACTTATAATTTACTTTACCAGTAGAAGTCTCTTGTGCATTATTATTAAATAAGTCCTTCGTAACAAAAGCTCTCGTTAATAGATAAATACCTCCAACGCAGATTAACACAACCAAAAGTACTATTACAAACTTTGTCATCTCTTCTTGTTCAGTTGTCTTTATTCTTTCCTTTTTCTTCATTTAAACCACCTTGGTTGTATTATAGCATAATTAAAGACTAAATCAAATAATAGTGTCTAATAAATGTCTAAAAAAAGACACTTAAGTGTCTTAATTAGTAGATTGATTACTTAATACAACATTTACCTTCTTAGTAACTATATATTGTAATCTCGAATCATTCCCTTTAATTTCAATTGAAACAGAATAAGTTCCTGCAGCATATCCTGTTAAATCAACATATGCTTCTATACCAGACGAATTAGGATCAATACTATTAATTACTTCTTCAACGCCAACAACCTGAACTTCAACATTGCTATCATCAGCAGACTCAAGATTTGCAACTAATCCACTAGGAACATTTCTAGTTTTTATTCCTTTTATCGTAATTGATTTTTGTTTTGCTTCCCCAAAATTCAAATTAATTGTAGCTTTTGGTTCACTAATTGATCTTACACCAGATGGTTTAGAAATAGTTACATTGTACGACTTAGATCCATTATTACCTTGACCTGAAATATCTATCGTAACCGGTACACTTTCAATAGAATCAATTACTGATTCCTCACCATAAATTGTAAGTAAATAATCTGATATATTAACATCATTTATCTTTATAGATGAAATAGCTTTTCCACTAACTAATTTACCAGTAGTCAATACATTAACTGGAACTCTCTTAGAATAAGAGTTTAATTCTATTTTAGCAGTTATATTAGTTGCTACTATTTCAACATTTTTAACAATATTACCACTTATATCATAAGCTACTAAAGATATATTATCTATATCATAAGTTCCTGCTTGTGTAAAATCCGAATTATCTAAATTTATTAAAGCTTTTACTGTAGCAATTTTATTAAGAGTATCTTCAGCACCTTTAACTACTACTTCACTCTTTGACAATTCCACATTTTTAACACTTAACTTAGGATCCAATTTGTCTTGATTCAACAAATCATAAGAAACAGTCTTTATAGAGCTAATTTTCTTCTTAATAGTAACCGTTACATAAGATGGATCTAATTTATAATCTAAACTATTTATAGTTTTATTATAAGTAAGTTTTACACGTACAGGTGTATCACTTGCTTCATAATCAGATAGGTCTAATAAAACTTCATTATCACCAAGTCTTTTGGCTAAATATATTTGTCCTTTTTTACCAATCAAAGTAATATCTACAGTTTCAGGCAAATCTTCAACTACATAAGCACTACTATTATATTTAACTTTTATCTTTTGATTTGGAATAATTTCTGCATCAGTATTAACATAACTATTTGCATCACTATCAATAAATGCAAACAGAATTATAGCAAAAATTAAAGAAAGATATATAAGCATATTAGGTCTATTTAATATTTTTTCAATTTTACTATCTTTTCCTATTTTTTGTTGAATATTATATACCAGTGTACTTATAGGTGTAACTATAAACTTATCAACAAACTTGGCAATACTAATAAAAACATTTTTAAAAGGATTATTTTTCTTTTTAGCCATTATCTATCACCTGTACTTTCTAATTCTTCCGAATCATCTGAATCAGCAGCATAGAACACCTCAGACTTTGGCTTCAGTTCATCAACTAACATCATTCTAAATTCATCTAAACTCAAATTATAGTGTATCTCATGATCAACAGCAATTGATAACCTTCCTGTTTCCTCTGATACTACTAATGCAATAGCATCGCTCTCTTCTGCTATTCCAAGTGCAGCTCTATGTCTAGTACCTAACTTCTTGTTCAAATTAGGATCCATACTAGTCTTAAATACTGCACCGGCACATGTAATTCTATCTCCTTGAATTATTACACCACCATCATGAAGAGGACTATTTGGAAAGAATATAGTACCTAACAAAGGACTAGTTACATCTGCATATATCTTAGTAGCAGGAGCTATATATTCAGAAAGAGAAACATCTCTCTCAATTACCATTAAAGCTCCTATTTTGTTCTTCTTTAAGTACTCAACAGCATCCATTATTTCATAAACAACTTTTTCTCTCTCCTCAGTAGTTAAAACCTTATTTCTACCAAGCAATTTAGTTCTACCAATAGATTCAAGAACAGAACGAATTTCTGGTTGAAACAAAACAATAACTGCCAAAGGTCCCCACTCAAAAACATATTCTAACAACAAACCTACTGTATATAGATTTAAAATATCACTAAACAATTTAACTATCACTAGAATAATTATGCCCTTAACTATAAGTGCCATTTTTACATTATTCTTAACATTTTTTAAAATATAGTAAGTCATAAACCATACAATACATATATCTATTACCTTCGTTATAATACTCCAAACATTTGCTAAAGTCATAAAATCTTTCCCTTCATATGCTATTTAATTATAACAATAAACAGCGAAAATTCATAGATATTTTACATTTTATAATTAATGCGAATTTAGATTTAAAGGAACATTTAAATCCTCCTCAGCATTAGACACATTATTATTTACACCATTATTTACATTTTTATTATTAGTTCCAAGTCCCATCGATCCACCTAAAGATACATTTTTATCTTTAATCTCGCTTTTTAACACTTCAATATCCATACTTTTTTCTCTTAATTCTTTTTTCTTCTTTTCAATACTTAAAATATCAGTATTTTTATCTACAAAGTATCCAGCTATACCTGCTCCAAATATAATAGCAAGTATTAAAAATATAATCCAAGTACTTTGTAAAAAAACTAAAAAACCATTCATAATAATCACCTAAGAAATACTTAAATTTCTTCCCTTTGGCTGAATTTGAATAAATGTATTTCCATCATTAACAACCAAATCAGTTCCATCAAGAAGAGTATATTTTGTTTGGGCTTTTCTTGAAGATTTAGACCATTTAATAGGTACAGCATATCCTTCTGAAATATAATAGCCTGTTCCGCTTCCTATATTATTTAAACCTTGTCTCCCCTTATTTTCAGGATCATCCAAAGTATAATTAGCAACTTGATAAGTAATTATATTTTTAAAAGTATATTGTTTTTTTGTAACATAATCTTTATGTTCCTTACCATTTACAAATCTCTTATATACCTTTTCATTTGCATCATATTCATAACTACTTGTAACAATATTAGAATAATTAATCGAAACCTTATTAGCTTCTTGACTGTCTGGAATAGATGCAAGATCAAGAGAATCAATACTATACTTTAACAATAAATCATTGTTTCTTACAGTTCTCTTACTTCCAATACCTTTTTTTAACTTAGCAATACTAGTAAATAAAGTATGTTCTGAAGAAACATTTAAAGTTTTATCTCTCCAACCTGTTGTAGAATTATCAACAACAATTCTTGTTACTCCAAGAGTACCAAAGTCTCTTTGAGCTTGCGGACTTTGACCATGATGTACATAAATTGCATCATTTTCTAAAGCATAATCTAAATAATAATGACGAGAACTTCTAATTGATCCTATACGTTCAGTATTTTGATCCAAGAATAACGCCATATACCTAGTAATTCCACCTTCTACAATCATTTCATATATTATATACGCATCCTGTAATCCGCTTTGTAAATGACGAGCCTGACTAACATTATTTATCATTATTGCAAATGGTCTAGAAGTCGTATTTTCATCAACAATTTTCAATTTAGGAGTTTCAGGAACAGGATCTTCTTTTTCTACTTTTTCTTCAACTTTCTTTTCTTTTTTAATACTGTTTTCAGATTCTTTAATTTTAGAAAAGTGAGCTACTGTTAAAAGAACAATAGGTGATATAATAATAAGAATTATTAAGACGAGTATAAGCAACCTCTTCTTACTCAATCTTTTTTTTGTTGTTGAAGAAGTTTTATCTTTATCATCATTTTTATATTTTTCTTTATTCTTTTTAATATCTTTACTCATACAAAACACCTCACAATTCCATTATACCATAACTATCATATTTTAATTTGAACTTCTCTTTGAATATCTCTTTCTTTTATAGATTGTCTCTTATCATAATTCTTTTTACCTCTACAAACAGCAAGTAAAACCTTTACTTTACCAGACAACAAATAAACTTTTAATGGTACTAAAGAATATCCTTCTCTTTCTACTTTTTCTTTTAATTTTTTTATTTCTTTTTTATGAAGTAATAGCTTCCTAGTTCTACGTTCATCATGATTAAATCTATTTCCTTCGTCATATTTTGCTACATACATATTTAAAAGAAAAACTTCATTGTTCTTTATAATAGCAAAACAATCTTTAATATCAGCAGATCCATTTCTTATTGATTTAATCTCAGTTCCTTTTAATTCTATACCACACTCAATTGAATCTTCTACAAAATATTCATAATTCGCTTTTTTATTGTTTATCTCCATTACTATCATCTTCCCCCTCGTCACTATTTTTAGTAACTAACTCAAAATCTATCATAGCATTTTCTTTTGATGCACTTATACATTTTACTCTAACTTTATCACCAAGTCTATAAGTTTTCTTTGTTGATTTACCAATCATAGACAACAACTCAGGAATATAAGAATAATAATCCCCCTTTAAAGTTTGAACATGAACTAATCCTTCAACAAGATTAGGCAATTCTACGAAAAAGCCAAAATTAGTAATAGTATTAATAACTCCATCAAACTCTTCACCAATATGGTCTTCCATATATTCAGCCATTTTCATATCTAGAACTTCTCTTTCAGCATCTACTGCAGCACGTTCTCTTTCACTAGAATGAGAAGCGATTTCTACTAAAGAATTTTCCAATGTATGTATTGTAGTCATAGAAATATCATTTTGCACTAAATATCTTTTTAATAAACGATGGACTTCTAAATCTGGATATCTTCTAATTGGACTAGTAAAATGAGTATAAGCCTTTGAAGCTAGTCCAAAATGGCCAACATTATCTCTACTATATTCAGCCTTTCTCATACTCCTAAGAAGTAAAGATGACAATATTTCAAATTCTTTTTTATCTTTTAATTGTTCTAATATTCTTTGCATAGTTTTAGGAGTAAAGCCATTTGATATACCAGTCAATTTATATCCCAAGATTTTAACTAAATTCATAAATTCTTCAACCTTTTCCGGTTTAGGATCTTCGTGAACACGATATATAAAAGGCAAGTCCATTTGAAAAATATGATTAGCAACCGTTTCATTAGCAGCTATCATAAAATCTTCAATTAACATTTCTCCTTCTTCTCGTTCTCTTCTTTTAACTCCTATAGCTTTTCCAGTTTCATCTTGAATAATTTTAGCTTCATCTATTTCAAAATCTATATATCCTCTACTAATTTTTTCTTTTCTAAGTATTCTATGTAACTCGTTCATTTGATTTAACTTTTCAACAAAAGGTTCATATTCAGGATCAATAATATTTCTAACTATAACATCATTAACCTTAGCATAAGTCATTTTCTTTCTACTTTTAATAAAGCTCGGAAAAATATCATAATTTACAACATGTCCTTTATTATCTATTTCCATTACACAAGACATAGTTAACCTTATTACGCCTTCATTTAACGAACATATTCCATTAGATAATTTGTGAGGCAACATTGGAATAACAGTATCTGCTAAATAAGAAGAAGTTCCCCTATTATATGCAGCATCTCCTAAAGCAGTATTTTCTTTAACATAATTAGAAACATCTGCTATATGAACACCAAGTTCATAATTATTATTAGGTAATATTTCAATACTTATTGCATCATCTATGTCTTTTGTATCATCACCATCTATAGTAAAAATAACTTGTTCTGTTAAATCTCTTCTTCCTTTAGTTTCCTTCATATCAACTTCATTTGGAATAGCTTCCAATTCAGTTTCTACTTCTTCACCAAAGTCTTCATAAATTCCATGTTTATAAGCAATACTTAAAATATCAATACCAGGATCATTCTTATGACCTATTATTTTAATTATTTCAGCCAAATACTTTTTACTATTTACTTGTTTAATAGTCTTTACTAAGACTTTATGCCCTTCTACTATATCTTTAACTTTTTCTCCGGTTATTTCTATTTTTATATCCTTTTTAGAATCATCCAGTCTAAGAAAAGGAACATCATTTTCATAATAAACTTCACCAACTAAGTTATCTAGTTCCCTTTTTACTACTTTTAAAACTCTAGCTTCTTTTCTAACTCCTGAAGTATAAACTTCGCACATAACTATATCTTCATCTATAGCTCCATTAAAATTATTTTCAGATATATATAAGTCATCTTCTTTATCAAGTAATAAAAAGCCAAATCCTTTTTTATTAACAGATAATTTTCCTATTTTCATACCAGGACAATTTTTAAGTAATATATATTTTCCTTTTTTGGTCTTAAAAACAATAAATTCCGAAACTAATTCTTCCAAAGCCTCATATACTTCTCTATATTCATCCGAAGTTTTTAAACCAAGCATATCATTAATTTCAATAGCTTCTTTAGCTTCATGAACATTTTTTAACAAATCTAGTATCTTATCTTTCATGAAAATCCCATCCCTTTTTTAATTACTATAATAAGTACAATGCTTTTCACCATTTAAATATTCTATCCTAACTACTTCACTTTCTGTAACTTTTTCACTAGTAGAAGGATCAACCAAGTCTTTATCTAAATAACCCGTTTCCAATAAAGTCTTTGTTTTTACATAACAAGCTTCTATCTCAAGACATTTTTCCTTATTTTGTTCCGCATTTCCGAATTTAACTTCAGACGTCTCTGAAAAACTTACAGTAGTATATATAGCACCATCCATAGCAGCATCTTTAGAATCAATAAACAAACAAGCTGCACTTTCTATCTCTTTCTTATAGTTATTATAATTAGATTGCAATTGTCTACTTTGTAAACCCACCATATTTGTAGCAATCAAAGAAAACAACATAGACAACAAAGCTATAGTAATTATCAATTCAACCAAAGTAAATCCTTTACTATTCATACTACCACCTATTTTAATTATACCATAAACCAGCAATAATTAAAGCAAAAGAAAAAAGCCTAAAGGCTTATTTAGTAATAAATAGAATAAATGATATCACAAAGAAAGCTATACCAAGAAGAACTGTTAATCTAGTAATTAAAAGTTCTACTCCTCTTTCTTTTTGATTTTGAAACAATACTTCATTACCTCCAGTAATAATTTGACCAGCATCACTAGCTTTATTACTTTGTAATAATACTATTGCTATCAACAAAATACTAACTATTAAAAGTGCTACTTCCATAATTCCACTTCCATTTCAAATAATAAGTTACCATACAAGCAAATAAAAAGTCAAGAAAAAAATGCTTACGCATTTATTTAAACACTTTTATTATATTCTTTGATCTTTTTTTGAATAATAATATCTGAACAAGATTAAGTATTCCATTCGCTACTACAAATATACCTACTAACTTAGGCAAAAGCATAAACCTTGAAAAAGGATTAATAACCGTTAGAACTCCCATTACTAAAGAACACAAGCCAATAAATAGTATTAAAGAATATATTTCTTCTTTATTTTGCCAAAGCCTATAAGAATAAAATAAACTTTCAACTCCAACAGATAATAACCAAATACCAATTCCAACTCCTAATAAACTAATAAAATATGTAGGACTAATAATCATAACGATTCCTAATAAAACAAGCAAAATTCCTGGAATAAATCTATATTTCATAAAATTAAAAAACATACCAACATAAAAATAATCAATTAAAGCAAATATTCCATGGACAAGCACTAAACAACCAGATACAACAGTTGCAACAGTAGTTGCAATATCCGTATAAAATATCAAAAAGCAACCAACCAATACATCCAAAGCAATCATCAAAAAAGAAATATTTAACAAATTGTTAAAATTTTTTACAGCTCTATTCATCACACTACCGCCTTTACTATATATTATTTTAATCCATTAAACAAAATATTGCAATAAATTTTTAAATGTGATACAATACACTCTTATTTTGAAAGGGGAACAATTATGAAATTAAAAAAATTAAATATATTTGAATTTGATGAATTTTCAAAAAATCATCCATTAGGATCATATCACCAATCATCTAGCTTTGGAATGTTAATGAGCGAAAATAAATTTGATTACGAACTAATCGGAATGATAGATAATGATGATAATATAGTTGCCGCCTCTTTAATACTAATAAAAAGAATCGGATTACTATTTCGTTATGGTTATGCACCAAAAGGATTTTTGATTGATTACACAAACATCGATTTATTAAAAGAATTTTGTCACTTACTAAAAAAAAGATATTATCGAAAAAATCTTGCTTTCATAAAAATAAATCCTGAAATAGTAATTGGAACCCTAAAGAACAATGAAATAGAATATAACGATAACAAAAAAATAATAGACACATTAACATCTATAGGTTTTACAAAATTAATGGATAATAAATTCTTTGAATCTATGTTACCAAGATATAATGCAACACTTTATATAAAAGATTTCAACATTAATTCGGTAGATAAACGAACTAGAAACAAAATAAGGAAAAGTAACAAAAAAGGCTTTTCTTTAATAAAAGGTGAAAGAAAAGACATAGATGTTCTATATCAATTTATAAAAAAGAAAAAAAATGTATCAAAGCTTCATTACTATAATTACTATAATGTTTTTTCTAAAAATGATAGTATTGACGTTTTCTTAGTAAAATTAGATTTTGAAACTGCACTTATTTCAGCCAAAAACAATTATGAAAAAGAACTCGACAGAAATAATATACTTGTTAATAGATTGATGACAAACAATAATAGCGAAAACATAAGAAAAAAAATGGAATCTGACACAATATTAAATAGCATTAACAGCGATATATCATACATAACAAAACGTCTAGCAAGTAAACATGACGAATACGTAGCTGGAGCAATTACAATAAAATACAAAAATAGAGTTAGTATATTAATAAGTGGATATGATACAAATTATAAACAATTCAATCCAAATTATTATCTTCACCATCAATTAATTGAATATTACAAAAACGATTATGAATATCTCGATCTTAACGGAATAACCGGAGACTTCTCTGACGATAATCCATATAAAGGCTTAAATGAATTTAAACTAGGATTTAACCCAAATGCTTTTGAACTAATAGGAGAATTTGATCTTATAATAAATGAAGGAATCTATATAAATATGAGCAACAATGGTATATTATTAAAAGAATTCGATAGATCTCAGAAGAATAAACCAACCACCGAAGAAAAAGTACAAAAAATAAAAGAAATAAAACCAGCAAAAGAAATTAAAGAAAAGAAAAAAAGCTTTATTACTATAACAAAGAAATAAAGCTTTTTTATTTGTTAATTAATTCCTTACATACTTTTTCTCTATTC
>CAMODW010000039.1 GCA_946611635.1 uncultured Bacillota bacterium | reverse complement strand
TAAGTTATATGCTAATTGGACAAGTGTACCAGTAACATTACCAACAATAGCTAAAACTGGATATGAATGTGGATGGACAACATCATCTACAGGAACAACAATATCTAATACTGGCGGTTCAAGCTATACACCAACCGCAAATACAACTATGTATGGTGTTTGTAAGGCTTGTAAATATAAAATTATATTTGATAAAAATAATACATCAGCAACAGGAACTATGAGTGATAAAGAATGTACATATGATCAAGATTGTAAATTAACTAATAATGCATATTCATTAACAAATTATGGCTTCCTTAAATGGAATACAAAAAAAGATGGAACAGGTACTAGTTATAATAATGGAGCAAGTGTCAAAAATTTAGTATCAACTTGTAATGGTTCTATTAGGTTATATGCTATATGGCTAAAAAAACCAAGTTGTTCATTATCTAAAAACGTTCAAGGAAATAGTAGTGGATGGAACAAAACAAATGTTACATTATCTATGAATGTGGATGGAGATTCTATTTCTGGTAAAGGTCTAGCAACATCTCAAAAATCTACTAACGGCAAAACATCTTTAGAAGTAACTACTGAAACTAAAGGAACAATATACTATGGTTACGTAAAAAATGCTGTAGGAGAAGCATCTTGTAATATAACCTTAAAAATAGATAAAACTCCTCCAACTTGCACAGCGATAGTTAAAAATAATTCTGGCAAGAAATTAACTTATGGAGCGTTACAACACGTAGACGTAACAACATATGCTGGATGTAGCGATTCTGGAAGTGGATGTACCTCTAGTGAATTTGTAGGATCAAGTCACACCCCGGGATCACTAGCATTTAACCTAAAAACTCAAAAAACAGATTACATAGTAACAGATAACATCGCAATAAGTGATAAAGCTGATAATTCAAAAACATGTAGTGTTAAAGCCTATACCACCCCATTATGTAATCACTATACATTTATAGCTGCTGGTAAAAGAGACTGGGATAGTAAATATCACTTATGGTGTACTTTAAAGTTCTGGAGTGAAGGAGCTCTTAACGATCCAGATAATGGTCTATATACATCTTTCTGTTTAGGATTTAACAAATCATCATTTAAAAACACCTACGGAGATCCTAAATTCTTTGCTATTTGTGAAGGTGGAGATGGTGCTGGTCAGTGTAAAGCAAATTGTGACGAAAGTATAACACATTGCAAAGATAGAGTGACATTAGATGCAGCATTTAAATATTTAGTAAACAACAATCTTGCTAATCAACCACAATGGACCCAATTTGATGATGATGATGTAACACCTATCAATTACATGCAACGATTTGAAAAAATTAAAGTAAATGGTAAACCAGCGAGAAATTATCCGTTTACAGGTCGAATGATGAGTCAAAACGGCTCAGTATATAATGTATGTGATATAGACTATGACATAAATGGAAATAACGTAAAGGAAAGATAAAAGAGGAAAAAGTTGAAAAACTTTTTTCTTTTTTATAAATAAAAATTATGATAATATATACTGGAGAAAGAAGGGATACAATGGGATTATTTGATAAATTAAAAAGTATTATTTCTAGGAAAAAAGAAGTAGTAGAAGAAGTAAAAGATGAATATGAAGTAGAAAATATAGAAGATATAGAAGAACCAATAGAAGATTTAAACGAGATTGTTAGTGATAATGAAAGTGAAGAATCTGAAAGTGTTGACCAAGATGATGTAGAAGGCGAAGAAGAAACAGAAGAAGACTCTAGTTCTAAAGAAGATGAAGTTATTGAAGATGTTTCTGATGAAGAATATACTGAAGATGATATAGAAGATGAAGAAGATGATGAGGAATGGGCTAGTTTTATCAAAGAACAAGAACAAAAAAAGAAATTAGAAGAAGCTAAAGAAATAGAAAAATATGATAAGGGCTTAGAAAAAACTCGTAAAGAATTTGTCTCAAAACTAAGTTTATTAGGAATTAAATATACTAAGGTAGATGATGAATATTTTGATGAGTTAGAAGAAATCTTAATAAATGCTGATGTTGGCGTTAATACTGTAATGAAATTCATTGATAAACTTCGTAAAAGAGTTAAAGAAGAAAAGATAACAGATACTAAATACTTAAACGAGGTTATTGTCGACGAATTGTTTATAATTTATGTTGAAGGAGAGTCATTAACAGATAAAATACATATGGCTGAAGAAGGACCAACAGTATTATTATTTGTCGGTGTAAATGGTGTAGGAAAAACGACTACAATTGCTAAAATAGCTCATAAATATATCGAAGAAGGTAAATCGGTTATGATGATTGCTGGAGATACCTTTAGAGCTGGTGCTGTTGATCAACTAAAAGAATGGGCAGAACGTACAGGTGCAAGTTTTTATGGGAAAGAGAATACCGATCCAGCTGGCGTAGTATACGATGGACTTTTAAAAGCTAAAGAAGAAAATGTAGATTTAGTTTTAATTGATACAGCTGGTCGTTTACAAAATAAAGTAAATTTAATGAAAGAACTTGAAAAAATAAACAAAGTAATAGAAAAGCATATACCAAATGCTCCTCACGAAACTTTATTAGTAATAGATGCAACTACTGGTCAAAATGGTATTAGTCAAGCTATTAGTTTCAAAGAAATAACCAATATAACAGGCATAGTACTAACTAAACTAGATGGTACAGCTAAAGGTGGAATAGTTCTAGCTATTAAAGAAGAAGTTAATATACCCGTAAAATTTATTGGTTTAGGTGAAAAAATGGAAGATTTAAAACCATTCGATATTGAAAATTATATCTATGGTTTATTTAAGGATATGATGTAATGGAAGAAAAATATATATACTATAATAATTTATTTGATATATATTCAGAACTATTAACGGACAAAGAAAAAGAAACATTTTCTCTATATTATCAAGAAGACCTATCATTAAGTGAAATAGCTGATAATAATAATATATCTAAAAGTGCTGTTGGTAAAATGGTTAAAACTATATTAGAAAAATTAGATAATTATGAAAAAATATTAAAGATTTATAATACTAAAAAACAATTATTAATATTACTTCAAGAAGAAGAAATAGAAAAATTAAAAAATAAGCTTAAAAAAATACTAAATAATTAGTATTTTTTTGTTTAGAATATCTTTAAATAAAAACAAAAGTATGCTATTATGAGCTAGAGGTAGGGTAATATGAGAGGTAAAATAATTGTTATTGAAGGAACAGATTGTTCGGGTAAAGATACTCAAACATCGTTGTTAGTTCAAAATTTAAGAAAACAAGGAAGAAAAATTGAAAGATTGAGCTTTCCAGATTACGATTCACCAACTGGTAAAATAGTTGGAGGACCATATTTAGGAAGAGCGGGAATGGGAGAATCTTTCTTTAAAGAAGGTGCAGCAGCAGTTGATCCAAAAGTAGCGGCCTTATACTATGCTGCTGATAGAAGGTATAATAGACAAAGAATTCTAGATTACTTAAATCAAGGTATAGATGTTGTTTTAGATCGGTATGTAGAAAGTAATATGGGGCACCAAGCCGGTAAAATATTCGATCAAGAAGAGAGATTAGAAATGTATAAATTCCTAGAAAACTTAGAATATGGTTTTTTAGAATTGCCAAAACCAGATTTAACTATCTTTTTGTATGTACCTTATAAAAAAGTTACAGAACTTCTAAAAGGAAGAGGTCCTGTAGATGGTAACGAAAAAAGTCCTATACATATTCGCAATGCCGAACATGCTTACTTAGAACTAGCTAAACTACATAACTATAAGAAGGTAGATTGTGTAGACAAACATAATAAATTAAGAGATATTTTTGATATTCAAGAAGAAATATTAGGGATAGTAAAAGAAGTTTTATAAGACATAAATAATTATTAAAAAACAAATACTTTTATGATATACTAATTCATGTTTAAGGAGTGATTACATGTTTGAATATATGGGAGATAGATTATCGAACGCTATTAAGAACATTCGAGGTATGGGACGTATTACAGAAGATAATATCAACGAAGCAATGCGTGAAATAAGAATGGCTTTGCTAGAAGCCGATGTTAACTATCAAGTAGTTAAAGAGTTTATTGCTAATGTTAAAGAAAAAGCTCTTGGTATGGAAGTAGGTAAATCTCTAAAACCAGATGAATTATTCATAAAAATAGTAAAAGATGAATTAGTTGAATTATTAGGTGGGGAAGAAGCTCCTCTATACGTTGATGGAAAACCAAGTATATTGATGTTAGTTGGACTTCAAGGTAGTGGTAAAACAACTACAGCAGGTAAATTAGCAAACTATTTAAGAAAAAAACATTCTAAATCACCATTATTAGTCGCTTGTGACATTTATCGTCCAGCCGCTATAGAACAATTACAAACTATCGGAAAACAACTTAATATTCCTGTTTATTCAGAAGGGAAAAAGCCGGTAAATGAAATAATAAAAAATGCTTTAGAATATGCTAAAGAAAACAAAAATGACTTTATTATTATTGATACAGCTGGTCGTTTACATATAGATGAAGAACTTATGAACGAATTAAAAGGAGCCCAAGAATTATGCCATCCAAATGAAACGATACTAGTAATAGATGCTATGATGGGTCAAGATGCCATTAATGTAATTACGGGTTTCAACGAATCTCTAAATCTAACAGGATGTATTTTAACTAAATTAGATGGTAATACCAAAGGTGGAGTAGCACTGTCTGTAAGACATCTAACTAACGTTCCTATAAAATTTGTTGGTGATTCTGAAAAACTAGATGGATTATCACCTTTTTATCCAGAACGTATGGCAGAACGTATTTTGGATATGGGAGATGTTCTATCCATCGCTGAAAAAGTTGAAAATATAATTTCTGAAGATGATGCAGAAAAACAAGCAAAGAAAATGATGAGTGGAAATTATGACTTAGAAGATTTCTTAACCAATTTAAAACAAATAAAGAAACTAGGCCCTTTAGAGAATATCTTAAAAATGCTTCCACAAGCCCGTAAGATGGGATTAAATAATATTCAAGTAGATCCCAAAGATATGGCCCATATAGAAGCAATAGTATTATCTATGACGCCATATGAAAGAAAGCATCCAGAGTGTTTAAAAGCTTCTAGAAAGCAACGTATAAGCAAAGGTTGTGGTCGTGATATTTCTGAAATAAATCGTTTATTAAAACAATTTGAAGAAATGAAAAAAATGATGAAAATGATGAGTAACGGAAATATGAAACTTCCTTTTTAGAACCTATTTGGTTCTTTTTTTATACTATTTTAAGGAATATATGATATACTTAATTATAAGAGAGTAGTGATAAAATGAAAGACACCAAGAATCGTATAAAAGTAATCACAGTCTTGGCATTTTTAATAGCGTTATTAAGTGTAGGAATTGGATATTCTTCTTATAATACTACAATAGAAGTATCTGGCAAAGCTATTGCAATCGAAAATGTTTATGATATAAGATTAGATAATATAAATAGTGTTAATACTAGTTTAAATACAACTATTTTTAAAGAAGAACCAAGTATTATTGGTAATTCTATTAACTTTGCAATTACTAGTTTAACACCAAATAATAGTGTTACTTTTAAATTTGATTTATATAATGAGAGTCTAATACCAACAAAAATAAAAAATATAACTTTAAAAGGAATAGAAAAATATAACGATAACTTAGTTTATAACATTTCTAACTTAAATATAGGGGATATAATAAAAGGTGAAACAAAAATATTAGATAACACTTTTTCTCTAAGTTATAAAGAAGCTTATAAAGATGAATTTGGTAACCCATTAAATTTAAATTTAGAAAATCTTTCACTAATAATAGAATTTGAAGAAGTTAAGGAGTAATAAAAATGAATAAAAAGGGTAATAAAAAAATTGATTATTCAAAGATGCGAAAAGTTAAATATGTTAACAATAATATAGATAGAAGTCCTTATTTTTATTTATCTTATCAAAGTCGTTTAATCTTATTATTTATTGGAATTGTTTTGCTTTGCTGGTTATCATATTTTTTAATAAATAAAAGTTTTGCTAACTACAATACTGTAGAATTAGATTATAGTGAAAATGGAAATATTAATTATAATATTTCTTTATTAGAGAACAATTATTATTCTAGTAATAGACTTGAAGGCGATAGTAATAGACAATATGTATCTTCCTTAATAGATAAAATAAATGCCGATTTTCGTTATAATTCTTTCTTTAGTGATAACGCGGTTTTAGCATATGACTATGATATAACTGGAAGATTAAAAGTTTATGGTGAAGATGACAAAATTCTCTTAGATGAAAAATATGATTTACTAGAAAAAGCAGAAGATACAATATATGGTAAAAAGTTAAATATTAATAAAAGCTTAGAAATTGATTATCAGAGATATAACAACATAGCGAAAGAATATACTCAAAACTATGCTCCTAATGCAAATAGCGTTTTCGTTATTTCTATGAATATTAATTATAATGGAACATATGATAAATTTAATGATACAAATTTACATCATAAAACAGCCTTAGAAATGACTATACCATTACTTAAAGATAATTTTACTATTAGTATTAATGATAAAGCGTTAAACGCTAATTCTTCATTTAAAGAAATAACAATGGAAACAAGTATTAATACTGTTTATTCTTATTTTGGTTTAGCTTGTTTAATAATTGCGACAATGTTAACAATTAGATTTATTACTTTAATATTATTGCTAAAACCTAAAAAGAGTAAATATTGTTCTCTTAGAGATGGTTATTTGAAAACTTATGATAGAATAATAGTTAATACTAAAAAATTGCCAAGATTCGGTGATACAAACATAATAGATTGTTATGATTTTAATGAATTATTAGATGCTCAAGAAACATTGGAGTTACCAATTAATTACCATGAAATAGTAAAAAATCAAAAATGTGTTTTCTACATAAAAAATGGTAAAGATATATATAAATACACTTTAAAAGAGTGTGATCTTGAATATTAAGTTGTGATTATCACAACTTTTTATATTAAAAATAAAATATGCGTGTTATAATTATTAAGGTGATAGTATGAATAAAAAAGGCTACACAGTTATAGAACTGATAGTTGTGATTGCAATTTTTGGATTAATAACAGCAATTACACTTGGAGCAACATCTTATGCATTTAAAGATAATACCGAAGAGTACTATAAATCAAAAATAAGTGATATAGAATCCAATGCTAGAAGGTACGGTAGTACATTAGAAGAATTAAAAACAGAAAATTCTAAAGTTATTACCGTAAAAGAATTAGTTGATGCCGGCTATTTATCTCCAGATAATGATAAAGGAGATATAATTGATCCAAGAAACCAAAAGTCAACACTAAATAGTCTAAAAATAAAAATAACATACGAAGAGGGCAATGGTTATAAAGCAAGTATAATCGATGAAGAGTAACTTTTTGTAAAATATTGTCAAAAAACAAACAAAACACTATATAAAACAAACAAAACAAGTTATTATATTATTGTAAGGGTGTGATGAATGTGATATTTCCATCTATTGATAAATTATTGAACATAGTAGATTCAAAATATAAACTAGTTCATGTAGCATCTAGAAGAAGTAAACAAATGTTAGAAAATAAACATTTTCAAATGAAACAAGAAGAATATGTAAATAAAAAAGAACTTGGAAGAGCACTAGAAGAAGTGGAAAAAGGATTAATTACTATTAAATAATTAATTTTTTTTTGCAAAAAAAAAGCAACAATTAAGCAGCTTCTTTAACTTTTTTGTCACATTTTCTAACTCTAGGTTCTTTTCTAAAAGATCTAGCATCTCTAGCAGATGTAAAATATTTCTCACCATTAATAGTAATAGTTTGATTATTAGGTTTTTGTGAGTGTTTTGTTGCGTTTAGAGCATGACTTCTTCTATTTCCAACTAAAGGTTTTTTTGTAGTAATTTTTATAGCCATAGTTTTTACCTCCTCATTAAATAATTTTTTCGCTTACTTAAAGAATTTACCATAAGTTTTAGCTAAAGTCAAATAAAATATGCTATAATTAATACGAGAGTGATGATAATGACTATAAAATCTTTTTTAATTATATTAATTATATTAATAATAGGAATAGTTTTATTAAAGGCTTTAAGAGCTTTATTAAGTATAATACTAACCATATTATTATTATATTTTTGCTATTATACGTTCCTTACATACCCTGGTGCTGTAAAATTCAGTGTATTTAGAAGTACTTTAGATTTTTCTAGCTATAAAATAAAAACGGAAGATTATAATAAACCAATAAATTACATTCTAAATCCACCATTAGAACTAAAAGATATTTCTATAACAGAGATAGAATGCAACGAGTATGGTCCTATTAAAATATGTGATGCATCGTCAGAAGAGAAGTAAGAGATTAGAAAGTCTCTTATTTCTTTTTATACTATAATATGTTATTATTTAATAGTAGAGATGATAATATGAAATATATAAGAATGATAGTTCTTTTTATAATGTTTATGATAGTTTCTTTTGTTTGGGTAACCACAGCTAAAGATAATAAAAATACTAATTATAAAACTGTAACAGGGTTTGAAATAAAAGAGTATAAAATAATTGATTATGATCCTGAAAAGGGTCAAGTTAATATTGCTATTAAACCTACTTCTAATGCAGTAGCATGTGGATTACGTAACCAAAATGATTCTATAGATTTTCAAAGAATAGAAGATGATACATGTTATTTACAAAATGAGTTATCACCATATAAACTATATTTTAAAGATAAAAAGAATAATATATCAAAAGAATTTAGCATTGATAACTATGTAGCTGCTGTTAATTTAAAAGATGTATATTATTTACCTTTAAATAAAGAGCTAGACTTAACTAATAGTATCATTAAAGTTAATAATCCTATAATAGAAATTAAAAGTGATAATCCTGATCTCATGATAGAAAATAATATAATAAAAAGCAATATAGAAGGAACATTTAATATAAGTATTTATGGTAATAATCAGTTTTTAAAGCAAACAAAAGTAATTATAACTGATGCTATTATGGAAAGACCAAAAGAATTCCTTTTAAATAAACCATACTTAGCCTGTAAAGAATATAATGGGGAAAAAGCAGCTCTATTAGATGAGATATTAAATTATAAAATGAATGAAGTAGAATATGGTACTAGAGCTTCAGTAGTTGAGGCTGCTCGTTTTCTTACTTTGGATTTCCCTCGCAGAATAGCATATTATTGGGAAAACGGGCGCCTATATAAAACAGGTAGACATTATGTCGATGGAGAAGGTAGGTATTACCATAAAGGATTATACTTAGATGAATCTAAATATAAAAATATAGTAGCAACTATGCAAGGACCTCAAATGTGGGGCTGTAAAATGATTAATTGGCAGGATGATCCACCAGATTTTGTAAGAAATCTATATTATCCTAATGGCTTAGATTGTTCTGGTTTTGTATCATGGGTATTACTAAATGGTGGCTTTGATGTTGGAGACAAAGGCGCAGGACCTATTGGTGGTAGTAATGATTTAACTGATTTGGGAGATTTTCGCTATATGAGTCAAAGCCTAATAAATTCCGGGCTTATTAAAGTAGGAGATTTATTTAGTACAAGTGGTCACATTGCTATATTAATAGGAATAGATGAAAATCACTTTTATGTAGCAGAATCATTAAATCATTATGGTGGAGTAGTAATGAGAATTTACTCTAAAACTAGAGTAGTAAACTTCTTTCAAAACGTGGTATTAATGGATGAACTATACAAAAAAGATGGTAAATTAACTAATCTATGGTTTTAATGGAGATATAATATGGATAACAAAGGAATAAGAGATTTACTAAAACAATCAGATAATAAATATTCTGAAGAAGATAAGAAAAAACTAGAAAAAATAGATAATCTAATAAACGAATCTAAAAATGTTGAAGTTGCTAAGAGCAATTTACATATAATAATTATTTCTCTTCTTGTTATCGTCATAATACTACTTTTATTAGTAAGTATTCTCGATAAAAAAGTAAATAAAACTCCTAAAAATAACATCGAAATTAAAGATATTAGGAATTGTTGGTGAGAAAAGATGTCTAAATATCGTAGATGTCCACATTGTAACAATAAAGTATTAAAAGAGACAGTAATATGTCCTAAATGTAATAGATTATTAGATAGCCAAATAACAACTAATGAACCAAAAATAGATTATGGTGAAGAAAAAAGTTCTAATAAGTTCATTATATTAGTTTTATTAATAATTACTTTATTAATAATAGGAGGAATATATTATTATAAAAAGCCTTTACCAACAACACAAAACAATAATCAAGATAACTTTGTTGCCAAACCATTCTTAGAAAGTATAAATATAATTAAATATAATTCATCCTATATTGAGAATAAATTAATACCAGTAAAAGACTACTCAAGCGAAAAACCTTTTAAATTAATAGATAAAAATGGTCAAGTAATAGTAAAAGATATCGCTAAATATATAGCTGATTATAATAGTTTTCATATAATAGCCAAAAATGTAAATAATAATGTCCATTACTTTATAATAGATAATAATGGAGAAACTTTATATGAAACAAAAGATAATATAAAATACTATCCTAATACTGATAGCTGGCTAATAGGTAATAATCTTTATAATAATAAAAAACTAATAAATGAAAATATTAATATAGATAATACAAAGGAATATAATGGATATTACTTTTCTTATGTATCAGATACAGAACAAGGAATAATCGACTATAAGGGGAATGTTTCTTATAAGTCTACTCCTAAAAAATATAATCATTTTGTACTAGAAACTAACATAATAAATCCTCATCAAAATGAACACTATTGCTTACTAAATGACAATTATAATTATTTAATAGTTAATTGTAAAACAGGAGAGATAATACTAGATAATCAAAACAAAAAAATTAAAGAAATCGCCCCAAACCTATTTAATATCAACGACAAAACTTTATATATAAACAATCTAGGAGAGTTTGTTGAATTTAATCCCGAAAGAAAAAAAGATATCTATTATGAATATTTAGATAATAATCAAATGATAATAGATACAGCAGCATACGATAATAACACCAATGAAAAACAAGATATAAATAGTATAGAATTAAGATCTCTAAATAATAAAAATATAGAAAATAAATTAAACGTCCAAAAAACATATTGTCTAAATATTAATACTTTAAACTTTGGTTTAAAGTATAATAATGAAGAAATAATACCTTGTAATAGTTCTGATATTATTTATTTTGATACAAGTATTATGGAATATATAGCAAGTTATAATAAATTATACCTAATAATAAACAGTAATAAAGAATACTATTTATTTGATGTTAAAAATAATAAAGTATTAATAAATAATATTACCCAAGCTACACCAAGTAGTATCTTTATCGAATATAAAGATAATAATAAAAAACTAATTTATAACATTATTGCTGATGAAACAATAGAAGTACCAGTAAATACCCTGATAGAGCTTCATAATAATTATTTTGTTGTTGAAAAATTCTCTAATAATAAATCTTCAACAAATAGAGAATATTACAACTATGAGTTTAAAAATATTTATTTAGGAGAATAATCTTTGACATTAATACAACATTGGCATATAATAACACCATGATTTAGGGGGAATATCAATGAAAATAAAAAAAGAGAAAAAATTTGAAATAACAATTCAAGAAAAAAAGATACCAATAGTATCGTATAAAATAGAAGCTGGAATTAACCAAAATCAGCAACTAACAGAATATATGTATAATTCGAATTTTTATGCGGAAGTATTAGAATCTTTATCTTTGGATGGTTTTGCCGAAAGCTACTGGGATAATTATAAAATCTATAATAAAGACGAAATAACAAGATTATTAAAATATATGGCAGAAAAAACCGAACCAAAAAAATTAAGCAAAGATATAGTCATAGGTAAATATATTAGAAATTATCTTGAAGGTGAAAAAGGATATAATAGTTTAGCTGAAGGATTAAAAATAAGAATAAACCAAGATGGACTTTTATACGCAGATTATGATTATAATACCAAGCAATATGAATGCATTTCATCTACGCGAGAAGATTTATATAAATTAATTCATAGTATTAAAGATGAAATAGCTACATCTACTAATGAGCAGTTAATACTTGGATTAGGGGAAGTTTTGACAAAGTTGATTACTGTTTATACCACTTTAAGAGAAATGGTAATAAATGCCCTAAAAAAAGAATTAAATAATAATTCAATAAGTTTAAAAAAATATAGAGCAAACAAAGAAAAAGCTATAAAACATTCCCAAGCAGTAGCTGATGCTATTTATGAATCTTGTATAGATAATAATGAGAATTTAAATTATGTAAACATTACAGTTGAAGAGTTTTTGGCAGCAGTTCCAAAGGCTTATTTATCTATTGCGATAAATGAATTCATGAATGCTCAAAAAGAAGATATGGTTTTAAAACTATTTTCTATTATAAGTAAGATTTGTCGAAAAGAAGACGGTACAAAATATACAAAATCAGAATTAGAAAAAGCTCTATTAAATTGCATGTTTATAAAAGAAAAAGGCGTAGAAGTTTTTGGAGTATTTGGGGAAACAATAGATGAGCCATTAGATACATCTCGTAATCTTCAAGGAGATCTTTCATTTGCTAGTCATTACGGAATAGATGAACAAGATTATTATGGCGACGGAGATGATCCGAGAATTTCATTAACTAGTAAAAAATTATAATAAAAAGGATCTAAAGATCCTTTTTTGTTGGTATATTTTTATAGTCGTATTGATAACAATTAGAACCTGTAATTTGATCGTATATATAAGCGGCTAATAATTCGTACTTATATATTATAGAATCTTTATTAACCTTAGTTGTAATACTAATATCCTTTCTAATAGATTTAATATAATTTTGGCCTTTATTATTAAAACCAAGTATTTTGATATAATCAAGATTTATACTATTATTATCTTTTTTTGTTAAACCTACTAAAATATGAATTAACATTCTATTTAATTTATTATAAGTATATCTTTTT
>CAMODW010000038.1 GCA_946611635.1 uncultured Bacillota bacterium | reverse complement strand
GTGGTATAATTTTGAAAGGAGTGGATAACTATGAACTTATCAACACTACTTAAAAAAAATTTAAAAATAATCATATTTATATTTATTGCGATATTTTTAATTATATTTACATATAATGATTATAATTTATATGATGATACGATAGTTAGAGTTATTAATACTAAGGAAGAATATGTTAGCACTGAAGAGGTTACTTTTGGTTATAAGGAAAGTATATATAATGAAGAGATAGAAGCTAAAGTAATGAATGGGGAGTATAAGGGGGAAATAGTAAAGTTTAATAATGAGTATCATAAAGGTGAAGCTTATGATCAAAGATATGCTATTGGTGATGAACTATTTGTTTCTTTATATGTAAAAAATAATATAATAAAAAGAGTAAATATTGATGGCTATAAAAGAGATAAGTATATAGTATTACTTATATTACTTTTTGTATTTATAATAATGTTAGTGGGACATTTAAAGGGGCTTTTGTCTGTTTTTAGTGTAGTTATTAATATTATTTTGTTTTGTTTCTTGATACATATTAATGCTATTAAATCTATTGGATTGGTTCCTCTTTCTTTTATGGTAGCGATATTGTATAGTATTGTCTCTTTAACTTTAGTATCTGGTGTTAATAAAAAGACATTATCAGCAATTATAAGTAGTATTTTAGGTGTTATTTTAATATTTATTATTAGTTTTATAGTAATTAAGATAACTAATTATAGTGGGATTAGATTTGATCAAATGGAACTTTTAACAAGACCATATGAAGAAATATTTATTTCTGAGATAATTCTAGGGGGACTCGGAGCTATTATGGATATTTCTATTAGTATTTCTTCATCTTTAAATGAATTAATAGAAAAGAATAAAAGGATAAGTGTCAAAGCTTTAAGAAAGTCTGGTTTTAATATTGGACAGGATATTATGGGGACAATGATTAATGTTTTATTCTTTACTTATATATGTACGGGTATATCTAATTTAGTTATATTTTTTAGAAATGGAGTTTCTATTGCTAACTTAATGACGGAGTATATTAGTTTAGAAATGACTAGAGCTTTAACAGGGGCTATAGGCATTGTAATTACTATTCCTATATCTATTTATGTATCTCTTTATTTATATAAAAGGAGGGCTAAATAATGGTAAAAGTATTATCTGTAGTATTATTACTTCTTTTATTGTTAATTGGTGGTAAAAGAGGTTTTAAATCGTTTTTAACTATTTATTTAAATCTAATATTAATTATTATGATTGTATTATTATGTGGTTGGGGTTTTAATCCTTTGATAGTAACATTATTTATTAGTTCTATTATTATATTATTGGTTTTATTTTATTTAAATGGCATTAATAAGAAGACTATTTGTTCTTTAGTATCGGTTATGATAGTTATTATAGTTTTTTTGTTATTAACAATTATTATAAATAATCGAATATATATACAAGGCTATGCTGAAGAAAATATTGAATCTATTGGTTATGTTGTTTATGATACAGGATTAGATATGATGAAAATGGCAACATCAATAGTATTAATAGGTTTAATTGGTAATGTAATAGATACATCAATAGCTATTTCTTCAGCATTATATGAAGTACATACTAATAATCCCAAATTAAGGTCTAAAGAGCTTTTTAAGTCAGGAATGAATATAGGTAAAGATATTTTGGGAACTACTACTAACACTTTGTTTTTTGCTTATTTGGGTAGTTGTATGACTTTATTTATTTATTTTCAAGATTATAAATATAGTTTTGAAACTATTATTAATTCAAAAATATTTGCTATAGAATTTACAAGAATTATGATTAGTGGGTTAGCATCTTTTGCTGTTATACCAATTACAGCTATTATAACGGCAATGGTTTGTAAAAGAGAGGGGAATAATGGTGAAAAAATTAAAAATAATATATGAAGATAAAAAGATAATAGTAGTTTCAAAAGAATCTGGATTGTTAACTATTGGAACAAGTAAAGAAAGAAATAAAACTTTATATAATGAAGTTAAGGAATATGTAAAAAAACAGAATCCTAAGAATAAGATTTTTATTGTTCATCGTTTAGATAAAGATACTAGTGGAGTATTATTATTTGCTAAAAGTGAAGAAGAAAAATATAAATGGCAAAATAGTTGGAATGATGTAAAGAGAAAATATTATGCTATAGTTCAAGGAAAAATGGAAAAAAATAAAGGTAAAATAGAATTAAAATTATATGAGACTAAGAGTTTGGATGTAGTTGTAAATGACAAACTAGGTAAGAGATGTGTGACTAATTATGAAGTAATAAGTACTAATAAACTGTATAGTTTACTTCTTATTGATATAGAAACGGGAAGAAGGAATCAAATTAGAGCTAGTTTGTCTTATATAGGACATCCAATTGTAGGGGATAAAAAGTATAATAGTAATATTAATCCTATAAGAAGATTAGCTTTACATGCTTATTCTTTAGAATACAAGGATAAACTTTTTATAGCAGATATACCAAAAGAATTTAATAGGTTATTTTAGGTATAAGTGTTATAATATTTGTAGAATAGGGATGATGGTATGTCTGTTAGTGGTAATTTAGCAAATTTAATATTTGGTAATTTTATTCCTATATTATTGATAATAGGTGTTCTTTATATTATTTCACAAGTGAAAAAAATGAGTGATTATAGAAAAGAATTACAAAAAAGATTTGACCAAGTATTAACAGAATATCTTAATAAAAAAATTAATTTTGCTAGAGATGTAATGAATAATATATTAAATGAGTATGGAAGAGAAGATGAAGTTAGTACAGAGATTAATAGATTAATGGTTGCTATAGAAAAAGGTGCTTCGGGAGATATTAATGATAAAGTTACAACAAGTAATTCTATAAATAAATTTAGATTAAGTAAAAAAGTAGATCTTGAAAAGTATCCAGCTATGTCTAATTTAAATGATATTGGTGTCTTTAACGAGAAAGAAATGACATCTGTTGATAATGGTGTTGCTTTGGCTCGGAAAGAATATAATACTTATGCTTTTAGATATAATCAAGTTGCTTCAGGTTTTCCAATGCAATACTTAGTTAAACTATTTGGTTTTAAGACACATTATGTAATATTCGGTAATCCAAAGAGTATGAGTTACCATACTAATTATGAGACGTTAGATTCAGAAGATGAAAGCAATTCTTTAAGTTCGCTTAATAGAGTGAAAAAAAGTGTAGAAACTGGTTCTAAAGAACAAGAAAATAAAATAGAAGAATTACAAGATATTCAAATTGAGCATAGTGATGTAATTTTGAAGCCGACACAAAATTTAACAAATTTAGGAGAAAAAAATAATGCTAATCAAGATGATTAGCAATTTTTATTAATTTATCATGTTGTTTATACATGTACTCGATTGTATTTTCAAGATAGTAGTAATGAAATATATAAAATATTAATATTATATAAAAGATAAAGGTTATTAAAATAAATAAATTATTTATATTTATACAAAAACTAAAAATAATAGCAAATAAAGCAAAAAACAAAGTAACGATAAGATGAACTAGTCTTTCATGTTGAAAGAATTTTATTTTTCGTAAATGTATTCTAATAATATCTTCAATATCTTTATGCTTATTGTTAGAAATATATTGGTCAATCTTTTTAACATAATCATCCATATATTTTTTCATATTATCACCATAATTATTATATGATAAATTGTTAAAAAAATAAATACTTGGTATAATAAAATAGAGATGGTAGAAATGAAACATAAGACGAGAGAGAATATAATTATATATGGTTCATTATTATTAGCTTTATTATTAATTATATATGCAGCTAAAACATATTATGATAATAGAGACAATAGTTATGAAGCATTTAAAGAGTTAAATGAAGTATTTAATAATGAAAAGGTAGTTGAAGAAAAAATAGAAACAGAAGAAGAACCTGACTTAATAAGATTTATAGATAAGAGACCAATTGTTATTAATTATTTTGATGATATATTAAATAGGAAAATAAATGATTCTCTATTAACTTATGATAAAGTTTATAGCTGGGGAGATTTTGAAATAAAAGAGATTAAATATTTTAAAGAAGTTACAGATACTTATTATTCATATATTGTTGCTGTGAAAATAAAAGAAAAAAATGCTGATGTAAGTGATCTTATTAATGTAGATGAAAGTATAAAAGATTATTATTTAGTAAATCTTAAGTTTTATTTTGTTTATGAAAATGGAGATTTATTAGTAAAGAATGTTGAAGCATAAAAAAATACTTGGAAAACCAAGTATTTTATTTTTAAATGGCGCCTCCTGTAGGACTCGAACCTACGACCTAACGGTTAACAGCCGTGCGCTCTACCGACTGAGCTAAGGAGGCATTGCTCTTTAATTATAACATTTTCTAAGTTCATGTCAATAATAAAATTAAAAAAAACAACTATTTTTTGTTAATTTGAATAATATTCTTCTTTTTTTCTAAAATATACTTAAATAAGTGTTATAATTATGATGGTGATTAGTATGTATGAAACTTTAGATGAAACTCCAATTGGTACACCTATAAAATATTCTGTAGGAGGAAGTAATGTAAATACTCAAGTAAATGAAGAACCTATGAATAGTGAAAAAGAAAATATTGAAAACCCACAACCAGTAAATATAAATACTCCTTTAGCAGATATGCATGTTAGTATTTTGGAAAGATATGGTCAAAACCTTACAGATAGAGAATATATTACTGATCCAGCAATAGGGAGAACAGAAGAAGTTAAACAAGTAATAATGACTTTATTGACTCCTGAAAAAAGTGCATTGTTAGTTGGTAAAGCTGGTACTGGTAAAACTTCTATAGTTGAAGGTATAGCTTATCGTATTCAAAGAAAAATGGTTCCAGATGCTTTGTTAAATAAGATTATATATAAGTTAAATGTAACTTCTTTATTGGGTAAAACAACTGTTAATGGAGAAGCAGAAAGTAGAGTAGACTTATTAGTAAAAGAACTTGCTGCTAATCCAAATATAGTATTGTTTTTAGATGAAACTCACGTATTAGTTAATAAAGGTGGAGGAGAATCTGGTATTGATTTTGCCAATATGTTTAAAGCTGGTTTAGACCGCGGCGAAATTAAAATGATTGGTGCTACAACTGATGAAGAATATGAGCAATATATTTTAAAAGATAGAGCGTTTTTAAGACGTTTTCAAAAGATTGATGTAGTAGAAGTAGACCAACCTACTTGTGTAAAAATATTAATGGGTACTTATCCAAAGATAGAGAAAAAGACTGGTGTACATTTTGAATATACTGATTTCGTGTTAGAAAGAATTATGACCTTTATTGTTGATATGACAGATGAGTATAAAAGGGTATATGAGATATCTTCGAGGTATCCAGATATATGTTTAACTATTCTTGCTAATGCGTTTACTTATGCTTTATTTGATAATGAACATGTTTGTAAGATTAAGCATATTTATAAAGCAATTTGTAATGCAAGAAATGTATATGATGATGCCAAAGCAAAAGCAATTGAAAAGTTTAAAGTTGATTTTGCAGATTTAATAGCTGAGGAAGGTGTAGATTTAACAGATACAGATTAGTATCTGTTTTTAAATTCTTATAAAAGTGATAAAATAATAATAGAATGGATGTGTTGGTGTGATTAAAGTATTACAAGTCGGTTGTGGTAAAATGAGTAAATATACTATGAAATATGTTTTTGAGCATGGAGCAAGTATTGTTGCTGCTTTAGATTTAGATAAAAAAATAATAGGTAGCGATATTGGGGAAATAATAGGTGTTGAATCAAAAGGTGTTATGGTTGAATCTATAGAAGATATAGAAAAGATTATTAAAAGAACGAAACCAGATATTGCGATAGTAGAAACTATGAGTTTATTGAATGATATAAGAAGTGTTGTTAGAAAATGTGTTTCTAATGGAGTAAATGTAATAACAACTTGTGAAGAAGCTTTTTTTGCTAGTAATTCAAATCCGAATGTTTGGAAAGAAATAGATATTCTGGCAAAAGCAAATAATGTTACAGTAACTGGTACGGGATATCAAGATGTTTTTTGGGGCAATTTAGTTAGTGTTTTGGCTGGAACAACAAATAAAATTGCTAAAATAAAAGGATCTTCTTCTTATAATGTTGAAGATTATGGAATCGCTCTAGCAACTGCTCATGGAGCAGGATTGAGTCTAAAAGAATTTGATGAAAAAATAGCTTCTGTTGATAGAATGAGTGATGAGGAAAGAAAAAGAATAATTGAATCTGGAGAGTATTTACCTTCATATATGTGGAATACTGTGGGATGGATAGCAGATAAGTTAGATTTACATATTGTGAGAATGTCTCAAGAATGTGTACCACAAGTTTGTGATGAAGATTTACAATCTTCAACGCTAAATATTACTATTCCAGTTGGAAATGCTACAGGAATGAGTGCAGTAGTTACTGCAGAAACAGAAGAGGGAACTATAATAGAGGCAGAATGTATTGGGAAGGTTTATAAACCTGATGAAGTTGATACAAATAAGTGGACAATAATTGGCGAACCAGAAACAACTATTACAGTAGAAAAACCTTCTACAGTAGAGTTGACTTGTGCAAATATAGTAAATAGAATACCAGATGTAATAAATGCTGAATCTGGTTTTGTTCCAACTAGTCAAATGGGTGAACCTCGATATAGAGTAAAAAATTTAGATGAATATTTGGACTAAAAAAGATTGGTTTTAACTAGTATTACTCTTGACTTTTATTATAGAGAAACATATAATAAGGCAAGTTTTATATTAAAGCAAAAGGGGAAAATATTTATGTCAAATAAAAGTATTTTTGCCATTGTTATGGTTGCCGCACTTACATTTACTGGATGTCAAACTGGACCAGCCAAAAATCCTATTACAACAGTTGCAGTTGAGGAGGATAAAAAAGGACAAACAATAGATCAGAGATATCCTTTAATGTATGAAGAATATGATAGCAAACAAAAAGATGTTATTAAAGAAGAAAACCAGCACATCATAAAAAAAATGATTCCATGTCAAGAATTAACGGGTTATAATGGCAATAGTCGTGAATATAATTTGAAAAATCTAGTGAATACCACTTATTCATGGGATGTTTGTCTAGGCTATGAAGTTATTGGTGTTGAGTTAATAGAAACTAGCGAAAGATCTGAAATTACAGGACCAGAGTATATTTGTCTTACGATGAGAAATACTGTTAAAGTAAAAGCACGGTGTACTCAAAATCCGTTTACAGGTAAGTGGGATTATAGGGAGCCTGGCCAAGCTATAACTCAAGATGGTGAATACACTTACTATTTACCAAAAGACAAACGTTGGCCAAATCAACATATTGTTTTTGTGCCGTTTAAGTTTGGGGGAAGATACCCTAATAGACCTGCATATCAACACGAGAGCGCTTCTATAGAAAACACCATAGATGGATATAG
Organism: uncultured Bacillota bacterium; assembly: GCA_946611635.1. Lineage (GTDB taxonomy): Bacteria > Bacillota_I > Bacilli_A > RF39 > UBA660 > Coprovivens. Next base: position 6,410 of record CAMODW010000038.1, on the reverse strand, counting down.
AATAGTTGGAAATATGCATTATCCTTCTAGGGAAGCTGGTGATAGTTTCGATATTTATGTATTTGAAAATAATGATATGGTAGTATTAACAGAGGGTCAAGAAAATAGATTTGGTACACCAGTTGCTAAGGAAATGGTAATAACGAAAAAAATGAAGACTAATTAGTGAAGTTGTCAACAAAAAGTAGACACTAAAAGAATTATTTAAAACCTAGTTGAGTTCTATATTCAACTGGGTTTTTATATTTTATTGATTCTTCTCCTGCTTTCTTGTATTTATAATGTTTTGCTTTAGACTTTATATTTAAAACCTTACATACTTTTTGTAGCCATATTATCATCTCCTTTATTAAATTATAGCAAATGAAAAAGTGGAAACACTTTTTATGTGTCCACTTTTATCTTACAACTTCAGTTTTAACCAATCTTTTTATAATATAGTAAATAGGTCATTAGATGGGCAAAAGATAATGCAAATCCAGCCATAACATCAGAAGCATAGTGTACTCCCAGATATATTCTACTAATACCAATTAGTATTATAATTAATGATAGAATAATTGTTAGTAGTAATTTTTTAAATTTTGATATATCTTTTTTATTAATTAGATGGATGAAGAAACCATAGCAACTTAAACTGGCCATAGAATGCCCAGAAGGGAAACTAAAACCATTTTCTTTTATTAAATATATTCCCACAGGTCTAGGTCTTTTAAATAGAGCTTTTAATAGTGTATTTAATAAAACACATATAATAATATTAATAGTTATTTTTATACCTATTTTATCTCTTTTTAAGGTAAGTAATGAAATAATGATAATACTTATTAAGAAATAACTACTACAAAAGAATGTTATTGTTTTAAAAAAAATAGTTATATAATCGTTTTTATATGTAGTTACTAAATTATATATTGTATTATCAAAATAAGATATATTATTAGTTTTAATTAGTATTGCAAAGGTGATAAATATTAATAAACTAATTAGTATTAAAATAAGATTTGTCTTTTTTTTCATGATATTTCCCCAAAGAAGTATTCTAGTTCTTTTTTATAGCGATTTAATAATTTGGGATTGGCATTTTTACTAAGTGCTATATTATATATTTCTCTATAAAACCATGTTGCATCGCTCTTAGTTATATTTAATTCTTTCCATAGTTTATTATTCTTTTTTTCGTAATAACTTCTAAAAGATAATAAATCTTGTGTTTTATCAGCAACAATAATATTTATGTTGTTTACATCATTAGATAGTTTTATTCTTTTGATAAATTCTTTTTTTCTACTAGTCCATTTTGGAAGAGACCAATCTTCACTTATTTCAGTTACTATGTCCGATACAATACTTCCAAATCTTTCTTCAATATCTTCATATCCATATTCAGTATAGTTTATTATATTGTGTAAATAGGCTGCAATTATTATTTCTTCATATTTTGTTATATCTTTTATTGCATTTCCAACTAGTATAGAATGAAAACATCTTTCCATATTATCAATTTTGTTCTTATTGCCTTTAAAAGCTTTAATTAAGAATTTAATTGCTCTTTCTTCGTTTTCATACATTGGAATCACCCCTTAAAACTATCTATTCTATATTTATTATACTAAAATAATGTATTACTATCTATAATTTTTTTTATTTAGTTTTTGATAGTATTCAACTATTTTTTTGTTGTAGTATTTTATTTCTCCACTAGGTAGTATTAACATTCTTTGAATATTTAAATTATCAACAAATTCTAAATTATGTGATACCAGCAATAGAGTTCCATCATATTCTTTAAATGTGTTAGCTATGATTTTTTGAGTATCAGGGTCTAAATGGTTAGTTGGTTCATCTAATATTAGTAAGTTTGGTTTGTTAATAGCAATTTTGGCTAAGGCAACTCGGCTTCTTTCGCCAGGAGATAGATGTTTTATTTTTTTATAAACTTCATTTCCTGTGAATAAAAAGTTTCCTAAATATGCTCTTAATTGTCCTATTGATAATGTGGTGTTATTAAAATTTTCAATTATATTTTTTTCTTCATTTAGTATTTCGTGTTCTTGAGCATAATAACCTATTGTAATTTTATCATTTAGTTCTATATTTCCAGAAATAGGGGAGATTATATTAAGAATCAATTTTAGTAATGTTGATTTACCAATACCATTTTCGCCAATTATTAAAAATTTTTCCCCTCTAGAGATATCAAATGATAGATTTTCATATAAAAGATTTTGATCGTATCCGAATTTTAAGTTGGTTACTTTTATTGGAGTTGTTCCACTTTTTGTATCGACTTTTAGTTTAAAGTTTGTTTCTTTATATTTTTTTTGAATACTAACTTTATTACTTTCTAATTTAGCAAGTTTTTTTTGTCTATCTTTAGCAATTCTTGCTTTCTTTTCATTACCACCAATATATTTAGCTATTATTCTTTTTAACTTTTCTTCTTCTTTTTCTTGCTTATTTGCTAATTTTTCGATTGTTTTTTCTCTTTCTTCTTTTATTTTTTTAAATTTATCATAGCTTCCAGGAAATAATTCAGCTTTATGCGATACTTTATCAATGAAAAGAGTAGAGGTAGTAATAGAATTAAGAAAATCTATATCATGGGATATAACTAGTATTATGCCATTATAATTTTTTAAATAGTTAATTATATAATCTTTAGCATCTTGATCTAAGTGATTAGTAGGTTCATCTAGTAATAATATTTCAGGTTTGGAATATAATAATCTTGCGAATGCTATTTTACTTTTTTGGCCTCCAGATAACTGGTCTAATGTTAAATCTAGTAATTTATCGCTTATGTTCATTCCACTTATAATTTTTATTAGAATATTTTCTGCTTCGTAGATATCATAGTAATCTAATTTTGCTTGAATTTTTTCGATATCTGTCATAAGTAGTTTTAGTTTATGGTCATCTTTTTCTTCACTTGCTTTAATATATATATTATTTAATTTATTTTCTAATTCTTTAATAGGTCTTCCGGATAATAAAAAATCTAATACAGTTATCTTTTCGTTAGGGATTTCATCTTTTATTACTTGGGGGAGATAACCAATTCGAGTGTTATGCTTAATTATTATTTTACCTTTATCAGGTTCAATTCTTTTAAGTATAAGTTTGAATAATGTTGACTTTCCTGCACCATTTACACCAACTATTCCTACTTTATCTTTATCTTTAATTTGAATATTTATATTATCGAATACTGTTTGTAATCCATATGACATACTTAAATCTTTAATATTCATTTTTTTCACCAATTAACATTTTAGCATAAAAAAAGGATTTGCGTATTATTTTACAAATCCATTATCTTTGACTAATTTTTCTAATGATTCAGCTGGTACATATCCAACTACTGAATCTACAATTTTGCTATCTTTAACAACTAGTGTTAAAGGTGTAGCTCCCCAGTTGGATTCCATGAAGTCTTTATCAAGTTTTTGCATGATTTCATCAGCTTCTTTATCTAGAACACCACCAGTTCCACTAAAGTCAAGTATTTTAGCTATATCGATATAATAAGTAGTATATTTATTATATTTTTCTTGTATTTCTTTTAATACAGGAACATATTGAATACAATATCCACAAGATGATCTACCAACGTATATTAAGATGTTTTTTCCTTTTGACTCTTTCTTTATGTCTTGAGCTTTTATTTCTTTGAAGGCGCTAACATCATATTCTTCAGTTACTTCAGCACTATTTCCGTTTTCATTACTTTTATTAGCCGCTTTTTCTGTATCTCCAGCTAATACAAAGATTAGTATTAAAACAGAAATAATTGTAATAACGATAGTCAATCCAAAAGTCCAATTTACTTTCTTTTCAATGTTTGCTACTCTGTCTTCAAGAGTTAATTCCTCGTATTCGTCGATTTTTTCTTCTTCTTTTATTTTTTCTTTAGCCATTTTTTCTACCTCCCATAGTTTTATTTTAGCGATTTTTGTATTTTAAGTCAATATTATTCGTCTTTTCCTCTTATAATTCTTGTAACAATAACCATAAATATTATTACTACTAGTGCAGATAAAGCCAAGGTAACTCCAACATAACCAAATTTTTCTACAAGTACATCATAGGTATTTTCTTTTATTAATCTAAAAAAGCTTAAAAAGTCATTTATTAAGTCTTTTGTTTCTTTTCCTATTTTTTCTAAAAACTTGATATACCATTTTTTTTCTTCAATATCTTTGCTTTGTTCTAGTAAAAATAGTAATGTTTTGTTCATATAATCACATCCTAATAAAAATTATAATACATACTTGCTTTTTGTTCAATTAGATGGTATTATATTTTTGCTTATGGCGGAATTGGTGAAGTGGTTAACACGCCGGATTGTGGCTCCGGTATGCATGGGTTCGATCCCCATATTTCGCCCCAGTTTAAAAATAAGTTGCTTTATGCAACTTTTTTTATTGAATTGAATATGTTATCATTATTTTAGAGGTAATTATGAAAAAGATATTTTTAATTTTTATTATTTGTATATTAATGTGTTCTTGTAATAAAAACAATGAAGCAAGAAATGATATGTATAAAATAGGTTATTCTTCCAATTTAATAGATGAAAAAGACAGAAATGAACTAAGAAAAGTATTTGATGAACATAAACTATCTAATGTTGATTTATTTTTTAAATGGTTAGATGATTTTAATAAAGAAGAAGATATGGGCTGTGGTTTAAAGAATTGGGATAAAACAGATACTTTTATTTATAATGATGCTAATTGTATGGATAGATACGAAAAAATCCATAGTAAGTCAGATGGAGATTGTAGAATAATAGCATATGCTTTACTTCAAAATATTATTGAAATAAATACAATTGAAAGTGAATATGGAACATATTTAATGTTTGATATGGATGTTCTTGAAAACAATGAAGATTATAAAATAATAAATGATAATCAATTGGATTTTATTAATTTATTTAATGAAATGGATGTATCTAATATAGAAAAAGAAGAATATAAAAATGTATATCCTAACAATTTAAAATCACATGATTTTAAATTGAATAGTGATAAAGTATCACTTATAAGTGTTGTTTTACATGATAGTGATTTTAATACATTATTTGTAGGACATGCCGGTGTATTAATTAATTTAGATGATAAATACTTATTTGTTGAAAAAATAGCATTTGAACAGCCATATCAAATAAGTGTAATCAAGTCAAAAAATGATTTAATAGAATTATTTAATAATAGATCTACTTATTTTGGAGATGAAAGTGCAAAAGGACCATATATATATGAAAATGATAAACTGTTATATGAATACAAATGATTTTGATTTTTATAAAAATGTGATATATTTTATTCAAGTAATTGAGTCAATCTCAATTCATAGATTTGTGCCGATTTTTCGTAAACACGTTAAATTGAGGCCCCATGTGAATACAAATTACGATAGCATTAGTTATCGTAATTTTTTATATAAATTTAACAAAAAAAGAATTTAGATTTTATATTGAAGCAGTCAATAAAAAGTAGACACTAAAAAACTTTAATTGAAACCTAGTTGTGTTCTATATTCAACTGGGTTTTTATATTTTAATGCATAACTTGGTCGATAATTATTATTATCCCAAACAATATCATCAATAAATTCTTGAACTGTGTTATAATTATTAATGTCAAAATCAATATACATTTCTTTCTTAATCAAGCCGTTTTTAGATTCAATAACTGGATTGTCTGTTGGTGTATCAGCTCTAGACATAGATCTGGTTACTTTATGAGAATTAAATATATTGTTAAATGACACTGAGGAATATACTGAACCTTGATCTGTGTGGATAATTGTGTCAAGGCTTCCGTATCCTCTTTTTATTTTGTTGTTTAACATATTATTAACTGCTTCTCTATGATTTATTACACCATTACCATTTAATGATTCTCTTACATCTGAACCAACTATTTCATTATTAAATACGTCTAGATAAAATGTCCAATCATATTTTTTCCTTTTAAACCAAAATGATGTTGTATCTGATACTATTTTTTCAAATGGTCTAGATGTATTCCAATTATATCCGATAATATTCTCATATTTAACTGATTCTTCACCTGGCTTTTTATACTTATAATGTTTAGCTTTTGACTTTATTTTTAATATTTTGCACACTTTATGAACTAGGTTGGCTGAAATTACCCAACCAGTTTCATCTACTATTATTTTCCATATTCTATGATATCCATAACTTGGTTTTCTTTTATGAATGTCTTTAATTAATTCTCCTAAATCTTTTCTATTTATCTCATATTGATTTAAAAGATCTTTATTTCTTAACCATTTATAATAACCTGATCTTGAAACATTTAATACTAAACATAAAGATTTTATATTATATTCTTTACTTAAAAGTTCAATAATTTCATATTTTATTTGAGTTA
>CAMODW010000037.1 GCA_946611635.1 uncultured Bacillota bacterium | reverse complement strand
TACAAAAAGAGAGTTTACTAAAGGGTTAGGTATAATATTTGGTTTTAATAATATTAAAAAAGTATCTTCTTTTTTTAATAAAATATATCTATTCTTTTATAATTTTGTTGTTTTAAATAACGAAAAGATTGAATTATATTCTATTAAGGGAGAAGATAGGATTTTTATAGGGGTTATTAAAAAAATTTATTATATTTATAAATATTTAAAAGTAAATATAAAAGATAGTATAGACAAAGTAAGAATTGATAATGAGAATATGAGATATTTATTGTATAATGATAATTGTATAAATAAATATAAATATAGAAATAAGTTAAATATATTTGATTATCTATTATTATTGTTTTTTATATTTATATATGTTTTCTATGTTATAAGGGTGAGATAATGTATTTTTTAATAAGGGTTGCATATGATGGAAGTAAGTACTATGGTTTTCAAAGACTAAAAGAGAATAATAGTGTTCAAAAAAGTATTGAAGATGCGTTAACTATTATTAATAAAAAGAGAGTTGTTGTTAAGGGCGCAGGGAGAACAGATAGAGGTGTACATGCATTAGATCAGTGTGTTTCTTTTAAGTTAGATGTTAGTATTAATGAAGAAGGTCTTAGAAAAGCTCTTAATTCTTTAATTGGACCGTATATATATGTAAAAAGTGTAGAAATAGTAGATAGTAGTTTTCATGCAAGATTTAGTGTTGATAAAAAAATGTATTTATATAAAATCAATTTAGGTGAGTATAATCCTTTATTAAGTGATTATGTATATCAATGTAAGTATAAACTTGATATAGATAAAATGAAGAAGGTAGCGAAAAAATATATAGGAATACATGATTTTTCTAATTTTGTTTCTGGAGAAAGGGAAAGTAATGAGTGTATTATTTATGATATTACTTTTGAGAAAAAAGGAGATATATTAGAAATAAGATTTTTAGGTAAAAGCTTTTATAGATATATGGTAAGAAATTTAGTTGGTATGATGATAGAAGTTTCAAGGGGGAAAGAGGATATATCAAAGGTAGAAACTATGTTAAATGCTAAAAAGGATTTACCTAGTATTACAGCTCCTGCTTGTGGATTATATTTAGAAAAAGTATTTTATTAATTAAAATTAGTTAAATATTAAAAAAAAGACTGATTTTATTTGACAAATAGATTTATTTTTCATATAATTTTAATCGGTACATTTTATTTGTTCGAATTTGTTAGCCTTGGGAAAGCGAAGCAGATGAGATAAGTGAAAGGAAATTTTTATGAAGACATTCATGGAGAAAAAAGAAAACGTTGATCGTAAGTGGTATGTAATTGACGCTGAAGGTGTAACATTAGGTAGACTAGCTACTAAAGTTGCTACTGTTTTAAAAGGAAAACATAAACCAATTTATACACCTCATGTAGATTGTGGAGATTTTGTTATTGTTGTTAATGCAGAAAAAGTAAAATTAACTGGTAATAAGTTAAATGATAAGATGTATTACAATCACAGTGGTTATGTTGGTGGATTAAGAGAAAGAAATGCAAAAACTATGATTGAAAAATATCCTGAAGAAATGATTGAAAGAGCAGTTAAAGGTATGTTACCAAAGAATAGATTAGGAAATCAAATGTATAAAAAATTATTTGTTTATGCTGGTCCTGATCATAAACAATCTGCTCAAAAGCCAATCGAATTAAAGGTAGACTAAGGAGGTTTTAAATTATGGCAAAAAAAGAAGTTTGGACTGCTACAGGTAGAAGAAAAAGAGCTGTTGCTCAAGTTAGATTAACAGCAGGTACTGGAAAAATTACTATAAATGGTAAAGATGTAAATGATTATATGCCATTTTCAGTATTAGTAATGGATTTAAAACAACCATTAGAAGCTACTGGTAATGTTGATAAATTTGATGTTGACGTTAATGTAAAAGGTGGCGGATTCTCTGGTCAAACAGGAGCTATTCGTTTAGGTATTACAAGAGCATTACTTGCTTTTGATGCAAATACTGATCAATCAAGAGAGGATGCATATAGAAAAGTTCTTAAATCTAGAAAACTTGTTACTCGTGATCCAAGAGTTAAAGAACGTAAAAAACCAGGTCTTAAAAAAGCTCGTAGAGCACCACAATTTAGTAAGAGATAGAAATTTACTTATTTCAATGTTTCAAAAAGTCCGTATTCGCGGGCTTTTTTTATGTAGATAGAATAATAATAGTGCTTTAAAAGTCGCTATGTCTTTTTAATACATGTGATATAATTTATTTAGGAGTTGTTAAATATGATAAGAATATTGGCAAGTGAATTTAATAATTATGAAAAACTTGATGGCAAAAAGATTACTCGTCCTATGGATAATGCCAACGGCATTGTAGATCAAATTAAAAATAGTTTGATTAATAATAAAAAAATAGTATTTGTTACATCAGATATGAATAAACCACGTGAAAGTGTAATAGGCTATGCTAATATAACCTTTGATAGTATGAAAATGGTTGGTATATCTTTTGATGAATATTTGATTCTTGATAGAGAAAGTATGAAAAATGCTAATAAATATATAGATGGTGCTAGTTTGGTTTTTTTATGTGGGGGAGATACTTATAAGCAACATGAATTTTTTGAAGCTATAAATTTAAGAGAATTATTGAGTAATTATGATGGCCTAGTTATTGGACAAAGCGCCGGAGCACTCAATATGGCTTCGAATGTTTTTAATAGTCCTGAAGAACAAGAAAACTCTGAGCCTATTTTTTTTGAGGGATTGGGGCTTGTTAATATTAATATTGAACCTCATTTTGTTTATGATACTTCAAAGTTTGATGATAATGAAATATATCAGAGAAATGCTATTTTAAAAGAATCTTTAAATCGTACTATATATGGTCAATGTGATGGTAGTCATGTGTTTATTGATAATACAGGAGAAATTACAATTTATGGAGAGACATATTTAATTAAAGATGGTCTTGTAAAATGCATTTGTAAGAATGGTAATAGTATTAAACTTAATACTTTAGAATATTCTAAAAAATTATAAGATGGGTTATAAAAAAGAGGAGTTTACTTATGAGTGTTAATAAAAAATTGAAAAATTATATTGAAAAGGAAATAATGCCTTTTTATGATGATAATTATATTGGTGATGGAAGAGATAGAGTTAAATATGTTTTAGAAAGAAGCAAACATATTGTTAAGGAAAACAAATTAGAAGTTGATGATAATATATTATTTACTGTTATTAGTTATCATGATATAAGAAAGAATAATGTTGAAGTTGGTCATGAATTAACAAGTGCAGAAATCATGTATGAAGATAAATTTATTAAAGATTTTTTTTCAGAAGAAGAAAGAATAACTATGAAGGAAGCTATTGAAGATCAAAGAGCTAATAATAAAGATGAGCCAAGGAATATTTATGGAAAGATATTATCTTCTGCTTCTCGCAATTCTTCTGTTGAACAGTGTTTAAAAAGATCGTATTTATATGGGAAAAAGAAAGATCCTGTGGCATCTGATGAAGAATTATTTGAAAGGGCCTATGAAGCTTTAAATAAAAAATTTGGTATAGATGGATATGCTAAGTTTTATTTTAAAGATTCTGTTTATGAACAGTTTTTAGTAGATATTAGGGACTTATTAAAAAATAAAGAAATATTTATAAAAACACAAAGAGAATACATAAATAAAATGAATGTAGGTGATTGATATGAGTGAATATAATAGAAAGACTATTAATATGTATAATTCTGGTGGAGCATATGAATATATAGAAAATGGTAAGATTGATCCAGAAACAGAAAAATGGGAAAGATTGTTTAATTATGTGCAAGAGCAATTATTATATGATAAAAAAAGAAAAATTATTGAATTCGGAAGTGGTTGTGGAGAGTTAGCATTTAAACTTCAAGATTCTGATTATGATGTTATAGCAACTGATATAGTAGGTATCTTTTTGGACGAAGAAAAAGCAAGAGGGATTAAAAATATTAAGAAATTTGACTTTTTAGATGATGATTTTAATGAGGTATTTGATTATAAAGCAGATCTTATTATATCTTGGAGAAATCCTCATTTGGATATGGATGATATGAAAAAACTATTTAATGTAGTATATAATGGATTAAATGATGATGGTCTATTTATTATTAATTTTCAAAATTCAGAAGTTCATCCTGAGGCGGAAATGTTGCCAAATGGCACAAAATATAATTATAAGATTTTAAAAGATAAACAAACTAAAGAGAAAAGATTCTATGCTTATTATAGTAAATCTGATATTGATATACTTAGAAGGAATTTGTTTGATATAGAAGAATATCATACTGAAGGTGGTCATGATCAAAATAATTGGCATGTTTTAACTTTAAAAAAGAAAAAAGAGCAATAGAATTCTTATTTGGAGGTAATATTCATATTTATTTTAGGGGGAATTAGGGTGGTTATATTAGATAGTTTTATTTGGAGAGAAGACCATTATGCTTATCATGTAACAAATGTTAATGCTATGAAATCTATATGTCAGTATGGATTAAAACCTTTATGTGGAGAGAGAAGTAGGTCTGTTGGAGATAGTATTAAAGGCATATATTTTACTGATTATTTTTATAGTGTTTTAGAATGGATAGATTTATTATATAAAGATGTAAGTGTATATGATTTAGAAGTCTTGAGATTTAATTTAAGAAATAGAAAATGGAAAATTAAAAACGAAAATGAATTTTATTTATTTAATAAAGTTAGACCAATAGGTATTTCTTATTTAAGAATATGTGATAAGACGATTAATGAGTACTTGCCCTTAAACTGCTTGGAAAGGCTTGATAGTCAAAAGGAACTAATATGGAATGATTTAAATGAATATAGTCCGTTAATAAAAAAGCAATAGAATTTGGAGGAGTTTTTTATGGAAGTGATTTTTGGAACAACTAGCGATAGAAAAAAGAATGATTTACAGAATATAATTAATCAGCTTGGTTTAGAACTTCAAGTTTTAAGTATGGAAGATATAGGTTGGAATAGAGGAGATATTATAGAAGATGGTTCGACTATAGAAGAAAATTCATTAATTAAAGCGAGGGCAATACGTTCTTTTTGTAATGATAATAATATCCATATACCAATAATAACCGATGATGCCGGGTTGTTTGTTAAATCGTTAGATAATAAACCAGGAGTATTTACTTCAAGATATGGTGATGATGAGTTAGCTTTAAATCCTCAATTACCTAAATATCAATGTGTTTTAAAACTACTTAGAGAACTTAAAGATATAAAAAATAGGGATGCTGTATATAGATGTTGTGTGACAATTATGTTACCAGATGGTTCATTTTATCAAAAGTTTGGAGAAAGTAATGGTACTATAGCAGAAAATATTATAGGTGATTTAACTAAACCTTATTTTTATTCAGTGTTTATTTTACAAGGAACTATGGTGGCTTTTAATCAGTTAAAAGGTGAAGAATTAAATAATACGTATAGATATCAAGCATTAAAAGAGTCTCTTCACTCTTTAGTAATGAAATAGCTAGTATATAATATTTTTCTTTATATTTTTTTTCTTTTACTTAATGTAAAATATTTGTTTTTAAACAAATAAGTAGTTAATACTATTGATATATTTTTAATATTTTTTTATAATTAATTAAGATACTGGAGTGATTTTTGAATGGAAAGATCAATTATTAAAAAAGTAGCTAGTAAGAGAAAATATATAGTTTTTTTTCTTTTATTTTTTATAATTGGAGCAGCTGGTGGTGCTTTTGGTACTTATAAAACATTGGGAATAAAAATAGATAATAATAAAAATGAGAAGAATGAAGTCATTAAAGAATCTAAAGAAGAGGATATAACTAGAAATCCTGATTATACTGAAAGGATTATTCAATTATATAATTATTTATCTAAGGATAATATTTTTTATAGCTCTACAGGGGTTAATTTAGAAAATTTAAGTAATGAAGATAAACTTAGAGTTACATATGAATATATAATAAATAATAGTTTATCAGAAACTGAAACTCTTCAACCTGTTTATTATGGCGCGCTAACTTGTAAGAATAATTTTAGTTTAGATACTATTGTATCTAGTGAAGGTGTAACTAGTTATGGAAATATCTGTACAATATATAAGATTCCTATAGAATTAATGACTTCTACATATAAGAAATTATTTAATAATGATATTATAGATGTATCAGGACCTTTTAATCCTAAAACTAATAAAACTTGTATATTATTAGATAATGTATATAATTGTGGTAATGTTAATATTCCTGATGCTATTACAGGTAGTTTAACTAGTAAATTTGAAATACAAAAAGTAATAAAAGACGAGAAAACTATTGTTATCTATGATAAAGGGTATTTACAAGATACTAGAAGTAATATAATGGATCCTAATGATGGTAATGAAAACTATTATCTTCATTCTTCTGATAGTAATTTATATTATTATGAATTAAAGAGTGCTGATAATTTAGTATTTGCTCATACTTTTGTATTAGGTGATGATGGTAATTATAGATATAATGGTACTACCATTGCAAAATAAAAGATTTTATTAAAAATCTTTTTTTGTAGATAGTTGGTGAATAAATGGATAATAAGAAGTTAATAAATGATTTAGTAAAATCTATAGGTGGTAAAGAATTAGATTCATATGAAGAGAAGGTTGAATTCTGGAAGAAAGAATTTTTAAAAAAATCTTCTTTGAATTGGTCTGATAAAATTATAGAAGCTGAAAGTAATTTTTTAAAAAGTTGCTTAATAAAAAAGAAAGTGTTAAATTGTTATAATATTAAGTCTTTAGCTCCTGTAGATGAGAAGTATAATGAAAAAATAATAATTTATGATAGTAATGTTGATTCGATGACTGTTGATGCTTTAGTAATTCCAGCTTCTTTCGATATAACAGGTTCTAAAGATAGAAAACTTCACGAATTATATTATTGTAATGGTATAAAATTAAGAAAAAAGATTCTTTCTATTATGTCTGGAGAGAAATTACAAAAGAATGAGGTGTTGATTACTAGATCTTATAATGTGTTAGCTGATTATATTATGCATGTTAATTATGATAATATTCGAGAAAGTATTATAAATATAATGGAATGTGCTAGGGTAAATATGATTAAAACACTAGTTATTTGTTTAGATAATAGTATTGAACAATTAGTTGAAATATATGATGTTATTAGGGATTATTTATCTAAGTTTGATATTATGTTTGATAAAGTAATTCTATCTATAGAAAATAAAGAAGTTTTGGAAAAATTTATCGAAAAATTAAAAGAGGAAGTTTAAAAAACTTCCTTTTAAAATTCGAAAAACTGCATCTTTCTATTACTATTTATTTTCCCTTTGTCAATTAATAATCCGGTTGAATATGATATATTTGGAATTAAATCATATAGGATGTTTATATCTTTGTTTTCGTATAATACACTGTATATATTATTAATAATGTTTATACATTTATTGATACTTTGTTCAAAAAGATCATCAAATGAGTAGTTATATGTTTGATCTTTAAAACAAGGATGGTTCCAAGTTTTATGTTCTAAATTTAAATATGTTTTATTTGGTTTGAAACTTGTTGTATAGCAATATAAATAGCCATGTCTATGATGATTAATCTTGTCAATAAAAGAATATATTTTTTCTTTTATACCCTTTTTATCATTAATAAAAATGCTATATATTCTACGGCTATCACTTATACCTTTTTTTATATATAATCCAACATTTTTTTCACCATATGTTTCTTCATATACCATGTTTATTAATGTTATTAAATCTACAGATAATTTAGGTTTCTTAATTATTTCTTTTGTAATATTACAGTTAATAAAATCTCTTTTATAATATTTTTTATAATATAGGGAATCTATATTTCTTTCCATTACTGAGTGTAGACCTTTATATTTTTTTGTTTCTTTGTTCTTTGGATCATATATACCGGTTTTATAAAATATTAAAGGGTGACAAGTTGAATCTAAGACATAGTGAGTAATACCGCCAAATAAATAGGCTATATCTGGTTGATATTGTTCTAAATGATGTTTTTTTATTAATTTTATTATATTTATTAAATATTCTTGTGTTTTTCTTCTATGTCCAATTTTACCTATAAAGTTTATTTTTCTTGTTTTTTTAATGTTTAAGGAATTGTAATAAAATAGGTAATCATGACTTTGAGAAAAGGTTTGGTATATTATTCTCTCCTTATCTATTTTATCTATTATTTTTTTGTCTAATCTTTTATAAACTTCTTCAGCAAATATATGATGAGTAACTAGTGCTGGCATTGTTTCACCTACTTTTCACATTATTATAACATAACATCCATAATAAAAATATATTATTTAAATGAACTGGGAGATGTGTTATAATGGTATATGTTTAGGGTGATGATAGCGTGATAAAGACTTTTAAAACTATAGATGAGCAGATTGATATATTAAAAAGTAAAGGCTTAACAATAAGTGAATATAATTATACTAAGGATGTATTATTAAGAGAAAACTATTTTTTTATAAGTGGTTATAGGCATGTTTTTCTTAAATCTCCTAAGGATAGAATGTATATTCCTGGTACAGATTTTAGAGAATTATATGCTTTATTTAATTTTGATAGACAGATTAGAAATATTATATTTAAGAACTTATTAATAGTTGAAAACAACTTAAAAAGTATTTTATCTTATCAATTATCTAAAAAGTATGGTATTAAAGAAAAAAGCTATTTAAACCCTTCTAATTTCGATAGATCTGGTGAAAGAGCTAGGCAAGTAAATGATTTGTTAAAAAAAATAAAAAGACAAATTAGAATTAATGGTGGACAACATTCTGCTACTGTTCACTATTTAGAAAACTATGGCTATATTCCGTTTTGGGTAGTTGTTAAAGTTTTATCTTTTGGTCTTATAAGTGAATTGTTTACGGTTTTAAAATATGAAGACAAGAAAGAAATTGCAGATGAATATGATGTTGATATTGATGACTTGTTAACATATTTTCCAATACTAGCTAATTGTCGAAATTTATGTGCTCATGAGGATATTCTATATGATCACAGGATGCAAAAGAAAATTAATGATACACCATTTCATTCATCTTTGGGAATACCTAAAATGGATGGAGAATACATCTATGGTAAAGATGATTTGTTTTCTTTAATTATTATTTTAAAGAAAGTTCTTAGGGAAGAAGATTTTACTATGTTAATTAATGAAATATCATATGAAATTGATATTTTGGATGGAAAAATTAATACTATTAGTATAGAAAAAATATTAGATAGGATTGGTTTTCCTACGAATTATAAAGAGATTGCGAGGTTAGATAAACGTGGATACTAAAGAAAATAATAAAAGTAGAGTAATACTTGTTGGAGTAATAATAGGAGTGTTGGTAGGAGCTTTATGTATGTATCTTGCTATATTGTATGTTCCAGGTTTTGGAGGAAAAACTATAACAAATGTTACTAAAACGGAAAAAGAGGTGACAGTTACTGATAATGGTATTGCTGATGCTGTTGAAAAAGTATATGATTCTGTAGTCATAGTTGAAACATTTGCTAAAGGTAGAGCTTTTGCAACTGGAACAGGATTTATATATAAGCATAGTAATGATACTTATTATATTTTGACTAATCATCATGTTATTGAAGATGGAGATCAAATTAAAATAGTTTTAACTAATGGGGACGAAGTTGAAGTAAAGGTAGAAGGCGGAGATGAGTTTTCAGATATAGCAGTCTTATCATATAAGACTGATAAAGAACTTAAGGTTTCTAATATTGGTAGTAGTACGAATGCTAGAGTAGGCGATACAGTGTTTGCAATCGGAGCCCCACTTGATAGCAGTGTATATTCTTGGACAGTAACAAGAGGTGTTCTATCAGGAAAAGATAGAGAAGTATCAATTAGTTTAGGTGGAAGTCAAACTAGTGACTGGATAATGCAAGTTTTACAAACTGATGCTGCTATTAATAGTGGAAATTCGGGAGGACCACTTTGCAATAGCAATGGAGAAGTAATAGGTATTACTAATATGAAACTAGTAACTAGTGGTGTTGAAGGTATGGGATTTGCTATTCCTATTGAAGAAGCATCTTCATTTGCGGATAAAATAATAAATGGAGAATCAGTTGCAAGACCATATTTAGGTGTTGCTATGTATGATGTATCAAATTCTTATTATGCTTATGCATTTAAAAACTCTTCAACTAATTTAACAGATGGTGTAGGTATAAGTGAAGTTGTTAAAGATTCTCCTGCTGAAAAAGCTGGATTAAAAGCTGGAGATACAATTATTGGTATTGATAATGATACTATTAAAGATACTGCTACTTTGAGATATAAATTATATAAACATAAAGAAGGAGATGTTGTTAAAATAACTTATGTTAGAAATAACAAAACATTAACAACTAAGGTAACTTTAACTAATAGAACTGAATCTAATTCTTAGATTCAGTTTTTTTAAACAAATATGTTATAATAGGTTAGATTTTTGGAGGAGATTATTTATGAAGGTTGGATTTATATCTTTAGGTTGTTCAAAGAATTTAGTAGTAACTGAAGAAATGATAGGATTATTTAAAAAGCATGGCTATACAATAGTAAATGATGAAAAAGAAGCAGAAGTTTTAATAATTAATACTTGTGGGTTTATTGATAGTGCAAAACAAGAGGGTATAGATACTATTTTAGAAATGGCTAATTATAAAAAGGAGAATTGTAAATACTTGATTGTTACAGGTTGTTTAGTAGAAAGATATATTGAAGAATTAGAAAAAGAATTGCCAGAGGTTGATTTATTTATACCTATTAATAATTATGATGAATTATGGCAAAAAATTGATAATCTTGTTAATAATAAACAAACTGTTGATAAATTAAGTTTCCATAATAGAGTAATATCTACTGGTGATACTATGGCTTATCTAAAAATAGCAGAGGGGTGTAGTAATTATTGTACTTTCTGTGCTATACCTTATATTCAAGGAAAATATATATCTAGAGAATATGAAGATATATTATTAGAAGCAAAAGAGTTAGCAGAAAAAGGAATCAGTGAATTAGTGGTTATAGCTCAAGATACAACAAAGTATGGTACCGATTTGTATGGTAAGTCTAGACTTGCTGAATTACTAGGTGATCTTTCTAAAATAGAAGGTATTAAATGGATTAGATTCTTATATTCATATCCGGAAAATATTACTGATGAGTTAATTAATGTCGTAAAGAATAATGAAAAGATATGTAATTATTTTGATATACCTATTCAGCACATAAATGATAGAGTATTAAAATTAATGAATAGAAAAAGTGATGGCGATAGTATTAGGAAGTTAGTTAAGAAAATAAGAAAAGAAATACCTGATGTCATAATTAGAACTACTCTAATAGTTGGATTTCCTACAGAAACTCATGAAGAATTTTTAGAATTGTATGAATTTGTTAAAGAAGCTAAATTTGATAGATTAGGGGCTTTTTCTTACTCTCGTGAGGAGGGGACTGCTGCTAGTAAAATAGTTAATCAAATTGATGATAAGATAAAAGAAGAAAGAAAAAATATAATAATGGAATTACAGCAAGATATATCCAAAGAAAAAATGAAAGAAAAAATAGGAAAAACGTATAATGTTATTATTGAGAATATGAGTGATGATGGGGAATATTTTATAGGTAGAAGTTATATGGATGTTCCTTCTGAAGATGGGGTTATTTATGTAGATTATGATGATTCTATTTTCATAAATGATTATTTAGATGTTCTAATATATGATGGTACAGAATATGATTTATATGCTAAAATTATAAAAAAATAATTTATATTATATAAAAAACATGATATAATATTTTATATTAGCATAGGAGAGTGTAGCTATGGCATCATTATTCGTTTATTTACCTAGAGTAACTCTTGATTATTTAAAAAGAAGAATCCCTAGTATAAATAGTGTTTCAAATGGTATTAATCAAGAAGAATTGGATATGATAGATTATTTAAATATTAGAGACGTAGACGTTATGTATTTGAGGTATTTTAGAAATTTGAGAACTCTTGTAATAGATAGTTTCCCTGGTATTGATGATGGAAGCTTTGTATATATATCTAGAAATTGCCCTAGAATAACTACGCTTGTAATTAAGAATCAACCTAATTTAACTAAGATTGACTTAACTAGATTTTCAAATCTTAAAAACGTTTCTATAATATCAAACGAGAAATTAACATCTGTAGTTGGTTTAGAAGGAAATTCTAAATTTATTAATCAACTAGAAAAAATAGAATTCTATGATAATGTTAGTTATCGTCATGAAGATGAATTAATTAAGAATATTACTAGAACTGAAAGAAAACGAGTAGTTGAGTTAGATGCACAATATTTTATAGATGCTAATAATGAAGTGAAGAATTTTACAAAGAATTATAGTAATTATGAGTGGCATGAAAAAATTGGCTTTAGAAGTCAAAAAGATATGACTTATTCTTCTGGAGAGATGGAGGTAGCTTATAATTATGCTTCTGCTATAGTTGATACTCTTATTAAATCTGGAGATTCTCAAGAAATGAAAGTTTTTGTTTTATATACTTGGGTATTAAAGAATATAAAAATTGAAGAAGATAGAATAAGAAATTTAAATGAAGGAATTGTTAATGTATTTAAATATAGAGTATCTAGTATACCTACTATTGCTAAGTATTTTCAGTTCTTGTTAAGAGTTGCTGGTATAGAGTCTTTTGATATTAATGTTTTACCTAGAATTCAGTTTAATATTAATAAATTTGGTTCATTTAAGATACCTAGTAATGATTATGCTATTATAAAAATACCAACTAATAAAGGTAATTATTATTTTGATATAGCTTGGGATAATGATATATATAAGAAAACTGGTAGATTATCAACAATATTTATGTACAATGGTTTGGAGGATATCTTATATAATCATGTTCTTATTTATGATAAATTAGAAAATCCAACTGAATCTATGCCTTTTGAAAGACGTGAAGAGTTGAGTGAGAATGCAAGAAAAAGGATAAAAAATGCTGAAAAGAAAAAGCTAAATGTAGATATTGATGAGATTAGTTTGCCAGAAGATATTACAGCTTATCATAGTGCTATGCAAGAAAATATGAAAAAGTATAATGAATCTACTTCAAAAATAAGAGCTAAAAGAGTAGCGTTAGAGAAAAAACTACGAGATGGTAAAGATAACATAGGAACTAAGAGTGCTATTAGATGTTTAGATAAAATGATAGATGCGATTAATGCTTCTAATGCTGTATTAAGAAACAATATTTTTGATTTAGAAAACTCTTTGTTAAATGTTATTGATCAAACTGATTTATCTTATGTTGAAGATTGCTTAGGTGAAGAAATATCGCCATTTAAAAGAAAAAGAATAATTGGAGATAACTATGTAAGGGTTACAAAAACTAAGGCTGATTTAGATAATGAATTAAATAGAATTCGTAATGCTTTGAATAGAGATGTATCTAATAGAAGAATATCTATGAAAAAGTATAGAACTTTGAAAGATAAAATAAATAAAGTATATACTTATTTAATTACTTTTGCTTATGAAAAAAGTATAGTAATGGATAAAAATTTTGAAGGTAGCGTAGCTTAAAAAGAAGAATATTTCTTCTTTTTTAATTTCTAAATAGTACAAAAAAAGTTGAAATATGGAGATTATGTGTTATAATTAATTTGTTCTTGAGCAAATAGAGGTATAGTTCAATGGTAGAATAACGGTCTCCAAAACCGCTGATGTGGGTTCAACTCCTGCTACCTCTGCCATTTGGAAAATTAAAACACTAACTAATTGTTAGTGTTTTTTATTTTGTTAATATATTTCTTTGATTTTTCAATTCTAG
>CAMODW010000036.1 GCA_946611635.1 uncultured Bacillota bacterium | reverse complement strand
CCAACTATATCTCCTTTTTTACAATATTCAGAAGTACTAGTTGCTATACCACTCCATAGTGTACAACGAATAAAATCAGTCTCATATATTCCCTCAGAATTTTTAAAACTTCTAGGAACTGCCAGTGTTATATGTGAAAACTTTTTACCATTATCAGTAGTTTCTGCTTGTGGATTAGTAGTCAACCTTCCTACTAATATCACTTGATTTAACATTCCATCCCTCCTTTCGTTTGTCATCCTAACAAAATATAAGTTTTAATACAAACAAAGAAAAAAAAGAATTATTCTATATTCCCTAATCAAAAAAACAATATATATAATACCAACTTATTTTTTTAGAAATAAAAAAGGTTCAAAAAAGCTTTTTGAACCTCTTTTAAATTTTTTTTATAATTTATTCTTTTTTTGTTATTTTTATTGAAATATCACCTTCAGATGTTAAATTAACTATTATAAAATCATACTTTGGATTAGAATCTAACTTATCAGGATTTACATCATTTAAATCATATACCCCTTTATATTCTTTTCCATCGACAACAATAGTATATGGAACCGCAATTGAAAAACTAACAGTTTCTCCCTTTTTATGTTTAGGGACCTCCCATTTTACTTTTTCGTCTATCTTTATTGTATCTTCCGTCCCATTTATCTTTATTGCTTTTAATTGTTCTATATATTGTTCTTTATCAAGTTCTATATTAGTAACAGTTTGAATCTTTTTATCATTACTTTCATCATCTTTCTTATTATTACATCCAACCACAATTACTAAGCTACCTATCATTATTAGTATCAATAAAAATCTTTTCATATTAAATTTTCCTATTCCTTTAACAATCTATTTAATTCAACAGCATATTCCATAGGTAATTCTTTTTTAAAATCACTAATGAAACCCATAATTAACAATTCCTTTGCGGCATTCTCACTTAATCCTTTACTTGTTAAATAAAACATTTTTTCCTGAGACATTTTTGATATTGTTGCTTCATGTTCTAATATTGAAGAAGAATTAGCAACAATATTTTTAGGAAAAGTATCACTTTTACTCTTTTCATCAAGTATTATAGTATCACATTTAACATTAGCTTTAGAATTAATAGCATTTTTAGTAATTCTAGTAGTTCCTCTATAATTACTTATACCACCAGATTCAGCTATTGACTTACTAACTATATTGCTTTTAGTATTTGGTGCTAAATGAATCATTTTAGCTCCTGCATCTAAAAATTGACCACTTTTAGCATAAGCGATAGAAATAGAATTACCAATTGCGCCTTCTCCAGCCAAAATACAAGAAGGATACTTCATAGTAACTTTACTTCCAATATTACCATCTACCCATTCCATTACTCCGTTTTTCTCTACTATAGATCTTTTAGTAACTAAATTATAAACATCTGTTGACCAATTTTGAATAGTAGAATAACGACAATGCCCATTTTCTTTTACAAATATTTCTACTACACCAGCATGTAATGAAGCAACACTATATTGAGTAGCTGTACATCCTTCTATATATGACAAATCGGCTCCTTCATCAACTATTATAATAGTTCTTTCAAATTGTCCTAAAGATTCTGTTTCAATTCGAAAATAACTTTGCAATGGGCGATCAATTTTTACTCCTTTAGGTACATATATAAATGAACCACCACTCCATACTGCTCCATTTAAAGCTGTATATTTATTCTCATCATACTTAACCAAACTATTGAAGTATTCTTTAAATAAGTCAGGATACTTTTTTAAAGCCTCATCAGTAGAAGTAAAAATAACTCCATCAGCCACTTTTTGATTATGATAAACAACTTCTGATTCAAATTGATTAGTAACTCCACCAAGATACTTTTCTTCAGCCTCAATTACACCTAGTTTATCAAAACTATTTCTAATATTACAATTAACTCTCTTCCAATCATTAGTTATTTTTTCTACATCAGATTTATAATAATTTATCTTAGAAAAATCTATATCTATTTTAGGACCAAAAGATGGATTACTTAATTCTAAAAATTTCTTATATGACTTAAGTCTAAATTCTAACATCCACTCAGGTTCATTTTTTTTATTTGAGAGATTTCTAATAAATTCTTCATTTAATTCCTTTTTCATAATAATCACACCGGTATTATAACATTAGATAGTGTATTTTAAAACAATTTTTTTTATGATAGAATAATAACATAAGAAGGTAGATAATATGAACATAATTCAAAAAAATAAAATAGTAATTGAAACTCTAATCCAAGAACACAACGAGTTTGCTACTGAATTAAAAATAAATGATAATAATACACTATCATTTAGAAATCTAACAATAGATTTAGCATCCCTAGATTTAGAAGTAGTATTAAATAGTTTAAATAGCATTGACCTAAATAGTTTACATACTGCGCTATCTAGGGCAATAGTAAAAGAAGATAATGAAAAAAAGTGGGAAATGATAAAACAAGAAAATCCCAATATGAAAAGTATTACTATTTTTAAAAAGCACAATCTAAAATACAATACTTATGAAGAATTTATTAATATCAGAACCAGTGATGGCGTAAATCACTTATTTAAAAATAGTTTTAATTTTGACATATTTGACGAATACATGAAATTAAAAAGTGAATATGGAGATAATATTACACCAGAATTATTAGCAAATAGCATACAAAAATGGCAAATTAATGAATTGCCAACCAGAAGAGCTGAAGAAGCTATCGCTGATCCAACTGTTAACGAGAATATAAAGAATCAATTACAAGAATATATAACAAGATATAAAGGTAATAAAAACATCGAAATAACTATCAATACTGAAGAAGATATTATCTTTATCAATGATACTATTTCTCCAGAAAAAAGCTATATAATTACCTTTACAAAAGATATTAACAATGAATTAGTAGCAACCGAGCACTCTAATAATGTTTCATCAGAATCTTATAGTCAACAAGATACTACTAATCCAAACCAAGTTCAAACAGAAAATACAAGTTTCGATAATTCCGTTTCTAACTCCGAGACCGCTTCAAATAATCTCGCATATCAGAATCCAAACACAATAATCAGCGACGACACTTTCAGGCATTTACTTTCTAAAGATAATCTTACACTTGAAGAACTAAATAATATTCACACTTATTTAAATAATTTTGAATATATGGTAGATAGTCAAAATCCTTATGCAGAAGAAAAAGCTAAAACAATTGAAGAACTCATTACTAACTTCAATCTATCTAGAAATAGCTTAACTGAAGAAGAACAAGCTTTTGTTGATAGATTTAATGTTATTTTTGATAAGTTAAATAAAAAACTAGGCCATGGTAAAGGTAGTGTATTAACATACAGAACTAATCAATCAGTTTTACCAAACGAAAATGAAGAAAATACTAGCTCTGGTTATTCAAACATAATATCTATCTTTATAGCTATTACAATGACCCTGATAGCTATAATCATTCTTGCTATATCTATTTTAAAATAATAATAAGGTATCACTATTGTGATACCTTATTTAGTCCTAACATTTGAACATCTCTAATTATATATTTAGCAGTTTCGTCAATAAACTTAACAATATCATATGTATCAAAGATAAATGTTTTTTCTTCTTTACTTTCTTCTATTATCAAGCCCATTTTTTCTACTATTATAGGTAATTTATCCATTGGAATTTCCGTAATTTTACTAGTAGGATAATTTATTCGATCATAAAACAATTCTAAAGACAAACCATATTTATCAATTAAATCTATATTAATATTTGTATAATCATCATAAATTAATTGTTTTAATGCTGAATAAGTCAAATCTTTTCTTCCACTTTCTATAGAATATCTTTCTATATACTTATACACATAATCTCTAAACCAATACTTATCAGTTAATAAATGTATAAAATAGCCCATTTCAAACGGATTATGTAATTCCTCTTCATACTTATTCAAAAATCTATCAATATTAGGAATATCATCTTCATTAGAATGATCTAAAAAATGACTGATTTCTTTACTTTGACCTATTTGTTTTGAAAGATCTGGTGCTATTGTTCCCAAAAACAATAACTTTTCATCCATCCCTAGTACCTTATTTACCTCTTTTGCAATACACAAATGAATAATTGCTGATGCCATACACTAACCACCTACTATATGATTATATCATTTTATTTTTATAACGCAATATCATTAATATTTATAGCTATATTGCTTTCACTATTTTTCTTATTTCCTCTACTTATATTAACTATATATTGTAAACTTTTTCTAAATTCATTTATAAGTAATAGTATTTTTTCCTTAGAATGTACATATATATCTAAAGTCTTACTTACTTCTGTAATATATCTATTAATTACATCTTTTATCTCTTTAAAACTATTACCATTATAAATTGATTCTAAAGGATTTTCTCCCTCTACCTTTGTTAACTCAATAAAACTATTAATTAAGGATAATACTTCTTCATTCTTAATAACATTAACTTCTAATTTAGCAATAACTCTATAATAAGCCACTTCTGCAGCATTATCCAAGAAAGTATTATAATCCATCCCACAAACATTTATATCACTCAAACCAAAATACTTATCTTTAAATAGAGCACTTGAAGCAATAGGCTTATCAAAATCTTCTATCATACTTGTATTTTCTTCAAATATTTCATCTAAAATAGAAATTCTTGTACATAAATCTTCTTTACTTGTTAATAAAACTATTCTTTCCCTACTATTTGAATTATCTAATGAATTTTTCATATTATAACTAATATTATTTTCAATACATTTAATTATATACTTAGCTAAGAATTTAAATGCGTTCTCATCATTATTAGCTCCTATATGAATAGCAATATTCTCTTCTTTATTATTAATCAAGAAAACATTCTTATCATAATCACCTATATTGGGCGAATAAATATCCGTAACATTAACTAAAAAATGTAAAAAATGATATAAAACATCACTAACATTTAACTTTCTTAATACAATATCTTCCTCTACTCTTTTATTTATATATTGTGCAAAAGTAATTAATTCTTCTTCTTTTATTTCATCTATTCTACTTAAATCTTCAATGCTTAAAATATTAACATATAAGGGATTTATATCTTGAGTACCATAATTATTAATTTTATCAAGATATATAGATATTATTCTTTTCATTAATTTAGCTTGAATAGGATAATAATTGTCTTCTTTATATCTTTTTAATTTATAATATCCAGGAATAGCAAGTTCTTTTATATTAAAACTACAATTATAGTATCTTTGTAATAAGTAAGATTGTAAAAAGAAATCATTTTCTAACGGATTTTGAACAAAATCTTTATCCCCTTTAAAAGTTGTTCCCCTCATATAATGTGTCTTTATTACTTCTTTTAAATTAATTTCATATACATTTGCAACTAAAGCAAACATTTTTAATATCTCACTTTTAGTATTGTTAGTATATCCATCTTTATTATCAATATATTCTTTTATTGCTTCATTAAAACCAGTTTTATTATTAATAACATAGTTATACTTTTTACAAACTCTTTTCACTTCTTTTACAATATTACTAGCTTTTTCATCAACATCTTCAAAATATTCTAATTTACACTTTTTTCTTATTATTTCTATTTCCTCTAAAGATTTATCTTCTAAATAACATTTAAATAATTCTTTATATACATCTTTAGGATTCATCAATTCTGTTACATAGTCTTTTAATTCATTTCTTAAATTTATTCCATAAATAATACAAAGACTATTAAGAATCTCTAAATATATTTTTTTATCCCCTTCATCCATATCATCTTTAATCTTTATATATTTATTTATCATTTCATATACTTCTCTTTTTAAGCCTTTATAATTAAATTCTTTTAATTTTTCTCTTAATAATCTAGTATATTCTTTAGCTTCATTATCTATTTTTGCATAATCAACTTTTTCTTTTTTTGCATTTTTCACAATCTTTTTATAATAGCTTTTATTAAAATTATTTAAATAATATATACAAAACTTATTAAAATATTCTTTCATGATATACATCACCATATTATAAGTATACCAAAAAAGATAGCTTAATTTAAGCTATCTTTTTCGTATTTTTAAACTTTATCAATATTGTATTCCCCAGACAACATGATATTTTGCTTTTTTACCACAACATACACATTTACCCGTTAATAATTTTTCATCGAGAATACATCTTGATTTACAGCCTTTTAGTTCTTTTATTTTATTTTCACACTCTTCATTTCCACACCAATCGCCATGAATAAAACCAGGTTGTTTATCAATTATTTCCTTCATTTCTTCATAATTATGAGCTTCAAATGTTAATTTATTTTGTCTTTCTAAAGCTTTTTGATACATATCTTTTTGAATAGTTTCTAGTAAGTTAGAAATATACTGAACAGTTAATTCTTCTTTTTTAATAACAATCTTTTCTCTTGTATCACGTCTTGCAACTGTAATAGTACCATTAGCCAAATCTCTAGCTCCTATTTCAATTCTAACAGGGATACCATTAACTTCGGCTTCAGCGAATTTAAATCCAGGAGATTTTTCAGAATCATCAATATAACTTGTTATATTACTTTCGTTTAGTTCGGTATTAAATTCATTTACTAAAGAATCAACTTCTTCATTATCTTTACCAATTGGAATAATAACAACTTGCTTAGGAGCAATTCTTGGTGGAAGGACTAATCCATAATCGTCAGCATGAACCATGATAATTGCTGCAATCATTCTTGTTGTTTTACCCCAAGTTGTATAGTAAGCATATTCTTCTTTATTCTCTTTATTAGTAAATTTTACATCGTAAGCTTTACAGAATTTTTGACCAAAATAATGAGAAGTCCCATCTTGTAAACAAACACCATTATACATTAAATCTTCACATGTAAGAGTATATTCTGCACCAGCAAATTTTTCTTTCTCCGTTTTTTTACCAGAAATAGATGGAATTGCAAGAATTTCTCTATTAAACCATAAATATACATCCATCATTTTTTTAGTTTCAGCTTCAGCTTCTTCAGCAGTCGCATGAACCGTATGCCCTTCCTGCCAAAGAAATTCTCTAGATCTTAAAAATGGTCTAGTTTCTTTTTCATATCTAAACACATTACACCATTGATTATATAATTTTGGTAAATCTTTATAAGATGTAATATGTTTTTTATAATAATCACAAAAAACCGTTTCAGAAGTAGAACGAATCGCAAATCTTTCTTCCATCTTTTTATCTCCTACTTCAGTTACCCATACAAGTTCTGGAGCAAATCCCTCAATTAACTCTTTCTCTTGATTAAATAAATTTTCTGGTATTAATAAAGGCATTTGAACGTTAACATGTCCTAATTCTTTAAATTTTTTATCCATAATTTCCTGGATTTTCTCCCAAATAGCATAGCCATTTGGTTCAATGGCAATACATCCTTTCACAGATGTATAATCTGCTAATTTAGCTGCTCGTACAATATCTGTATACCATTGTGCAAAATCTTTGTCTCTTCCTGTAATTGCTTTATTTCCCATATTTCTCATCTCCTAAATAAAAAAGAATGATACCCAAGGAGTGCTAATGCACGGTACCATCCTAATATACTCTTTAACTATAACGGGCTTAACCGGAAATGTTTTCACTTTCTACTCCAGGGTAGGAATAATAATATATTACTATTAGTTTCCACCAACCACTAATTCTCTATCAGTAAGTGATATTACTACGTTTATCCCCTTCAACGTTGGCAATAATATAACATATTTTATTAAAATAAGTCAATTTAAAAAATTTTATTACATTCCAAATGATGATGACCCCACTGTCTCAGTTGATTTTAAATCATCATCTAGATTATTTTGAGCTTCTAAGAAAAGCATTAAGAAAGTTAGAAAATCCTCATAATTATCAGGATTACTTCTAGCTGCCTCTGCATTATCTTTCATAAACTTTGTCAGCATGCTATTTATTTCAAAAAAATCATGAGTTTTACTGTTTTCTACCATACTTATAGCTTTATCAATAAAAAATCTATTTTTAAATTCTTCTTTTAAATCCTTCATTGCTTTTAGTTTAAGATTATAAGCTTTATCTAAATCGTTCTCAACATGATTGCCTTCAATAACAGTCTCTTCCCGGCCATAAAGATGTTCGTCTAGTTCTTCTCTACTAATATTTACATATTCTTTTTCTAAAGATATACCAGGACTACGTCTTTCATATTGTTGCATAGCTTCAGTTATAGCAGAATCATTAATCTCATAATAATCATCAAGAGAGCCTAATACTGCCGAAGAACCAAATAAGCTTTTTAAAGTATATCCTTCTAAATAATTTTTTCCTCCGCAAGTAAAAACTCTAATAACCATAGCTTGTGATTGCAATTGAACTCCACCCATTAAATAACATCTCCTTATACTAACATTATACATATAATTATTATTATAATTCAAATAAATAAAATACTTTTTACAAATATATGTAAAACAATTAATCATTTCTTAATGATAATACTATTTCTTTTTTCGCTGCTATACTAGCAGGTATAAATCCTGAAAGCATTGATAATATTATACTAAACATAATAAGTACTAAAGCTCCACCAATAGGTAAATTGGCAATTTTTTCAATGTTAGATATCTTAAATATAAAATAATTCATAGGATATAATAATACTATCGATAATAACACTCCTATAATACCTGCTAAAAAACCTTCTATCATTGTTTCTGCCAAAAAAACATTCTTAACATCCCTACTACTACCACCTAAAGCCCTTAAAATTCCTATTTCTTTATTTCTCTCTACTACACTTATATAAGTAATTATAGCAATCATTATACTAGAAACAATTAAAGAAACAGCTACTAAAGACAATAAAACTAAAGAAATAATATTAACCATACTACTTAATGTATCTAACAAAACACTCATCATATCTACATAATATATCTTTTTATTCTTATTATCACTATTATAATGATTTATTATTCTTTTTATTTCTTTTTTATTCTTACTCTTACCTGTATATATTTCTATACTACTAGGATTATCTAAATCTATAATACCAAGTTTTTTCATTACTTCATTATACTCTACTTCATCATTTATTTTATTACTAGTTAGAACATTATATTCCCTATTATTACTTTGTTCTTTATATATATTACTACTTCTATTACCAACAACTACATAGTTTAATAAAGCTTTAGTATATCCTATATAATTACCAGGCCCCTCTTTATCTTTTAATACACCAACTATTTTTAAATCTTCTCCGCTCCTAATTAATGCTTTTAAATCATTATTCTTATTCCATTTTCCATTACTTTTCAAATATAAAGAAGTATTTAAAACTAATTTATACTCTATATTTAATAAGTCCTTATAATTATAGTTTTTCTCTTCTATATTTACTCTTTTATTTTCTTTAGCATCATTATAAAACTTTTCATATTCCTCTTTACTTTCAATATCTAACTTGTATAAAGTAGACATTTTCAATTCATTATTATTAGATATTACTAAGACTAACTCGTTATAATTATTGGGCAATTCACCAGCAATTAATTCATATTTATTACTTAATACATCTTTATTATCAGGTAAAACTTGAAAAGTATTTTTTTCTTCCATCAAAAAACTACTATTATTAATACTTAAACTATCTGGAGACACTTGATTACCATCCTTACTATAAATATATAAATCCATATCATATAAGTAATTGATATAACCCAAGTTATTAATTCTTTTATTATTATCCAAATATTTTTTAAAATCTTTTAAATTATTCTCTTTTAAAGCTATAGCATCAACTATTTCATCACTATTAGAAATATCATCTCTACTACAAATCTTATTCTTAGAACACCTTATATTACTATCATTCTTTAAATCTATACCACTATAATCAAAAGATGTTTTATTAATTTTAATTGGATAATTACCTATAGTTGTATCTTCTATACTTTTAACATATTTCTTAACACCTGAAGATAAACTAATTATTAATGATATACCAATTATTCCAATTGATCCCGCAAAAGATACCAACATGGTTCTACCTTTTCTACAACGTAAATTATTAAAAGATAACTTTAATGATTTTATAATATTCAATTTCTTATATTTATTCTTTTTTATTACTCTAATTTGTTTAGAAATATGATATATATTATTATCCTTAATAATCTTACCATCTTTAATTGTAATTATTCTATCTGCGTATTCTTTAGCTAACTCTTCACTATGAGTAACTACAATCACAAGTTTTTTCTTAGCAATTTCCTTTAATAACTTCATTATTTCTGAACTATTATTTGAATCTAAAGCTCCTGTTGGCTCGTCACATAATAATACTCCTGGTTTCTTAATTAATGCTCTAGCAATTGCAACTCTTTGCTTTTCCCCACCAGATAAATTCCTAACATTAGTTTTAAGCTTTGATAACAAACCAAGTTTTTTTAACAAGGGAATTACTTCATTCTCTTGATCTTTTTCACTTCTATGCGCCAAAGCAAAATTAACATTATCTACTACATTCAAATGTTCAATTAAATTATACGATTGAAATACAAATCCCATTCTTTGTTCTCTATATAAATCCCAATCTTTATTTTTATAATTCTTTGTACTAATTCCATCAATTAATAAATCTCCAGCATCATATTTATCTAATCCACCTATTATATTTAACATAGTAGATTTACCACTACCAGATTCACCCAAAATAGCTACTAATTCATGTTCTCTAAAATCTATATTAATGTCCTTTAAGACTTCATTATCTCCATACTTTTTATATATGTGTTTTAAACTTAACATGTATACTCCTAACTAAAACACACTCTTCATCACTAACTATTATTCCCTCTATTATATATATTAACAATCTATTATTTATTTCCTTTAAAAAAGAATAAATTATTATAATTTATTCTCCCATTTAGCAAATATACCACAAGGTAGTATTAAACCATTTTCACAAGGAATGCCAAGTTCATCACTAGATACAATTCCTTCATATTCTTTATTAATAGTAATATTTAAAATGTTTTCCAAAATCGTTTTTGATATTCCTGTTGTATAAGAATTTATTAAAAACATTAAAGGATCATTTGACAACAACTCATTACATAACTTAACCAATTCAAACAAATTATTTTCTAATGACCAAACTTCACCATTTGCACCTCTACCAAAAGAAGGTGGATCCATAATAATAATATCGTATTTATTACCTCTTCTTATTTCTCTTTTAACAAACTTTATAACATCATCTACTAAAAACCTAATAGGTCTATCACTTAAACCCGAAGCTTGAACATTTTCTTTCGCCCAATCAACCATTCCTTTTGATGAATCAACATGAACAACTGAAGCACCAGCAGATAAAGCCGCAACCGAAGCTGCACCAGTATAAGCAAATAAGTTTAAAACTTTAACTGGTCTACCAGCTTCTTTTATTTTTTTTATAATAGAATTCCAATTATATGCCTGTTCTGGAAATAAACCAGTATGTTTAAATCCCATTAGCTTTATATTAAATACTAAATTATGATACTTTATTTGCCATCTACTGGGTATATCTTTATTCTTTATCTCCCAATTTCCTCCACCTTTATTACTACGATGATATATAGCATCTACATCCCGTAAATCTATATCTTTATCCCATATAACTTGAGGATCTGGTCGATACAAAGTAATATCTCCCCATTTTTCTAATTTCATACCATTACCTAAATCAATCAATTTATAACTATCAAAATCATTAACTAATTTCATAAAAAACACCCCTAAGAACGAGTAATCAAATACTTAACAATAGGATCGACTAATTCTAATACACTATTTATAAATAAGAAAAATCCCATTACCACAACTCTTACCTCTTCACTATACTTTAAATTAATACTAGTTAAAATACCAGAGATAATAAATGTAGCTAACATGATAACACTTATTTTCCACATTCTATCTCTTCTATCATTATAATAATCACTTTTATTAAATTTTATAAAAGCTTCTAAAGCTACCCATAATAATATACAAGTACTCAATATTTTAGGTTTACTTATATCAAATACAATCATAAATATTACAAATATTAAACAAGCAAAAAAATTAAACAAGCCCGTATAATCCTTTGTTTTATAATTAATTAAAAATTGTCCTAAAGAAACAACTGACATTATACTAAACATAATTATATTAATCTGTTTCAAATTAGATATATGATATAACGGAAATAACAAATATAAAACAGCTATCATCATAAATATCACCGCTATTAAACAATCAACTTTTTGTTTCTTTTTCATATATATCACCTAAACTAATTTTACCATAATTAAAAAAAATTAACTACTATGAGTTAATTTTCTAAAAGTAGTTTTTCTAACATCTTTGCCACGCCATCATTTTGAACAGTATCAGCTATATAAGTAGCTATCTCCTTAAGTTTCTCATTAGCATTACCTACTGCAATTGACGTACCAACTACATCAAACATACATACATCATCATATCCATCTCCAGCAGCAATTACATCATCAGCATTTATTTTTAAATAATCTAACAATTCTACTAAACCAGTACTTTTAGCTGTATTCTCTAATACCAAATCATGATAGTATTCTTTATTCTTTATTCTTTTTTCTTCTATCAAACTCATAGAAGAATGAACTACCTTTAAGTTAGGAAACTTTTCCTTAAACATATGAGGAATAACTAACATTCGATCGTAGTTTTCCGAAAGTATTACTAATTGATTAATAGGATATTTATTTAATATTTCGTCTATATCACTAAAATATTCTACAGGTTCATTATTATACTTATATTCTTTTTTATTAATAAACCTAGCAACAAGCGTATTGAGAATTAATGTTAAATTCATTCGTTGACAATACTTATACACATTTTTTACAGTTTCTGCTGGAATAGATTGTTCAAATATAATAACATCATTTACATAATCATATACTTCCGCTCCATTTGAACTAACTATATAATTTGATAAACTCGCTTCTTTAGATTTTTCAATTGCATACTTAGCACTTCTACCAGTATTAACAACAACAATAATTCCTTTTTCTTTTAAACGTTTCATTACATCTTTAGTATATGCTGTTACTTTTCCACTAGAAACATTAAGTGTATTATCTATATCAACAAAAACACATTTTGCTTTCAAGATACCACCCTCTATACTTATCACTATTATTACATATTATAGTATTATTGTCGTTCTTTATTTACTTCGTTTACGTAAATCTTCTTTTATTTTCTAAATATTTTATAAAAAACATAAAAACTAATCCCAAGTAAGAAAAGAAACAAGTAATTAAAAAATATCTATTATTTCTTTTAATAACAATACTATGAATACCTTTACTAAGAGGTATACCAATATATTCATTATCTACCTTTTGATAATTTTCTATTTTTCCATCTACACTAACATCATATCCATTATCATAAGGTATAAAAGCTATAAAGTATCCGTTCCCAGAAGAATTTATATTTCCAACTATACTATTTCCCTTTTCTAAAAAACTATATTCATTTAATTCCATCTTACTATTCTCTACCTTAGCATAATCCAAACTATACATTTTAATATTATTTATTCTATAATTACCTTTGTCTAAATAAATATATAATTTTTTAATACTCTTATCACTAATAGTATATTTATACTTTTCTTTCTTACAACTTATCTCTCTAGCTATATTATTAATTATTATTCTACTATTATTACAATTATCACTCATCGCATCAAATTCTATATATATTATATTATTATAATATTGCTTATCTAAATCATAAATGTATTTGTTTATATCTTTAACTTCAATATTATAACTATCCTTATCTAACACTATATTTTTCACATATGAAACATAATCACTTTTACTACTTACATCAGCTATTATATTAGATAATAAAGCTTCTTGCTTAGCCAAATCATTTAATTTATTATAATCATCATAACTAATTATATTATTAGTAGAAAAACCTCTATATAATACATCATTACTCTTATAATATATATTACCATTCTTATCTATAACTTTATTAAAACCTATCATCTCTTTAATACTTTTTTCTTTTCCAATTATCATATTTGCTAAAGTATTAGATTCATCAAAATTATACTTCTTTACTAATAAATCTTTATTATACATATCTATTTTTAAAACATTATATAATCCTAAACAAAACAG
>CAMODW010000035.1 GCA_946611635.1 uncultured Bacillota bacterium | reverse complement strand
CATAAATAATTAAACTATTTACTCACATGGACAACATCTACAAATATTCTATTAAATACACTTGGTTCAATATGTCCACTTATTGCAATCTCTTTACCTTTTAAAGATAAAAGAAAATCATGATTCATATATCTAAAACAAACAGGGATATAATTACATTTATCATTAATCGCATCTTTGACTTTCAAATATACTGTTGATATTTTCTTCTTATCTGATTTTATGATTTTTGTTGATACTTCACCAATTAATATAATTTCATTCATTACAATTCCTCCTTTCGAGCGAATACTATATTTTATTAACTCTTTTTAGTCAAAACTTCAATTTGAATAATTCAACAAAAAATATATTCGAATTTATATTTTTCATCTAGATGAATTTTTAAAATTCATAACAAAAAAGATTCGAGAAAACAACTTTCAATCTTCTTTAATTTTTTCACTTCGGACCACGTTGGTCTGAAGATCATCACTACGCTCAAATTTATAACCTTTTCCAAAATACAATTCTGCAGGATCATATTCTGGTTCATTCCACCAATCATATTCAATTACTAGATAAGCTTCAAATCTTACCCTTTGGTGGACATAATTATGTCTTTTCTTTGGATTTGTATCAAACGTCTTTCTGTTGAATAGCCTTATAAGTTTATAGGTTCCAAATTTTGTCTTTTGGGTGTCGTAACTCCTCTCATCAATCTCTAATAACAAAAACTTTTCTCCATAACACTATTATGCCCAATGTATATATTTTGCTAATTTATTTACTAAATTTGACAATCATAAAATTGCTTTAAAAAGCAAAAAGGCACGTATCATAATACGTGTCTTTATCTTTTTCTTGCACCATTGATAGCGCTTTCTTCTATGATTTTTTGAAATGGTCCAAGCAATTCTTCTACTTCTCTAATTTTTGCCGAATCTACTTGTTTAGTTGGTTCCCACCAGCGATCAGGAGGTTTAAACGAAAAATCTGTTTGATATTCTTTAATATTTTCATTATCTTTTTTGACTTTTTCATTTATTTTTTTTTAATTCTTCATCTTTTATATCATCCATTATATTGGCATTGACTTCTAAGGACTCATCTAAATTAGCGAGAGTTTCAGTAGCTATCTTCTCCATTACATAATGAATTCTTTGATTGTTTGTATCTAGTATTCTTTGAACCATTTCGGCGGTTTCAATTTCTATTCTTTCAGCAATTTTTTGTTGTTTAAAATCAGCTTCAGATATGACTTTCTTTTCTTCTTCTCTTAACATGTCATATCTTTCTTTTAATCTAGCATCATAAATTCCTAGTTCTGCTTCGTTAGTCACTTTTTTACTTATATATTCTTTAATGATTTTCTCTATAACTTTTCTTTCTTCATATAAGGTAGTACCATATATGCCATTTCCATCAGTACTTACAACAAGAGGAATATTATTTGTTAAGTAGAATTCTAGTATTTCTGCTAAATCTTCTTTTTTATCAACGTTCCCTAATAAATAGTTGGATGTTGGATTGATTTCAATTGTTATATTATACTTTTTTAATAACCCAATATATTCAATTTGATTATTTGCAGGCAATCTAATACCATGTCCTATTCTTATTTCAGGAAGGTATGGCATATAATCTATTCCTTTTGCTTTTTCAGATTCTATAAACTTGTCCAATCCTCTAAGATAATTTAGCGCATTATCGTTCATCCCGTCAAATTCGCTAGCATGAATTCTTAATACTCTAAATTTATTTCTTGGATCTTGTGTTGTTCCGGGTTTTATTAATCCTCCTAGTATACACCTCATTTTCATTGTAGCAGTTTTTGGGGTTATTATTTCTTCAGTTCCTGCTATATCAATACCAATAAATCTTTCATCTGTATTAATAAAACTATCAATGGCTTCTAGGATTTCTTTTTCACCATCTTTTTGACGAATTTGATATAGAAAATAATATGCAATTGGGATTTGTTCTTTTGGCGGTAGTTGTTGCAAACTCGGAGCTTTATCTATACTTGTAGTACTAATCTCTGCATATCTTATGCCATATAAGCTCATTTCTCTTAATAATTCCTTGAGATGTTCTAAATATATTCTTTGTTTTATTTGTTCTTTCTTTTTATCATAGTCATTTCTTATTTCAATGTAACCTTCTATATCTTTTATTTCTGGAAGTTCTCTTATTGCATCCTTCATAATTAAGTCGCTAGTTTTTTTTACTACAAGAGTATAAGCTCTAAGATATTGATTTAGATCATCACAAAAATACAAATTAATTTTATTAAGTTGTCCAGCAAATGATTTTAATTTTACCAATCTATGTTTAAAGTCTCTTCGTAATCTATCAATAGTCTTGTATTTTTGTTTTACTCTAGGATCTTCAAATAATAAATCAATTACTTTTTCAAAGTATTTTTGCAATATTTGGTCATCAAAAGTATCCTTTATTTTTGAAAGTTGTAATCTTTTTAGTTTTTTTACTAGAGTTGTTGTAGCATCATTTCTCCTGCTATAGGCTTTTAGATAATCACTATTATCAATTGTATAATTAATACCATTAACTTTTATTTTGATTTCTCGTTGTTTTGCAAACTTTATGGACTGACAAAATAAAGGTACTACTAAAGGATTTTTTATTGGTTGCTTAGTTTCAGGATCTATTTTTACTTTTCCATTTTGCTTTTCAAATAGTGGAATCGGTAGTAGGCCTGTTTTCCCGTTCGGATCTGTTGCTCTAATAGTTACTGTCATATTTTCTGGAGCTGTACCTATTATTGTTTCTATAGCAGCAACAAAATCGACGAAACCAGTCCCTGAAATTATTGCGTTTATATGAGTATGCAATTCAGTTTCAGGCATAAGGCGATTATCATACCATTCAGGTTCTTCTTTCATCAGGATTAACCTCCCTCTTTTATATGCAATTTTCTATTTTGTTTTATTGTTTTGATCTTCAAGAGTTATTTTATCACTCCAATTTGAATCATAAACTATTGTTACTTCTTTATCTCTTAATGGATTGTAGTGAGTTATTTCCACTCCATAACCAGTAAACATTGGCATACTAATCTTATCAAATACTTCCTTTGGAATTTCACCAACTAACGGATCAATTCGATCGGTTCTTAATGTTGGTATTGTTGAATCAAAAATATAGCATTTACCTTCAAATTCAACTAAATTGAAGGCGTGTGCTTCTTTTTTGCCGTTGATTATTATTTCTGTTGCTTTATATATTGAATTAATTCCTAATGATTTTAATAGGTTTTGTGCTAAGGCTGCTCTTTCAACACACATTGCACTACTCTTTCCTTTTAGTTCTGATATTCTACCATAATCATCTTCTGACTCAGCATAGTCATAATCTTTATAATATGATAATCTATCTTTAACATTTTCAAATCTTCCAAAATATTCATCAACTACTTCGAATACTATTGAACATAATTCTTCAAATGTACAGCTTTCTCTACTGCCAATTTTTTCTTTAAGGTTTTTATAAGCTTCAGAAATGTTACCAATTTTACCGAATCTAATACTACCTATATCATATTCAACTATTATATTTTCATTATCAAAAGAGCCATCAAAGGAAGTAATACTTTTTACTCCGATTGGTTTTCTCATTGTTCCACGAATAGCTGGGGATTTAAGGATAGTGTCTCCTTGAATAATCGTTCCGTTATATTCTACTATTCTGCAATTATCCATTAACATCCTTCCTTTACTTCTTGTATAATTATATTATAATATAAATGAAATATCAATTTTATTTTTTTTTGTTTTTTTATGTCTTTTAGATACTTTTTTTCCAAGCTATCACCTTCTATTTTCATTTATTATATTTTATTCATTACTAATTCTTAATTTAAAAATATTATCTATATTATTTTTATTATTCCAAACATATACATAAATACTATAATTGCAAACTCTATAATACAAACATAATTCAAAAAACTAAACCAAAGCACTTCAATTTGTTCATCATATTTTGATGGTTTATGATGTACATACCTATTTCCACTCTTAGTTAGTGTAGTATAGCTTTGATTTGCTGCTTTGTTTTTTCTATTAATAATCTTCCATACAATCATAGATATTAAACACAAATATGCATAATAAATCATACCAAAAATACAACCAACGAATAGCCAACCAATAATACTAGAAGATGGTGATACTCCTTCACTCATTGATTGCAATTCAAAATTACCAGTAATAATATATAAGGCTTAGAAGTTCTTTCTATGTAAAATTGTTTTATTATTATTGAAAAAAGTATACTACCAATTTAAAATTATAATAGTAATAGAAAGAATTGATAGCATGAATAATGAAAAAAATGAAATTGTAATATTTGAAAATCAAGGAGTAAAACTAGATGTTAATATAGAAGATGATACTGTATGGCTTAATAGAAAACAATTAGCAGAATTATTTGATAGAGATGTAAAAACTATTGGTAAGCATGTAAAAAATGTTTTAAAAGAAGAATTATCCGGATCAGAGGATGACTCCGTAAGGATATTTACTATAACAGCTAATGACAATAAGGAATATGAAGTAGAACACTATAATTTAGATGTTATTATTAGTGTTGGATATAGAGTTAAGTCTAAAAAAGGTATTATCTTTAGGAGATGGGCTAATAGTGTTTTAAAGGATTATTTGGTAAAAGGATATGCCGTTAATAATCCACGTCTTAAATATTTGGGTCAAATTGTTGATTTAGTAAAAATAGCAACAAGGAGCAACGATAGAATTCCTGATAGTGAATTGAGAGAAATATTAGAGGTTATTAATAATTATTCAGAAGCTTTAGATATGTTAGACGATTATGATCATAAAAGTTTTTCGAAAATAGATGGAATTAATAGTGATAAAAGAATTAAATATGAAGATTGTAAAAGATTAATTCAAGAATTAAAAGATAAAAATAAAAGTGATGTTTTTGCTGTAGAAAAAAACGATTCTTTAAATCTTGAAAGTATTATTAATAATATATACGCTTCTTATGGCGGGATAGATGTTTATTCTTCGGTAGAAGAAAAAGCGGCTAATTTTTTATATTTTGTTACAAAGGACCATGTATTTGCTGACGGAAACAAAAGAATAGCTGCTACCCTATTTATTTATTTCTTAGATTTCTATGGGTTGCTTTATAAGGGAGAGCAAAAAAGAATAGATAATAGTACTCTTACTGCTTTAACTATTTTAGTTGCTGAGTCCAACCATGAAGAAAAAGATACTTTAATAGATTTAATTATGCATTTTTTAGATTAAAAAATGAGTTGTCGCAAAATTTGCGATAACTCATTTTTATTTTATACTTTCATTAATTCTTCTTCTTTTTCTTTAAATAAATCGTCTACTTTTTTATTATAATCATTAATTAACTTTTGTACTTCGTCCATTAATCTTTTTTCTTCATCTTCTGTTATTTCGTCATCATTTTTTATCGAATCATTAGCTTCTTGCCTTACTCTTCTTAAAGCTATTTTTGTTTCTTCAGCAATTTCTTTGGCTTGTTTAACATATTCTCTTCTTCTATCTTCTGTCAAAGCAGGTATACTCATAATAACACTTTCGCCATTATCAGTTGGATTAATACCTAAATCAGCTTCGTTTATAGCTCTAACTATATCTTTTAAGCAACCTTTATCAAATGGTTTAATAATTAATGTTCTTGCTTCTGGAACTGTTATATTAGCCAAACTTTGTAATGGCGTTGGGGTTCCATAGTATTCAACGTTTATTCCATTTAACATAGCAGGATTTGCTCTACCAGCTCTGATTGAAGTAAGACGACTTTCCATAGTTTCTATACAATGCATCATTTGAAGTTCAATTTCTTCATTTGTCATATTCTAATCTCCTTTATTTGTTTAATTATAAGATATATTTTTTAATTATTCAAATAATATCTTTTTATATTACTTTTTATCTCTTTTTTAAAAGCTTCTTTATTATAGTTTGTCCAATAATCTTCTACTGTAGTACTGTTTTTTACTGCAGCAGTAGTTATATTATAATATTCAACTTTACCATTATTTACTATATAAAATGAAGGGGCTAGCAGGTTATTATTAGAGTCATCTGTAGTAATTAAGCTACTCTTTAATCTTTCTCTTATTTCATAGTATTTAGAATTCTTTTGGTTTTTGTCACTATTTAGGTCATAATAACTAGCATTAACATCTAATTCATCTAAACACTCGGTAAGAAGATATGCGTAGGCTTCTGACCATATTGTAGTATGATTACCTATATATATTAAGTGTTTTCCTGTTTTTAGCTGTTTTAGTAAGCCATTAGCATTTAAAATTTCAAATCTTTTGGTATTTATACTTTCGTAGTAACTAGTGAAAACTATAGTCTTTTCTTCTGATAATGATTCGTATTTATTACTTAGATAGATAAAGGCACCTATTACAAGAGAGAATAAAACAAAATATATAAATTTGCGAATTAATTTAAAACTTTTGCTCTTATCTTTCATAAACTCACTTCTTTCATACATAGTATATCATAAGATTAGTTTTTTAAATAGCAAGAAAAAAGACACTTGATAAAAAAGTGTCTATTAGCTTTCTTTTATTTGTGACATTACTTCTTCAGCAAAATTATCTTGACGTTTTTCGATTCCTTCGCCTACTTTGAAACGTGTCATTGATTTTAATTCCCCACCATTGTTAGTTACGTACTTAGCTACGTCAATATCTCCATCTTTAATAAATGCTTGTTCAGCAAGACATATTTCTTTGAAATATTTTTTAAGTCTTCCTTCAACCATTTTTTCTGCGATTTCTGCAGGTTTACCTTCATTCATCGCTTGTTCTTTTAGAACTTCTCTTTCTCTTTCAACTTCCTTTTCTGGAACATCACTAGCAAATACATATTTTGGATCCATTGCAGCGGCTTGCATTGCTACGTCTTTTGCTACTTCTTCGTTAGCGCCTTTAACAACTGTTACAACTGCTATTTTTCCGCCCATATGCAAATATGTTCCGAAGTTTTCATCTTTTTCTTTAGTAATAACTGCTAAACGACGGAAATCCAATTTTTCCCCTATTTTAGCAATCTTTTCAGTGATGTAATCATTAATTGTTCCATCATTTAATTTTAATTCTTTTGCTTTTTCAACATCTAAGTCTTTTGCTCTACTTTTTAGTATAGTATCACCAATAACGTCAATCATTTCTTTGAATTCATCATTTTTAGATACGAAATCTGTTTCGGTATTAACTTCTATCATAACAGCTTTATTACCTTTTACAAATATTTTTGCAAGTCCTTCTGCTGCTACTCTTGCTTCTTTTTTACCAGCTTTGGCAATACCTTTTTCACGTAACCAATCAACGGCGGCTTCGATGTTGCCGTTTGTCTCGGTTAGAGCTTTTTTGCAATCCATCATTCCAGCACCAGTTTGATCACGTAATTCTTTTACTAAACTAGCTGTAATCATTTAAGTAACCTTCTTTCAATTCTTCTATTTATTATTCACTTAATAGTGAAATTAATTCATCTTTTTTCATTGCAGAATATCCTTTGATTCCTGCTTCTTTAGCTGCAGCTTTTAATTCAGTTAGAGTTTTTTTACTTAAATCTTCTGAGTCTTCTGAATTTTCAACTACTTCTTCTACTTCTTCTACTTTTTCAGTAGCTTGAATAGCTTCTTTCTTTTCTTCTACTTTTTCAGTAGCTGTTGGAGCTTCTACTTTTTCTTCTTTCTTTGGAGTTGATTTTACTTTTTTATCATCTTCTGTTACGAAGTCTATTATTTCTCCGCCATTTACTTCAGCGATAGCGTTTCCTAATACCCCTAAAACAACTTTAACTGCTCTAACAGCATCGTCATTACCAGGAATTACATAGTCAACATCATCAGGGTTACAGTTTGTATCAACGATACCAAAGATAGGTATGTTTAACTTTCTTGCTTCTCTAATTGCGTTTAATTCCTTCTTAGGATCAACAATTATCATTGCTTGAGGTAATTTGTTCATTTCTCTAATACCACAAAGTAATTTATTTAATTTTTCATATTCTTTTCT
This sequence comes from uncultured Bacillota bacterium, assembly GCA_946611635.1. Classification (GTDB taxonomy): domain Bacteria; phylum Bacillota_I; class Bacilli_A; order RF39; family UBA660; genus Coprovivens. The sequence goes on along the minus strand of CAMODW010000035.1, from coordinate 7,253 downwards.
TAAAGCAATTACTTCTTTTTTAGGTAATAAATCAAATGTACCATCTTTTTCCATATTTTCAATTTCATCTAATCTTCTTGCTCTTTTTCTGATTGTACGGAAGTTTGTTAATGTTCCTCCTAACCATCTTTCAGTAACATAGTAAGAATTAGTTCTAATAGCGGTATCTTTTGCAGCTTCTTGAGCTTGTTTCTTTGTTCCTACAAAGATAAAAGTACCTCCATTTTCAGCAATGCTATGAATTTCAGCATAAGCTTTTTCAATGCATTCCATTGTTTTTTGTAAATCAATGATATAAATATCATCTCTTGAAGTATAAATATACTCCTTCATTTTTGGGTTCCATCTTTTTGTTTGATGTCCAAAATGAACTCCAGCTTCTAATAAATAACTTAAAGAAACTACTGCCATAAAAATTTCCCTCCTTCGTTAATTCTTCTGCTTGCTTCTTCCTTAAACCACACCAATTATTTGGCACTCGAGTTTTAAGTCCACAAACATGTTTATTTCCTTTTTTAAGGCACGTCTATTGTATCAAATAATTTTTGATATGACAATATTTTTTATTAAAAAAGTTTGCTTTTATTCTCCAAGCAAACTTTTTATTTTTTTTTCATATTTTTTATAGAATAATACCATAGCTTTATTAAATTCTTTTTCATCATCTAAAGGATAAATTTTTCCATTTACATCTTTACGAACACATATATCGCTTTCGTTTTTTTCGTTAGCAAGATATAGATATTTTATCTCGTTATCTTTAATTTCGGCAATTATAATATATTCTACATTATCTTCTACTACACTTTTCATTGATGCATACCACCTTTAATTTCATCAATTTTCTGTTCAGCTACCAATTTTTCATGATAAGCTCCCATATAATCTTCTAACACTTGGCGATATCTTTTTTCGTCTACTTTATAGCCTTCGTCAGTCTCTATGCACAAACCTCTATCTTTACAATATGATACAAAATTATCATACTCCGACTTACCAATAAGATTTAACTGACGAAATAATTGGTTCATATCTTCTATTCTTGTATTTTCATCTACATAGTTAAGCCGGCTATAAATGGTGTAAATATAGATATCAAAATCCATTGTTTCTGGGTCATAGTCTTCTGCTACTTTTTGAAAATCAACCCAATTTTCAAAGGTATCTGGTTTAGTCTGTGAATTTTCAGTAAATGACTGATTTGCTGCAACTAATGTAGGATTTGGAACGTTTGGACTGGTTAAAAAACCATATCCTAAATATCCAACTGTAAGAATAGCAGCTGTAGCTATAGCTAGTAACGCTCCTCTTTCAAATCCTTTTTTAGCTCCTTTATTATAGCCATTTTCATAACCCCTATAATAAGCTTCCATTTTTTCACTATTATTATTTCTAATTGATTTTTTTTTCATTCTTTCTAAGCTTTCGTAATTCATATTTCATCATCTCTCTTTTAAAAACATTTATTATTATTGTATCTTATATCCGCACTAGGTGGATTTCTTATTCCAATCTTTTTTATTGTAATTCCCGAAGCTGTTACTCTAGATAACAAGTCAGAGTAATTTGACTCACCTGTGTAGATTCTTCCATAATTGCTTAAAATACAATAATTTGTATTGGTACACTTAAATATTGTTGAATTTCTTTTAATATAAACACACGATTCTTCATTAACAGAATCTAAGGCTCCGCCATCAATTTCAGGACTACCGGCTATTCTTCCTTTCACTTCTATTCTAGATCCTTCTATATTAGCTTTACCATGTACACAAATACCACATTTATTTTTGGCTAACTTTTCTACTATAACCTCACTATTTAACATTCTTAATTTTCCCATATCTTTAATACCTGTTCCGCCAATTCCTCCTGCATTGGTACTATTTACGTATATCTTGCTATCTTGCAAATCAACATGACCATATGTCAAAATTTCTATTCCTTTGGCAAACTTTGTTGTAGCACCAAGACCTGCTTTTATTTCACTGCCAGTTTTTATTGTCATTTTTCCATTACTTACAATAATGGCAGCTTGAATTGTTTCGTTGGGCGGATTATTATTAGAAGTGTTAATTATTCTTACATTTTGTAATGTAGAATTTCCACCAGCTTGATATATTGTGGTGGCTAGTGCAGATGTAATCGTTCCATTTATGATAGTTGTTGAGCCATTTGAAAATCTAATCGGATTTGGTTCTTTGGTTAAAGTATGCCCACCTAATTGTAAAGTGACATTTGCTTTTGTAAATGTTGCAACGGATTCGTCCTTATAGTTTCCTAATAAGGTAATAGTTTGACCACTCTCTGTTCCGTTTATCGCTTCTGCAAGTGTTACAAAAGAATCTTTTCCATTTGTATAATTTGCAGCTTGGCAAGTCATATTAGTAGTACCACAATTAGCTGTACAAACATATCCGACTTTACAGCCATATGAGCACGTTCCTGCAGCATCAATGCTTGGCAAACAGTTAGCTTTTGTACAAGCAGGGCACCAATGAGCTTTGTAAGATCTGTCTCCTTCACTTCTAGTTTGTATTTTTAAATTGGTGTTATATGTTCCTTCTGTAATATCTGTTCCTGTCCAGCCCATAAATTTATAATTTGATTTAGTTGGGGCAGCAATAGTAATTCTTGGCGAATTGTTAAGATAGGTTCGAGGGTTTGCTGGAGACGGATCAGATCCTCCGTCTAAATCATATGTTATATTATAAGATTTAACAGGTACCCAATTAACATATAGAACTGCTGTACAAGGTGCTTCATTTAGGTCACATCCTACTGCGGCAGCTATATCGTCAGAATTAACGCTACCATCTGAGTGGCTGAATGTAACCCCTGTTCCATCTGGTTTGGTATTCCATTCCTTACCATATAAGGCAACTTTATTGTTTTTAGCAAAACAAATATAATCTGGATTGTTATAGTCTGGTAATCCTGCAGTCGGAGAATATGCCGTTCCTTTTTGAACAATAAAGTACTCGGATCTACGTGTGCTATGATATGCGTAAGTATCTTTAAGAACGATACTTGCATGGGTAGAGCACCAACTATCCGGATTATTACCATCAAATTTAATCTTCAATTCATAACCATCATTCGATACTTGATTATAACCATTTGGTATTTCTAGTGAAGAATAATAGTATTTATAATTGGTTACACTATATGTTTTTTTATTACTCTCAGGATTCCAATTGGAACAGGTTTTTTTACCGCTTAAGCAATAGTCGTAATAAGTATGAGTTTCAACTGATTCCGGCACTTTATACTCTACAACAATTCTATAAATTTGTTTACTTGGATCCACCTTCATCTGGGTTTCTGTCAATTCTAAAATTTCATCATCAGTTGGGGAACCAGTATAGCCATCTAAACTATATAGATAATTAACAGCTTGGACAGATAGATTCTTTAATGCTGTATTTCTTCGGCAATTGGCGGCTGCTCCACTTTTTATATCATCGTTGTTAACACAACTTACTACTTTATTAATATTATATGGCATAATGAAAACATGATTAACATTCCAATCTCCGCCTTGTAATATTTTTTCGCAAAAGTGTTTTTCAAAAATAGATCCTGAAGTAGAATCTCCAACTACTCCAGCTGAACTACAACCAAATTCCGAAATATATGTTGTATTATTTGCTTGAGAAGAAAATTTTTCATTAATATATTCTGTTAAGCCATTTTCTTCTAGAAAGTTTAATATAAAATAAGTCCTATATAAATATATTGGATCATCATATTGTAATCTTGCTTTTGCATTATCTAATACTGTGGTAAATGATGCATAAACAGATAATAGTACAGTACCTAGAAAGGCTATACATACCATGGTTTCAACAAATATAAATCCTTTTTTCATAATATCACTCCATTTTTAAATATATTTATATATACTTATTATAAAACCGCCCTTTTTAGTATTTTTTATTATTCCATTATATCTAAATTTTCCTATTCTTCTAATACTGAAGACATCTCCATCTTTTAGATATATATCATTCTTTTTAACTATATCATAATTTAAAAGAATATGATTATCTTTAAATCTAGATATAATGCTTTTTCTACTATCATTTGTAATACTACTTATGACATTATCTATTCTTAAACTTGATACTAAAAGCTCTATCTTTTCAAATTTTGGTTCATAAGCTTTTAAATAATCTTTATCTATTTTATCAATGTTATTAATGCTTATTTTATTTAATTCAAAATTATATTTTACATAATCATATAATTCTTCTAGTAGGTAAATATATGCTATATTATCCATAATTATAATATCACCAAATGTATCTTCTTTTAAGCCTAAATTAAATAATCCTTTTAATACCATTGTATGTTTTACTTCACTATTAAAAGTTATTTTACATATTATTATATTAGGCATTTCATTTTTGTATATTATCACTTTAACAGCTTCATTATATGGTTTATAGATATTTTGTGCTCTTTTTGGTAATTTATTTTTTACTAATAAAAACTCTTTAGGGTTTAAAAATTTAGTATATCCTTTGCTATAAAAATTATCTATTATACGGTCAATATTATAATCATTCTTCATTTTTGGGTAATCCTACTAACTTTATAAATAAATAGGCAAAGAAATTATATATTAACATTATGTAATAGGTAGCCATTTGTTTTTTTGTTATTAAATAGAATAATATAGGTATAAAAGCTAATACATAGTATTTAAAGGATATTCTTTCCTCTTTTTTATTAATATTTAGTATGTAATCTTTCTCAGATATTGTATTAAAGAACAAATAAATATTTATAGCTGAAAACAAGAGAATTCTAACAACAAAGATATTATTAGCATTTTTATATGCTATAGAAAAATATATTAGTACAGAGTATAAAACTAAGTTATTAATTGGTAGTAGTTTAAATATACTCTCCTTAGTATCATTTTCTTTATTATTCTTTATGGTTTTTAATAAACTTTTTGTTTCACTATAATAATATAAAAACCAAGGGATGAAAGTTATTATGGTAATTATTCTTTTCACTAACTACTCACCTCTATTTTATTATACACTATTTTTCCTTTTTTTAATCATCTTTTCTATTTTTTTGATATAATTTTTTTAGGTGATATATATGAAAGTAAGAAGTTCTATTTTTGTTAACAAATTAATTACTAAGGTATGCAAAATGTTTGGGAAAAATGGTTCTGTTTATCCGGGATATATTATTTATGATGTATTAAAACAAAAAGATGTTCTTAATAAAGTTAAATATCCTAAAATAGTTATAGCTGTTACTGGTTCTTCAGGGAAAGGTTCTACTACAGATTTAATTAATCATATTTTAACAGATGCTGGTTATGATGTTTGCTACAATAAAAGTGGCTCTAATGGAGTTTTAGCTGCTGTTACTTTAATATTAAATAATTGTGATAATAAAGGTAAATTTAGGCATGATGTTCTTTTATTAGAATGTGATGAAAGGCATTTAAAGTTAATATTTGATAAGAAGAAACCTTCTCATTTAATTATAACTAATATGACTAGAGATCAACCTTCTAGGAATGGACATCCTGATTTAGTATTTAAAGATATCGTTGATTCTATTGGAGATGATACCACTTTAGTATTAAATGCTGATGATCCCCTTGTAAATAGCTTAAAATATGAAAAGAATAATAGAATAATTACTTATGGATTAGATAAAAATATTGATTCTTATGAAGAACTTAATAATATTTATCCTGATTTTGCTTATTGCCCACTTTGTAATAGTAAATTAAGATACAAATATTATAATTATGGACATATTGGTAATTATGAGTGCCCTAATTGTAAATTTAAGAGAGATAAGGTTGATTATGAAGCTAAAAATATTGATTATGAAAAACATAGTATAGATATAAATAATAATAGTATTTATTTAAATAAAGATGTTTTATATGCTGCTTATTATACAGTTGCAGCTTATGCATTATGTAGTGATATAAAAATTTCTGACAAAACTATAAAAGATGCTATTAATAAAGATAAACAAGAATCAAAAAGAGGAAAAGAATTAATACTTGATGGTAGAAAACTAACCATGTTAGAAAGTAAAAATGAAAATAACCTTTCTTATTATCAATCTATTAAATATATTGTTTCTAAAAAAGGTATTAAAACTATAATACTAGGATTCGATAATGTTTCAAGAAGATATAAATATAATGATTTATCTTGGCTATGGGATGTAGATTTTGAGAAACTTAATGATAAAAACATTGATAAGATTATAGTTATTGGAAGATTCCGATACGATGTTGCAACAAGATTAGATTTAGCAGGAATTAAGAAAGATAAAATGATATTAGTAGATGATTTTAATAATTTATTAAATATTGTTAAAACAACTAAGGGTGAATTATATACAATGGTTTGCTTTGATATGACAGCTAATATATTAAATTTAATAAAGGAGGAAAATCATGAAGAAGTTTAAAATTGCTTATCTCTATTATGATTTAATGAATCTATATGGAGAAAATGGTAATATTAGATATTTAGAAAAGAAATTAAAAGAACAAGATATAGATGTACAAATAGAATTGCTTTCTATTCCAGATAAAATAGATTATAAAAAATATGATTTTTATTATATAGGAGCTGGTAGTGAAAAAAACGAAATAATAGTATTAAAAGATATGTTAAAACAAAAAGAAAGTATTATAAATGCTATTAATGATAAAAAGTTTTTTCTTGTTACTGGTAATGCTTTAGAATTATTTGGTAAGAATATAACAATTGATGATCAACAATATGAAGGAATAAATGCTTATGGTTATAGTGTTTATCCTGAAAAGGAAAGGATTGTTGGCGAACAATATTTTAAAACTGATTTAATTGCTCATAATGTTATTGGTTTTCAAAACAGAACTAATGTTATGAGTGATAATGGAGATAATTTATTTAAAGTAATACAAGGTGTTGGATATAATCATGACATAAATTTTGAAGGTATACATGATAATAACTTCTATGGTACTTATTTAATTGGACCTTTATTAGTTCGTAATCCTTATCTTTGTGATTATTTTGTAAAAGAGATATGTAATTATCTTAATATAGAATATAAAAATCCAGATACTAGTGGATTAGCTTATAAAGCATATAATGAATACTTATTAAATTTTTTGAAAGATTTAAATAGTTAAAAAAAGAAGAAATTTAAAAATTTGAACTAGTCAATAAAAAGTAGACAGTTAAAAAGAATTTATTTGAATCCCAGTT
>CAMODW010000034.1 GCA_946611635.1 uncultured Bacillota bacterium | reverse complement strand
GCTTGTATCCTTAGCTTTTATGTAAAAACTAGTACCTAAGTTAATATTATCGTTAGTACTTATCAATTGATAATATGTAATATTATCTTTTAAATTAGTATAGTAATAACTAATTAGTATTATTAATAAGGATAATAAGAATAAAAGAGTTAATAATAGTATTTTTAATTTAAATTGTTTCTTTATTTCAAAATAAGATGATACTTGTTTTTCTTCTGTTACATTATTTTCTCCATATAATATAGATAAGGGTGATATTTCTAATACTTCTGATAGTTTGATTATTGTTTCATAATTAGATGGTGTATAGATGCCTTTTTCCCAAGCAGAAATTGTTTTATCAGAATAGAATATTAAATTACCTAATTCTTCTTGGGTTAGGTTTTTATTCTCTCTTGCTTTTCTAAGGAATTCACCTCTTTTTTTATTATTCATCTTATTGGTGAAAAGTCGTTGGTTTTTCCCTTTTTCTTAAATCTATCTTTTCAACCATTTCTGGGATAGCTTCTTTATTCATATATAGTTCAAAACCACGTTGCTCTATTGGTTTACCCTTAGAAAAAGTATCTTTTCCTTCTATTATATAATAATCTAAAGCATCTCCATTATATGTTACTAAGCTATCAATAGTACTTCTTTGACGCATTTTTAATCTAAATATAAGATCATTTAAGTAATCTATAAAGATATTAACATATGGTTCATTTGTTAGTCTTTCAGAGACAAAAATACTTAGATGTTCTAGGTCATTGATAGTTATATTAGAAACATTTTCACACATTAAAACAGTTGGTCTATTATTATTAGCTGTTTCAATTAATAAATAATATCTACGTTCATCTAGAACATATATTTTTCTTATTAGACAACTATTTGATTTGTTCGCATCTTGAATGTCACTATAATCGAAGCAAATATTCGCACCCTTTTGTTTTGTTAACATAGAGCCTTTAAATTCTATTATAAATTCTTCAAACGCATCTATTTGACTGTTATCAATAAGCGCTTCATAATAAGACTCATATAAAGCAGCTGTCGTTGTTAGTTGATATTCACAGGCTTTAGTAATCCTACTAAAATGGTGAAGGTTTTTTGGATTATTGTCATAGAATACTTCTTGATACTGATAATAGTCGCTATATTTTATCTCGTCTGAGTACTTCTTTAATCTTATAGGGGTAATTTCTTTTACTATACTATAATCTCCATGGCTCCTTGTAAAAGAAGCTTCGTCGCTATAAAGATTTATGAGATTAGAATTTGTTTCATTTATAAGTTCTATTCCATAATCACCATGGCTTACTTTAACCGCTTTGGAATATGGGCTTTCATTAAAATACTCATATTCTTTTTCACTTGCATATTCTTTATTAAAATAGCTACATCCTATTGAATAAACTTCGTCATAAATCATAACACAATAATCATAACCTTCAAAGAAAATATCGATACAAGAACCATGATTTTCTCCTTTGATTGGCCTAGTAGCCATTCTATCAAATTTTTCTTCTTTAAAGGGAAGATTAACTATATCACAGATATCTTTTGCTAATTCCTTATCTTTAGGATGTCTTTCAGCTCTATCTTTACGAATTTCTAACATTATTTTACTTACCATATTAATCACCAAAACCGATTGTAGTTTATCATACAAAGCTATAAAATGCAAAAAGATATGTTTATAACATATCTTAATTTGTTTCTGTACTATAGTAATAATAGTCTTCTGTTGATTCATTATATTTAAAAGTATGTTTGAATAAAGGGAACTGTTTTTTATTTCTCTTAAAATACTTTTCTAAGGATTCTCTATTTGAATCAACATGAACAATAGAATTACTTATTTCACTATATTTACTTAATGAATCATTATATATAAAGCCAGCTCTTTCTTCTACTATGTATGTATCATTTTCATAATATACTTTTTCTATTATACTTAATTTTTCTATATTAGTATTATCTTCTTTTTTAAAGTATAACCAATGATTATCTTGTAATTCTACTACTCCATTGTTAATTATAAAGTTATTAATATCTATTATATCTTTATTATATAATTCTTTTACTTTATTAACTAATTCATTATTAGAAACATATTTATTAGCTAGACAAGGTATAGTTTCTGGACAATTATCAGAATTAACAGGGAAAGATTCTTCTTCTTTTGCTGTAGTATAAGCATAACTTAGTAAGTTTTTTAAATCTATGTTATCTATATTAATATTACTTCCTCTATAGGCATCTAAATATTCTAAGTTAATAAAATTATTAAATGGAACATACTTGATATATTTATCACTAAATACTTTTATCAATTCTTTATCACGTTCTTCTAATAAGTCGCTTTTTTTATTCTTATTAGTTGTTACTAATCTTACTACTCCTTTTTTATCTATTAAGAAGAGATTATTATTATAATCTTTTATCATAGGAAATAAATAGTTATAGCCATTTTCTTTTATAGTTCCTAGAGAACTAGCTGGAGGCATAGCTTGTTCAATAAATGATTTTTTAAAATCATTTATATATTTATTATCATTAGATATTTTATTTTTTATTAAATAATTTGAATAATAAACGATACTATTACTACTATTATCTTCTGGTTTTAGATAGTACATAGTATAATTATCATTATTATTTATTATTTTAAAATCTTCTATTTCTTTTTCTATTTCATATTCTTTTTTATTATTTTTTAATAATAGTTTATTATTATTAAGGTAGAATTCGTATTTTATTTGATCATTTTCAATTATATAAGAGTAATAATTATTATAGGTAGTTTCTACATTATTAAGATTTATTTCTGGATAATTATAACAAGTTTCATAATTATTTAAATCTTCATCTTTTATCTTAAATAAAGAAGAAGGAATGGCATTACCTATGAAATAAATAACAATACATGCTATTACTAATCGACTTTTTTTATTATTATCTTCTATAATATCTATTTTTTCATCTTGATTATCAGTAAATAAATGATTCGTTTTACTTTTACGCATTATTATTAAAGCAGCTATAATTAAAATAGCACATCTTGTTATAGTTATAAATAATTGATATTTAGTAATGCTTAAAGTTGGATTAGTTGTACAATCTCTTAAAAGATTAATATCTTCTAAAAGGATACTGAAATCATAAAAACCGTGTAAAAAAGCTAAAGCAATTATATTTCTTGTACGGAAAAAAGCGGCACCAAAGAATATTCCAGCTGAGGTAGCAAAAACTATTTGAATTAGTGTTTCTGATACTGTTTGACCGGCAGTCCAAATATTACTAATATGCATTCCACCAAATATTAAAGCACTAAACAATATAGATAAATATACTTCTTTACGTTTATTACCATATTTAGAAAAGAATTTATTTAAAAGCCAACCGCGGACTAGTAACTCTTCTGTTAAACCAATAGAAAAACTATATAATATTAAACCTAATATATTTAATAAACTAGCTTTGGTAATACTACCAATGGAAGTAGTAGTATATAATATAGAGATTAAAGTTAGAGGAAAACATATTAAAAGGGTTTTAAAAAAGCCTTCTTTTTTTTCTCCTATTACTTTTAAATCTCCGGATAAATAAATAGCTATTAAAACAAAGAATAACCAACTTACTTCACCAATAATATAAGCTCCATATTTGCTATATTTTATTATTGATACAAAAGATCCTAAAAAGTTATTAGTTATTAATTCAAATACTAGATAATATAATAGAATAATAATAGAATAAACAATTATATTATATTTTTTCTTATCACGCATAGCCATACTCCTATTCTATAATATTATACCAAAATAGTTTTTATTTTAAATATTTTATATTAATATTTTTATATATTTGTTATAATAAATGTAATTAATAGAAAGAGTGTGATAATATGACTGAAGAAAACAATAATTTACAACCAGAAACTAATCAAAATACTGGCGAAAACATTGCTCCTATAGTAGATAACAATCAGGAAACAATTAGTTTATCGCCAGAACCACAAAACTTAGAAGCAAGTGAAAATGTAGAGGCAAGTACAAATGTAAATGTTGGAGAGGTTCCTCCTGTTCAAACTGACTTAAATCAAAATCCTCCAGTAGAACCTAAACCTAGCAATCCATTCCCTACTCAAGATGTTACTGCTAGTGGATTTGAAGAAAAGAAGGGACAACCAAACAAGATAAAAAAGCCATTAATAATTGTAGGATGCTTATTAGTAGTAGCTTTACTAGGATATTTTGTTATATATCCAATGGTAGCAGATATATTTATGAGCTCGCCAAAAAATGTTTTTGAAGCTACTATTGAAAAATTAACAACTAATGTTAGTAAATCTTTAGATACTGTTAATCTAGGCAATAGTTCTTATGATTTAGATTTTAAATTAGATACTAATGTTGAAGATTTAAAAAGTTTTGCTGATGTAGATTATAAATTTAAAGCTGGTATGGATAGTAAGAATCAAAGATTAGAAGCTAAAGCTACTATGATAAAAAAAGATAAGAGCGAAGTTGGAGCAACAATGTATGTAAGAGATAATTATTTATTCTATAAATTATCTAGTGATGAAAGAATAATTAAAGCTATGGATTTATCTCAAGATGAAGATTTCAAAAAAATATTTGAACAAGATGAATCTGTTAATTCAGAAGATATTAAATATTTAATGAATAAAGTTAAAGAATTAGCTTTTAAAGATTTAAAAGAAGAAGACTTCGTAAAAGAAGATACAAATATTACAGTAAATGGTAGTGAAATTAAAGCTACTAAGAATTCTTTAGTAATTAATAAAGAAAAATTAACTGTTATTTATAAATCTATTTTTAATGGTTTATATGAAGATAAAAAATCTATGGATATAATAAACGAAATGGGTTTAACGAAAGAGGATTTTAAAAAAGAGTTTGTTGATATTAAATATGAAGATATTGATGATGATTTAAAATTAACTATTAATGTTTATTCTATTAAAAAAGATGTTATAGGATTTGATTTCTATGACAAAGATGAAAGATTAGTTTATTATTATTCTAACGAAGGTAATTTTGAAGCAGCTATGAATGAAAGTGATGCTGATAATAAGATATCTATTACTGGAGTTAAAGATGGAGATATTACTAATGTATCTTGTAAGGTAGGAAAAGAAGAATATTTAGTTCTTAAGGTAAGTACTTTTACTGAGGAAGAAATTAAATTTGATTATACTTTTAAAATAGATGAAAACCAAAAGATGACTGGAACTGTAGATATTAAACAATCTAATAATATAGTTGATGCAAATGTTTCTGCTAAAGTTGGAGAAGAATATATTAAAAGTGTAGTAAAACTAACTATTGAACAAAATGCTAAAATTGCGGAATTTGATGCAAATAGTGCGGTTTCTATATCTGAAGAAGAACAACAAAAGATGTTAAATAATTTCTTATCTACTACAAAAGGTACTCCTTTAGAATTCTATTCTGAAACTTTATCAGAAAACCAAAATACAGCTAGTTATTATATGTATGATGGTAATACAAGTAATCAAAATCAAACAAGTAATAGTTTTTAAGAATTTAAAAAAGCAACTTAGTTGCTTTTTTTAAATTCATATTCAATAGTTAAGTTATCTATAGTTACATTGACATCTTCTTTAGTATTAGGTCCATTATCATAAGTAATCATTATATTTACTGGCATCTTACTATTAGAAAAAATAGTATTTCCCTCTTTAACTTCTTTGTTACTACTTTCATATATCATATCAATAGAAATATTATCACAAATTTTTTTTAGTTCTTCTTCTGAATATTCGCCATTACATTTTATATCATTAATATTAATTTTAGATATCTCTATATTATCTTTATCAGAATTAACTATATCAAATATGAAAGATAGATAATCACCAGGATTATGAAATGAAAAGGAAATGTTTTCTATTTTATTATTATTTATAGATGGTATAGCTTGAGATTTCTTTAATTCTTTTTCTTCAACTTCATTTATTTCTTCTACTTCTCTAATATTTTGTAATGATACTTGTATTTTATCATTAGAAGTATTTGTTTCTTCTTCATTTAAAGAAAAAGAGTTATTAATTATTAATAAACCACATATAAAAGCTATTATTATAATAGGTATAATTAGTTTCTTTTTCATAGTACCAACTCCTAAATAGTTCTTTTTCACTCATATTCTAACATAATATTATTATTTATAAAACTATTTCATAAATGATGTAATATGAACTGTAGAAAAATTTGAATTATTCATTACATAAGTAAGATTCTCTACTGTATCATCTACAAATACTATGTAATGATCATCTAAGTCAGGATAGTTATCTTTTATTTCTTCTAATATTAATAGTTTATCTCTATCTTTAAATACCATGTAACAATTATCTTCATTTATATTATAGTTTTTCTTTAAAAAGGACTGTTTTTGAAGAAATTCTTTATTATGCATTACTTTTGTAATTACATATACTCTTTCCATATCTTTATCTTTTAAATAGTCTTGCATGGTTTTAATTGGTCTTACTTTACTATAAAAATCTATTTCGGTTTCTAATTTTTTTGCCCATTCTTCATCACTATCACTATAGTGATTATATTCTCCATCTTCGATAGGCGCTAATACTCCATCAACATCAAATACTAATATACTCTTTTTATCTTTTAATAAATCTTGTATTTTTGATTTCATATTAACATTCCTTTCATTAGATAGATTAATAAAATTATAACATTAAAAAATAAGATATTAAATATCTTATTTAAAGGTAAACATTAACCAACCTGGTTTAAATATTAATAGTAATCCTATTATTAACATTATTATGCCACCTACTAAGTGTGAATATTTATTAAACTTACTTGAGATACCATTTGATGTCATAGTTATTACTGCTATAGTAAATACTATAATATCATCTATTAAGAAGAATAAAATATATAATAAGATATAAGGTAATGAACTAATACCTGATATATTATTAATAGTTAATAATTCGGAAAATACTAGAGGTAAACCAGCTGAGCAAGCTAGTTCAACTATATTTACTGAAACTGCTAACCCCATGGCACCAAGTATAGCTAGCAATAAACTTTTTTCTTTAGTAAAGGTTTTAATCTTAGTAAATATTCTTTTTCTTTTTTTATCATCTACTACATCACAGCCATCTTCTTCTTTTAAAGAATTAATATAACTTCGAAGGTTTATTAAACCACCTATTATTGCTACTAATGCTATTATATTTCTAAATAATACAGAAGTACTTACTTTTACAACTATGTTTATCCAAGATAGTAGAATTGCTAAGTAAACTAATCCTGATGTTAGAATAAAAGCAAAGCCGATGGTAAACATTCTTTTTCGGTCTTTCATACCAATTAAAGCACTAATAAGGAATAGTAAGACCCACATTGCACAAGGATTAAATCCATCTACTAAACCAATAAGTATAGTAGCAAATGATAAAGATATTTTCTCTAAATCTACTTCACCTATTAATGGTATTTTAATAGTATGTACTGATTTTTGTTCTTCAGATCTTTTATATTTAATTGCTTCTTCATTAACTTCTATAACTGTTTTATCACCATTTAAATAATCTTGAACATAATCATGATAATCGTTATCTTGATAATAATTAATAGCATTTAATAGTTTTTGACCAGTACTAGAATCATCTAAATAGCCTTTTATTATAGTATTACCAATAATATTAAAAGGTATAGAAGATACCTCTATATCAAACTTTTTTCCGACACTTTTTAAAAGGTCTCTATTTTTTTCATTATTCCATACTTCATATTTTATAATTTCAACATCTTTTAGTTTATCCTTATTCTTTTTTAAGAATTCTTCTTCAGCTGCGCAGTGAGGACAACCATCGCCATGAAAGAAATAAAGAGTTACTTTGTTTTCTTTAGCAGAAACGTTAGTTATTAATAGAAAAGAAACAAATAAAATAAGAAGATATTTTAAATATTTATTCATTTTCTAATTCACCTACTATTTCTAGCATTTCTTCATAAGAGTGTTCTCCTACTACTCTTTTAATTTCTTTATTATCTTTTTCAAATATAAATACTGGTAGTTTTTTACCCGGTTCATATTTTTGTACTTCTTCTTCATCCATATCATAATCTAGACTTATTGTTTCGATGTTTTTTTCTTTCAATACTTTATTCCAAGTTTTATTCATTATTAAACAGGTTCCACACCATACTGCAGTTATTTTTATTACTTTCATTTTGTTAACTCCTTAATATGCTTATCTAAAGAAGATATAAATTTATCTATTTCTTCTTTTGTAGTTAGATAAGATAAACTTACACGCATACTAGATGATGCTCTATCTTTATCTTTAGTTATAGCATAGACAGCTCTTGAGTAATCACCTACTGAGCAAGCTGTTTGAGTAGATATAAAAATATCATCTTCTTCTAAAGCATGGAGCATTGTTTCAGCTTTAATTCCTTTTAATGAAAAATTTAAGATATGAGGAATTGCATGATCTGGACTATTAATAAATATATCTACTTTTTTCATTTGTTCTCTTAAGTACTTATTCATTTCTTCAACATGTTTATATTTATCTTGGAAATTTTCATATACTAATCTTAAAGCTTTTGATATGGAAACAATTAATGGTAAAGCTGGGGTTCCACTACGATAAATAGTAGTACTCTTTCCACCATGTATTAATGGTTCTATATTTAGATTTTCTCTTTTATATAAGATACCTACACCTTTCATACCAAAGAATTTTTGAGCTGAGAAAGATGCTAAATCTACTAAAGATAAATCTATGTTCTCTTTTCCTACACTTTGAGTCATATCACTATGAAAAAAGCATTTAGGATGACGTCTTACTATTTCACTAATCTTAGCTATAGGTTGTTTAATTCCTATTTCACTATTTACAGAAGATATACTTACTAAAATAGTATCATCTCTAATAAGATTTTCTAATTCTTCTAAATCTATTTCGCCATTTTCTTTTAAGCTAACAAAATCTATTTCATAACCAAGATTCATTAAATAATTAAGAGGACCAACTATTGAAGAATGTTCTAATTCTGTACTTATAATATGTTTCCCACGATTTGCATATTTAAAAGCTATACCTTTAATAGCTGTATTATTGCTTTCTGAAGCTCCACTAGTATATATTATTTCTGTCGGTTTTATATTTAAGATATCAGCTATTTGTTTTGTTGAAGCATCTATTACTTCTTTTGCTTCTGTTCCTAATCTATGTAAGGAGTTTGGATTACCTATAAATCTTTCGCAAGCTTTAGAATAGGATTCTATCACTTCTTTATTAACTGGAGTAGTTGCACTATAATCTAAATAAATCATATTTTTCCCTCATTTCTAATACAATTCTACATAATTATATAACACTTAACAATAAAATACACGTTGATTTTACTCAACTATCAGTTTATTCTTGGTAATTATTGAATTTTTTTATATAATGAAAATGTAGGGACGGTGGGTTATGGAAGTTGGTTGCTATTTATCAAATGTTAAAACAAGTTTATTAGAATTAGATAGTTATACTCAAAAAAGTAAGGATATTTATGAAAAAATAATTATAAAAATAGGTTTTGATAGAGCTAGTTCTATTATAAATGCTATTCATAATAATGGAGATATTGCTTATTCTGATTTTAGTCAAGATGTGGTAGCTTTAATTAAGCAATATATAGACAATCATCAAGTAAAAAAAGCATGTTATAAAAGACTCGGAGAATTAAATGAACATCGTTTATATAACGCTATAATAAGGATTATATACGACGAAATAGACAATCTATCATTTGAAGGCGAGATTAATTTACATTATATAATTGAAGCAATAGAAGTATTAGATCTTCTTGCTTATAACGATAAATCTATTTCAGCTATAAGTGGCTTTTTTAATGATATACACCAAAAATTATTAAGCTTATTGGCTGTTGAAGATTATTTTAATAATAAAGAATGTAGAAAAGCGATAAACGATTTATTAAACAAATTGGAAAAGAATACATCTAATTATAATTATAAAGAAGTTAGTGAACAAAATAAAAATCTTGAAGCTATTCTATATTTTGCATTATTTGATTTAAAAGATTTTGCTGTGTTCTCTAATTTATTAACATATTATAATAAAGCTGTTAATATGGTTGGTAAAAATAATAATCCTCTTGTTAAAAAAGTTATATATCGTTATTTAGCATCAATAAGAAGATATACTGATGATAAAAAGTATGCTGCAACAGGAAAATATATTATTGATTTAAATTATTATCTCCGAGTTCTAACAAGAATTATTAACGATAAAAGATTTAAAATAACTAATAGTGAAAAAGAAAATTATATAAAGATGATTGATGATTATATCAAGAATTTAGATTTTGATGATGAGAAAAAAGGTAAAGTTGACCATTATGTTAATAATGTTAAGGATTGCTTACGTGGCTATAATAAAGAGAAAACTCAAAGAGATATTGATTATGAATATGGAATAGAAAGAACATTTGGTGAACAAGTAAATAAAGATGCTGATGCTTTGTATCGCTTTGCTGTTATTGATAGTAAAGCATTATATGCTTCTTCTATACCAGAGGTTAATATTAATGAGATAGATATTAATACTTTTGATCATGAACCTAATGAAATTGATGATGCTACTTCCGCTATTGAAAAAGATGATTTATTGATTGCTGGAGTACATATTGCTGATCCAACAGTATTACTCTTACCGGGTGATATGCCTTTTAACTCTTCCCTATTTAATGAAGCAAGAAAAAGAGTAGAAAGTATTTATTTTGAAGATGGTACTACTATTCCAATGTTACCTAAGATTATCTCAAAGGACTTAATGAGCTTAAATGAGAATCAGTATGTTAATGCTATTAATTCTTATTACTATTTTGATAAAGTAACAGGTTCTTTAGTCGATCAAAAAATTACCTCAGGTGTTATACGAGTTAATAGAAATCTTGATTATGTTGACTTTAGTAAAATAATAAAAGAAGGAAAAGATGAGAATTTAGCTAAAAACTTAGAAAACATGCAAACCGCTGCTAGTTTTATGGCAAGAACAGGTCTTTATAAATCTGATATCATAAGCGAACTTGCTAATTCTAATTCTAAGTCAGCTCAGGGAATTAATGTTGTAACTAATTATATGATATTCAACAACGTTTGGACTGCTAAAACAGCTAAAGAAAACGGAACACCTTTTATATTTAGAAACCATCAATTAGATGAAGGAAAAGATAAGAGAGATAATTTAAAGAAAAAAGTTTTATCTAGAGATCCTATAACTAGTATTTTTAGATTATTAGAAATATTAGACGGAATATGTCCTAATGCTAAGTATAGTTCTACATGTTTAGGCCATGATACCTTAGAATCTGAGTATTATTCTCATACTACTTCGCCACTTAGAAGATTTGTTGATATATTAAATATATTGTGTATTAAAAAATTTATTATTAACCAAGATTATACTAATGAAGATGTTATGGTATATACAGAGTATATTTGTATGTTAATAGAAGAAATAAATCAAAAAATTGCGTTACATAAGAATTATATGAGAGAAATTGATAGACAAGAAAAAAAATTAGTTTTACGCTAATTTTTTTTGTTTGTGTCAAGGGTTATTTCTTGAATACTATTTTTATTCTTTATATTATCTTCAATAGATCCTAAATAAACTAATCTTTGATTTTTAAAAGTATAATTCTTGTACGCAATTACAATACTATGCCAACCTATATGATAATAGATACCTTTAGGTTTTACTTCGGATACTATTTCTCCATCAGCATTTATTCTATTATCTAACTTAGCATAATATAAACTATCTTCATATTTAGTAAAATACTTAGTAATAGGTAATTGTTTTTGTAATTCTAATACTGTATCATTATTAGCTAATGTAACTATATGTTCTTTTTTATCTATTATTATTTTTAAACCTATTTTTTTAATATTTTCTCTTTTTATTGCCATATTATTATTATAGGTAACTATTGTAAAGGATATAATACATATTACTATTATTAAAAGAATTATAGCTATTATTTTTAATTTATTATTTTTCATGTTATCACCTTTTATTAATTCTAGCTTCTATACTATTAGAAATCAATTAAAATATGTAGAAACCAAATATAAATCCACATACTGCACCAGCTAGATGAGCTAGATGAGAAATATTATCGTTTAAGTGAAGGATTTGCTTTACAACTTCATCTGCTACATAGAATAATATAATTAGAACTAGGGTTATTGGTATTTTTCCACCTTGAATATTAACTACAGAACTAAGAACTATCATCATAAAGGTTATATCACTAGCGCCTAGTGCTCCTTTATTAGAGAATAATAATACTATAAGACTACTAACTAGAGAAGTTATTAACATCATTTTTAGGATGGCTATACTACCATATTTTTCTTCTAACATTGGTCCTAATAATAAAATATAAATAAAATTACTATGGAAATGGTTCCAATCTTTACTTACAAAGGAATTAGTAATCATTCTTATGTAGGTCATTGGATTAATAATACTTCCTCTTTTTAAAGATAAAAATCTACTTAATTTATGAGCTGTTATATAATCAATAATTAACAATACTAAACATATAAAGAAGAAACTTAGTATTACTTTTGAATTATAAGAAAAATATTTATTTATATTATTCATATTATCACCTGTAACTATTTTATCATTAATATTATAAATATAGTAAGATATAAACATATAAAAAGTTACTAGCTTAATAAACTAGTAGCTTTTTGATTTTATTTACCGGCAGCTTGTAATACTGTTATGGCTACTACACCTACTATATCATCAGATGAACAACCGCGTGATAAGTCGTTTACTGGTTTATTTATTCCTTGGGTAATTGGCCCATAGGCTTCAGCTTTAGCAAGTCTTTGAACTAATTTATAACCTATATTACCAGCATCTAAGTCAGGAAATATTAGAGTATTAGCATGACCTGCTACTTTTGAGTTAGGTGCTTTGGTTGCAGCTACTTCTGGTACAATAGCAGCATCTAATTGTAATTCGCCGTCAACATTAAGAGTTGGGAATTTCTCTTTAGCAATTTTTAAAGCTTCTAAGACTTTATCTACATCAGCGTGCTTAGCACTACCTTTAGTTGAATGGGATAGCATCGCTGTTATAGCTTTTTCTCCTGTTACTAGTTCGAAAGATTTAGATGAAGAATAAGCTATATCAGCCAGCTTCTCAGGAGTTGGATTTTGTTCTAGTCCACAATCAGAAAAAACAAATACGCCATTATAACCATATTCACAATCTGGAACCATCATAAGAAAGAATGCAGATACTAATTCTACTCCAGGAGCTGTTTTTATTATTTGTAATGCTGGTCTTAAAGTATTAGCTGAAGAATGACAAGCACCAGATACTACTCCATCTGCTATTCCTTCTTTTACTAACATACAAGAAATATACATATAATCCGTTAATAATAGTTTATGAGCTTCTTCTTTTGTTAGTCCTTTTTCTTTTCTAAGCTCATAGAGTTTATTAGCTAATTCTTCAGTCTTATTATATTTAGATGGATCTATTATAGTTGCTCCATTAATATTTAAACCTTCACTATTATTTTTTATTTCTTGTTCACTACCAATAAGTATTATTTTAGCTATATTGTTCTTAAGAATCTTTTCTGTAGCTTCTAAGACTCTTCGATCATTGCTTTCTGGTAAAACTATTGTCTTTTTTTCTTTTTTAGCTTTTTCTATTATATTATTAATAAAGCTCATTTACTTTACCTTCTTTCCTTATAAATTATAGCAAAAAAAAGATTAATTTTCATTAATCTCTATTATAATTCTATTGTTTTTGGCTCTTCTGTGAATGAATAAAATGTTGCAATAGCATTATTAATATATAATACAGATGTATTACTATCATTTTCATCATACATACTTCTTAAATCTGGGTATTTATCTAACATAGATTTTTTGGCTTCTATACGATCATCTACTATTAATTCTCCTGATACTCTTAACCATTTACCTTCTTTAAAACAACATATTTCAAAGTTATTATTTTTTTCTATTTGTTTAAATACATTTTTACTTTTTCCTGTTTGGATATATAGTTTATCTTCAAATAAATTAATTGTTCCAAATGGTCTAACTCTTGGTTTGTTATCTTCTATTGTTGATAAATAATATGTACCACATTCATTTATAAATTCATATACTTCTTTCATAATAATTCTCCTCTATCTATATTCTACTAATTCTTCTATTTGTTTTCTTTTATCATGGAGATGACTTGGTTTAACTCCTTCTTCTCTATAACCTAATGGTAACATGGTTATAGGGGTATAGTTTGCTGGCAAATAAAATTCTTCCTTTATTATATCTGGATCAAATAAACCTATCCAGATACTATCTATTCCCTCATTTGTTGCAGCTAGCATCATATGAGTAGTAACTATTGATGTATCTATATCAATGAAGGAATGATCAAAGTGGGAATAGCTATTATCTTTATCCCCACAAACTATAATAACTGTTGGAGCATTGAAACGACAATTAGATGCTTTATCTACTTTTTTTAATCCTTCTTCACTTTCTATTACTAATATTTTAAAGCTTTGTAAATTTTTAGCTGTAGGAGCTATTCTTGCTGCTTCTAAAATGTTATTTAGTTTTTCTTTTTCTATTTGTTTATTTGAGAATTTTCTTGTTGAAAAACGTTCTTTAATTACTTTTGTAAATTCCATATTATCATTCTATTCCTTTCTTTATTTTACTTGATTTTATTTGAACATCTATTCCTTTTTTTATACTTCTTATTAACCAATAGATGGGGCCATAGTATAAATCATTTATTACTTGTTCTCTAGTTGAGCAATAATCTATTTTTAGTATAATCCTTTGAAATATAGAGAAACATTTAAAGAAATCTATATCACTTAGTTTTAATTTTTTTATATTCTTTAAAGCTTCTTTACAATATATCATTTTACAAGAAATATTACTTGTTGGACAACCTTTATTACTTATAACATATTTACAATATCTACAACAGCCAAATTTACTTCCATCATTTCTTTTTCTTTGTAAAAAGCATTTATTATATTTAAATTGACATAGATCTTCTGAATAATACTTGTCTATATATTTTGCTCCTTCATCATATAGATAAGCAATTCTTTCTTTTCTTTTTTTTATACTAAGAGCTTTTATTATTATATCTAATTCTTTTTTTTTAATATTATTTTCTATATTATAATCTGTTAAATACATATATTTATAAAAATTAAGCTTTTTTAAGAATTTTTGATAATCAAGATTATTATTAATAATGATTTTTTTATTCATGTCTAATAACCTCGAATTTTTCTAATTCATATTTTTCATCTTTATATATACCTGCTTTATTTTTAGCTATATTTATTTGTTCTTCTATTGTATCAACACCATCTATATCTGGTAATAATAGTCCTTTTTTATTTCCACTAGTAACTATTACTCCGTATTTTTTAGGATCTAATTCGTCTTTGGATGAGATATGTGTTGGTAAACTTAATACATCTACATTTATATTTAAATAATCTAATTCGTTTTCAGTTATAGCTGGAAATCTTGGGTCATTTATAGAAGCACTAATTGCATTATTAATTATTTCTTCTGCTATAGAACTAGTTGTAGGAAGAAATGTTCCAATACATCCTCTTAATTGGCCAAATTTATGAATAGATACGAAAACTCCAGCTTTATTATTCAATAGTTCTTTAGAAAGTTCTTTAGGAACATCTATTTTCTTATTATCTTTTATAAATGTATTAATAGTTTTTTTAGCCAAATTAACATATTCATCTTTACTTTGATTATTAGCTATTATTTTTTTTATATATTTATTAAAAAATTCTCTTTCTTTATTTTTTTCTTTTGGAATAAAAGAACATATACCATATCCTACTCCTGTTATATCTTCGTGGGATAAGAATTTACTATTTACGTCAAGACCATCTAAAGTACCAGCCATAATTGTAAATGAACGATGTCCACATTCAGCGGCTTTTTCTAAGAAATATTCTTCATATTCTAGTAATTCATTAAATTTAGCTTTGGACATAGTATCTATTATTCTTTCATCGTAGATTGGTCCTTCTTTCGAAAAGCCATATGGGCCATATTCTTGTAATTTATGAGATAGGTCTCCACTGGAAACAAAGACAACTTTTTTATTAAGTTTATTTACAGCTTCTTTTATTATCATACCAAAGTGATAATTGTCTATTAAAGGTAAAGTTGATAAACCAACTATTATTATTTTACATTTAGGAAGTTCTTTTCTAATAAAATATAATGGTACCATTGTTCCATGGTCTAGTGTTTCATCTTCAATACATCCACAAGGGAAATCTTCTTTTTTAGCAATTCTTTCTATTTCTTTAGCTAATTCAATATCTATTTCTTCAGCAAAAGTAACTCTACTAGCTCCAAAAGAGCTGAAATTTCCACTTACTCTATTACTACCAGATATATAAAAGTAATCACTGTAATATTCTGCATGAGGACTAGATATTATAATTGTTTCAGGTTTTAAAGCAGCAATTTCTTTGGCTATTTCTTGATATGAGAGGATTGTTTTATCTACTTGATGTTCGCTTCCTTTTCCTACTTCAGGAATTATTAAAGGGGGATGAGGTACCATAAAAGTTCCAATTATAGACATAGATACCAACTACTTTCTAAAAATATTATAGCACG
>CAMODW010000033.1 GCA_946611635.1 uncultured Bacillota bacterium | reverse complement strand
ATTATGTAACTGTTGATAATATAGATATTAAAGTAAATACTTTATTTAATTATTTAAAAGTATCATTAAATAATTATAATGATATAAAAGAAGTAGATAATAGTGATAATATTATATATGTTTATAATGATATGGAAATAGAAACATATAAAGATGATAATGAAGAGAAAGTATATGCCTTTTGGTTTACTACAAATAAGTTTAATACTAATGAGGGAATAAGAATAGGGGATACAATAGAAAAAATGCTTTATGTATATGGTAATAATTATAAAAAGAATAATAATGTTTATACTTATAAATTAAATAATAGTAGTTTATTATTTATAATAGATAATGGTATAATAAAAGGGATAGAGTGTAGTTTGGTATAGGTGATAATAGTGAAAAAGAAAATTAGTTTTGTGTTATTAATAATAGGGTTTATTGTACTTATATTAGGTTTTATAGAGTACAATAAGTATATTACTGAACAAAATTCGTATGGTTTAGTAGAATCTGAGGTATCTGCAGTAACAATTAATAATGGTAGAACTATTGTTAATTTTGAATTTCAATTAAATGGAAAATACTATTTTAGTGATATTTATACAGAAGAAACTTTTGAAATAGGAGATAAACAAAAGATATACTATTTAAAAAGAGATCCTTCAATATGTAAAATTAGTTTAATGACAGTATATAAAGCAGTTATAATAATTGTAATAGGTAGTATTATTTCCTTAATAGGTTTTATAATACTTATTAAATATTTATTATATGTAATGAGAATTAAGAATTTAAAGAAGAAAGGATTGCTTATAAAAGCTACTATACAAGAAGTTTTGGTTATAAATAAAAATAGAGGAAAAAATCCTTATAAAATAAGAGCTTGTTATGTTAATCCTCGGGATAATAAATTATATTATTATCTTAGTGAAGAAGAGAAAGAAGATTTAAAAGATCTTGTTAGTAAATATAATATTAAAACAATAGATGTATATTTAAATGCTAAAAATACTGATGATTATTATGTAGATATAGAAAGTATAAAAAGATGAGAAAGAAAAAAGTATTAATTATTATTATAATATATTTAATATTAAATATATCTTTAATATTTGGAATTATTATTCCTAAAGTAAATGATATTAAAGAAAAAAGAATTAAACAGAAAGAATTAGAAGTAATAAAAAAAGCAAAAGTAGAAATCAAATTTAAAGAAGATTTAAATATTCCTTTTGCTAGTGATATTAAAATATCAGATTTAATAGAGAGTATTAATGGTAAAATAATAAATGATAAAAGGGTTAATACAGGTTCTTTAGGTGTTAAAGAAGTTAGTTTTGAATTTATTAATGATGAGAATATAAAAATACCTTATAAGTTTAATATTAATGTTTATGATAATATTCCTCCTTTATTATGGATGGGAAGTAGTTTATCTATTGAACGAGGAGATAAGGAAAAAATAGAAGATAAAATTATGTGTGCTGATAATGAAACAGCTAGACCACATTGTTATGTTGAAGGAGATTATGACATTAATACAGTGGGTAAATATAATTTATTAATGAAAGCTATTGATAATAGTGGTAATGAAGCAAGTAAAGAATTTGTTTTAAATGTTTATGAACCAGATCCAAATGCTAGTAATAATAAAACAGCTAGTGATAATAAAACCTATTTTAGTGATATAGCTAAAAAGTATAAAAAAGATAATATTAGTATAGGTATAGATGTATCAGGATGGCAGGGAGAAATAGATTATCAAAAGGTAAAAGATGCTGGAGTAGAGTTTGCTTTTATAAAAGTTGGTGGAGAAAAAGGTATAGATGGAGAATACTATGTAGATTCTAAATTTATACGAAATATAGAAGGATTTAATAGTGTTGGAATTCCTGTTGGAGTATATATTTTTTCCTATGCTAAAAATGTAAAGCAAGCTAAAGAAGAAGCTTTATGGGTAATAGAGCAAATAAAGGGGTATAAAGTAGATTTGCCAATAGTATTTGATTGGGAAAACTGGGGTCATTTTAATGAATTTAATATGAGCTTATATGATTTATCATTAGAAGCAGAAGAGTTTATTAAAATAGTAAATGATAGTGGATATCAAGGGTCTACTTATGGAAGTAAAAACTATTTAGAAAAAGTATGGTTAAAAGTTCCTGGGATAATATGGCTAGCTCATTATAATAGTGAAACAAGTTATCAAGGACATTCTTTTTGGCAAATATGTGATAATGGTATAGTTGATGGTATTAATTCAAAAGTAGATATTGATATTTGGTATAGATAAGGTGATTGGATGAAAAAGATAACAATTGGAATATTTAATGATTCTTTTTTTCCTATGACAGATGGAGTTGTAATGGTAATTGATAATTATGCTAAAAGATTGGCTAAATTTGCTAATGTTATAGTATTTGTACCAAAATATAAAGAAGATTATGATGATAGTAGATTTAATTACAGGGTAGTTAGATGTAAAAGTATTAAGACTCCTTTATATGTTTATGCTGTACCAACTCCAGGTATAGATAGGAATTTTAAAGAAGAATTAGAAAATTCTAATTTAGATATTGTTCATATTCATTCGCCATTTACTGTTGGTAAAATAGGACTTAAATATGCTAAAAAGCATAATATACCAGTTGTTGCAACAATGCATAGTCAGTTTAGACAAGATTTTAAAAGATTTTTTAAGAATGATTTTATTGCGGAAAGATTTAATAGATCTTTGATTAATCTATTTGAAAAATGTGATGAGTGCTGGGCAGTTAATAGCGAGGTTGGAAGAATATTCCATGAAGAATATGGATATAGTAAAATACCTAGAATTATGGATAATGCAACAGAAATGTTACCAATAAAGAATAAAAAAGAAGCTATTAGTTTTATTAAAGATAAACATAATATTAAAGATGAGAGAATATTATTATTTGTTGGACGAATTAATAAATTAAAGAACATTTATTTTATTGCTAAGGCATTAGAACTAGTTGAAGATAGATTAGATTATAAAATGATATTTATGGGAACTGGCCCAGATGAAAAAGGATTTAAAGAATATATAAATAATTCTAGTATAAAAGATAAAGTTATATTTGTAGGTAATATAACTGATAGAGAGTTAGTTGCTAAATATTTTGCAGCTGCTGATTTGTTTTTATTTCCTTCTTTATATGATGCATCTAGTATTGTTCAGATAGAAGCTGCTTCGCAAAGTTTGCCAGGTTTGTTCTTAAAAGGAGCTGCTACTACGGCAAATGTTAAAGATAATGAAAATGGTTTCTTAGAAAATAACGATATAAAAGATTATGCTAATAGAATCGTAGAAGTGTTAAAAGATAGGAAATTATTAGATAGAGTATCAAATAATGCTTTTAATGAATTATATGTAAATTGGGATATGAAGATTGATGAAGTATATAAATTATATTTAGATTTAATAGATAAAAAGAAGGAGAAATAATATGAAAGATTTTTTTAATACAGTAGATAAAATATTAAGTAATAATCTTGTTAAGTCAGGAATAATTATAATAGTTAGTTTAATATTATATAGAATATTATCTAATATATTACTTAATAAGACAAAAAAGATTAAAATAGTTGATAATAATAGAGGACAAACTTATATTAAACTTGCTAATAGTGTGCTTAAATATGCTTTTATAATTATTACTTTTATTATAGTATTACAAACTAATAATATAAATGTATCTTCTATGATAGCAGGATTAGGATTAGTTGGAGCTGGTATTGTTTTAGCGGTTCAAGACGCTTTAAAAGATATTATAAGAGGTTTTAGTATTATATCTGATTCTTATTTTAAAGTAGGAGATATTGTAAAGTATGGTG
Source organism: uncultured Bacillota bacterium (assembly GCA_946611635.1). Taxonomy (GTDB): domain Bacteria; phylum Bacillota_I; class Bacilli_A; order RF39; family UBA660; genus Coprovivens. The sequence goes on along the minus strand of CAMODW010000033.1, from coordinate 12,982 downwards.
ATATTGAAGGAAAAGTGTTGATTTTAGGTTTAAAATCAACAAAGATAAAATGCTTAGCTACAGGAAATGTAATATCTGTAGCTAATAGAAATATAGAGCAAATAGAAGTTGTTTCTAATAATATTTATTTTAATATTCCTTTATCTTATGAATTAAAACAAAATAGAGTAGATAAAGTGTTAATGGAGATTGTGGATAGTATTAAAAGAATAGATAATATTAAAGAATGCAATTATTTAGGGCCTAATAATCTTAATGATTCTTCTATTGATTATTTAATCGGAATAGAATTAGATAATAATGAAAAGAAGAGACAAAGTAGAAGGGATGTTATTAAAGAGATATTACTTATTTTAGAGAAGAATAATATAGAGATTCCTTATAATCAACTCGATGTACATAATAAGTAGGGGGTAAAGAAATGAAAAATAATAAGGAATTAAAGAATAATTATGAGTATTAGTATTGATAATAACAGTTATATATTCTTACCTTTATACAGATCTGTATTTTTTAGATTTTGTAAATTTGAAACAAAGTCTAAAAATAAACAAGATATAATTATTACTAATGCTTTAAATATTAAAAATCGTAAAGAAAGAATTACTTATATATATGATGCTACTTGCGATTATATAGATGATTATTATAATCATAGTGATATATGTGGTTTTAAGAATTTGAAGTGTTATGCCAATAGAAGTAATGGGATAGATAATAATTATGGATGTTGTAGATTTTGTTATTATAAAACTAATCATGGATGCCCTAGTAAGAATTTAGCTTGTAAGTTATTTAATTGTTCGGAAGTATGTAAAAGGAGAAGAGTTTTAACTTATAAAGATTTAAGAATGCTTAGACTTCTTTCTTTAAGACAAAGACATGTTGTAAAATCTGATTATTTTTCTTTAAGAGAAGATGTTTTAAAAGATTTGTATTGTTATACTATGACTTTTGCTACTATAAGAGTTGTATTTAGATTAATAAGAAATTATTTTAAAAGTAAAAAAAGAACTTAATTTAGTTCTTTTTATTTTTCTTTTTCTATTTCTTTTAGTATTACGTCGTGAGCGCTTCCTTCTTTAATACTAGTACTGGATACGAGAGTTAAACGAGCTTTTTGATGTAGTTCTTTAATTGTTATGGAACCACAATTACACATCGTAGATTTTATTTTATTAATAGTTATATTAACATTTTCTTTTAGAGAACCAGCATAAGGTATATAAGAATCAACCCCTTCTTCAAAAGATAATTTCTTTTTATCTTCACCTAAGTCATAACGTTGCCAGTTACGAGCTCTATTACTTCCTTCACCCCAATATTCTTTTACATAGGTTCCATTTATTTTTATTTTATTAGTTGGACTTTCGTCAAAACGAGCGAAGTATCTACCCATCATAACAAAGTCAGCACCCATAGCTAATGATAGGGTGATGTGATAATCGTGAACTATTCCTCCATCCGAACAGATAGGAATATAGATGCCGGTTTTTTTAAAGTATTCGTCTCTAGCTTTAGCTACATCCATTAGTGCTGAAGCTTGACCGCGGCCGATACCTTTAGTTTCGCGAGTGATACATATACTTCCACCACCAACGCCAACTTTAATAAAGTCGGCTCCAGCTTCTGCGAGGTAATTGAAGCCTTCTTTATCTACTACGTTACCAGCACCGATTTTTACTGCGTCTTTGTAGTTTTTTCGAACCCATTCTATAGTATTCTTCTGCCATACTGAATAACCATCAGATGAATCAATACATAGTATGTCTACGCCCGCTTCTAACAAAGCTGGAATTCTCTCTTCGTAGTCTCTAGTATTAATACCTGCTCCGACTATATATCTTTTTTCTTCATCCAACAAAGAGTTAGGATTATTTTTATCATTTTCGTAATCCTTTCTAAATACTAAGCTATCTAGATTGTCATCTTCATCTAAGATTGGAAGACAGCTGATTTTTTTCTCCCATATGAGATCGTTGGCTTCGGTTAGAGTTATTCCGGTTCTAGCACATATTACATTTCTTTTTTTGGTCATGTATTTATCGACAGTATCATCCATATTGATTCTTGATGGTCGATAATCTTTGTCAGTAATCATGCCAACAAATTTTCCATTTGCTGTACCATCTTTGGTTATCATTATTGTTGAGTGACCAGTTTTGTTTGTGAGGTCAATAATATCTTTTATAGTGGCAGAGCTTTTTACGTTAGAGTCGCTTATGACAAATCCAGCCTTGTGCTGTTTTACTTTTTTTACCATTTCGGCTTGCGATTCAATGCTTTGAGAGCCAAAAATAAACGCAACTCCTCCTTCTCTCGCTAGTGCAATGCCCATATCAACTCCTGATACAGATTGCATGATTGCAGAGACCATCGGGATATTTGCGCTCAGTTTTGGTTCCTCATCTTTTTTAAATTTTACCAGTGGTGTTTTTAAAACCACTTTTTCAGGTATGCACCTTTCATCGGTTAAATTTGGCAACAACAGGTATTCATTAACTGTTCTAGAAATATCTTCTATTACTTTCGTCATTTCATTTTCCTCCTCTAAATTTTTATAATTAAACTACTTTTATTTAATTATGTCAATAAAAAAAATTAATATTTTTATATTAATTCTTTTTTTCTATTTCAGCTTCATATAATTGTTTATATTCCGGACAATTTTTTAATAATTCTTTATGAGTACCTTCTGCTTCAATCTTACCATTATTTAAGAATAAGATACGATCAGAATTAATTATAGTTGATAGGCGATGAGCTATTATTAGTATTGTATAATTATTTTTCATATTTTCTATAGCTCTTTGTATTTGTTCTTGTGTTTCGTTATCTAGGGAGCTAGTAGCTTCGTCAAAGAGAATAATTTCTGTTTTTTGGACTAATGCTCTAGCTATAGCTAATCTTTGTTTTTGACCACCAGATAGAGTAATGCCACCTTCACCAATTATAGTATCATATTTATTTTCTAAACTATCTATGAAATCGTTTAAGCAGGCTAGGCGACAAGCTTCATATATTTCTTCATCCGTTACATCTTCTTTTACTAAGCGAAGATTATCTTTAATACTAACATTAAATATATATGGATTTTGACTTATAATAGTGATGTTTCCTCTAATGCTATCTTTATCTAACTCTTTAATATCTATTCCATCTATAGTTATTTTACCCTTATATTTTGGATACATCTTACATAATAAATTGAAAATAGTAGTTTTTCCAGCACCACTTTTACCAACGAAAGCAATTGTTTCTCTAGATTTTATTTTAAAACTAATATTATCTAATACTTTATTAGAATCATTTTCGTTATATGCAAATGATACTTTTTTAAATTCAAAATTTCCTTTTATTTTGTCTAAATGTTTTTTCCCAAATACTTCTTTATCAAATTCTTTACTATCTAATATATTATATACTCTAGTAGCTGATACATTAAAATCAGCTGTTAGATCTAATAAATAACTAACATCCATAGTTATATATGATATATAAGAAGAATAGTTATATATTACTAATGCAAAAGCTCCGGTTAGTATTTTTTCTTTTAATAATAATATTAATAGTATTATTAAACCTAAATCACTAATGTCTCTTAGTTCGCCGGTAAAGAATGTCCACATTCTATCTATTTTATTCAAATAATATTTTTCATTACTTGTATCTTTAATTTTCTTGTCTAATTCATTTATGAAGCTGTTTTCGCCATTAAGCATTTTTATGTCTCTAGCACCACGAATCATTTCATTTACAAACCCAGTAGATATTTCTTCTTTTTTCTTAACTTTATTTTTGTTTTCTTTTCTTATTTTTACTCTTTTTTTATCTACTAAAAAGATTAGGAAAGAAGATATTAACAAATAAATAAAACAAGTTTTATTTATTATAAATATAGCTATAAATATACCAATGTTTTTTAATATTTCTGATAGATAGAAACCTAAATCATTAAAGATATCTGATAGTTTTTCAGTATCTCCATTTATTCTTTGGATGAATACTCCTGTTCCTTTTTCATCTAATACTTTGTTTTCTAATTTTAGTATTTCTTTTCCTAAGTTGATTTGTATTTTATTAAATGTTTCTCGATAAATAATTTGTGTTGTTTTTCTTTCTTCATAGTAAATAAGATTACGTGTAGATTCAATAAAGAATATAATTAAAGCCATTAAAGCTATTTGATAATAATTATTTTTTGTTAAATATATTATAATTTTAGCACTTATTATAGGTAGGACAATGCCTATTACTATGTCTATAAGGTGCATAAACATATATAGGAATAATTCTTTTTTTTGATCTTTAGTATATGTCCATGTACGCTTAATATTTTTTTTGAATTCTTTCATCTTTGTCACCCTTATTATCTATATTAATTATATCTTAATACTAAAAAAAAATATATATAAAGATATATATGTTATAATTTTTATAGAGTAGGTGATGTTTTTGAATAAGAGTAGTATTGAAGAAATAATTGTTAGTTTATTAATTTTAGGAATTAATGCTGGTGTTGGTATAACTTTTTTAATAATAGGTTATACAGGAAATATTGGAAAAATTAGTTTGGGAGAATTTTTATTAAGATATTATATTCTTATTATATATACTCTTTTCTTTTTATCGTTGTTATTATATGTAATAATTAATTCTTTAGTAAATGTAAGAAAGAAGGAAGAAGTATTATTATGTAAAGGTATTAAAGGAAGTACTTATTTATTTGTAGATAAGAAAGGTAAAATATATAAATGTTATGATGTAGATAATGTAGAAGTAAATAAGTATTATAAGACGATAAAAGCTAAAGATTATATTGTTTCTATTCAAGAAGAAACAATTAAAGAGTTTGAATTTAATGGTTTTAAAGAGAGTTCTTGGTTAACTTTTTATACTCCATTGGGAGTTTATAAGAATGTGTCTTATATACCTTTAATATATGTTTTATTTATAATGTTTTTACCTTCTATTATTCCTTCTTTATTTATAATTCTTATTATAATATATGATTTGTATGTTAAGGTAAATGTTTTTAAAAGACAAAAATCGTTATTAAGTCAATCTGGTGATTATAATTATGATGATTATATTAATATAGAGAATGAAATAACTAGTAAATCTATTCCTTATATTTCTAAAATTTTTAGCTTTTATAGGGACCATCAAGTAATTGTAATAATACTTTTTATAATTTTAGTTATATGTTTTTGTTATTTCTTTCTTTGGAAATAATAATTGACTTTATTAAATTATGATTGTATACTTAAACACGTAAAGCAATTGAGGAAGACGGCTATAAATAAGTAGTTTAAAGAGAACTAATCAGATGGTGGGAGATTGGGAAATGAAAGTTTATAGTAGATCACTTCTAATGTGTTATTTTGAAATTAGTAAAAATAAACGTTACTCGCGTTAAGAGATTAAGTGTATGAGATAGTTCATAAACTAAGGTGGTACCACGTAATAATTGCGCCCTTAGATTATGGACTTTTTTATTTTGATAGGAGGAATGAAAATGACAAAATTTAAAGAATTGGATAAACATCCAGTAGCTGAGGTAGAGCAATCTATAATTGATTCTTGGGGAGGAACTGAAGCCATTTATAATGATTCGGTTGCTAATCGTTTAAAAGCTAAAAAATGGGTTTTTTATGATGGACCAGCAACAGCTAATGGTAATCCAGGACTTCATCATATGGTAGCTAAATTCTTAAAGGATACTTTTTGTAAGTATAAAACTATGCAAGGGTACAATGTATTAAGAAAGATAGGATGGGATACTCATGGGTTACCCGTTGAAGTACAAGTAGAAAAACAATTGGGATTTACTTCAAAAGATGATATTGAAAAATATGGTATAAAAGAGTTTAATGAAAAGTGTCGTGAATCTGTTTGGGAAAATGAAGTAGCATTTAGAAAACTAACTGAAAAGATGGGACAATTTATTGATTTAGATAGTGCTTATGTTACATATAAAAATGATTATATTGAAACTGAATGGTGGATATTAAAGAAATTCTTTGATGAAGGATTATTCTATGAGGGAGTTAAGATAGTTCCTTGGTGTCCACGTTGTGGAACCGGTCTTGCTTCACATGAAGTAGCACAAGGTTATCAAGAAGATACTGCTAATACGGTAATAGTTCCTTTTAAGAAAAAAGATGAAGATTGTTATTTCTTAGTATGGACAACTACTCCTTGGACATTGCTATCAAATGTGGGCTTATGTGTTAATCCTAAAGAAACTTATGTAAAAGTAGAATCTAAAGGATATAAGTTTATTTTAGCTAAAGAATTGGCTAATCAAGTATTAGGGGATGAGTTCGAAGTATTAGAAACATATAAAGGTAAAGATTTAGAATATATGGAATATGAACAATTATTACCTTTCTTAAAAACAGATAAAAAGGGATTTTTTGTTATCTGTGATGAATATGTAACTATGACTGATGGTACAGGTATTGTTCACATTGCTCCAGCTTTTGGTGAAGATGATAATAGGGTATCAAGAAAATATGATTTACCGTTTTTAAATCCAGTTGATGAAGCAGGATGTTATACAGATGGGCCATGGAAAGGCATGTTTATTTTTGATGCTGATATAGAAGTTGTTAAATGGTTAAAAGAAAATGATAAATTATTTAAATCACAAAAGATGCAACATGATTATCCACATTGTTGGAGATGTCATTCACCATTAGTCTATTATTCAAGACCTTCTTATTATTTAGAAGTAACTAAGTTACAAGATAAAATAATTGAAGAAAATAAAAAAGTTAATTGGTATCCTTCATTTGTCGGAGAAAAACGTTTTGGTAACTGGTTAGAAAATATGAACGACTGGGCGATATCTAGAAATAGGTATTGGGGAACTCCTCTTCCTTTATGGAGATGTGAATGTGGTCATATGGAAATGATTGGATCAAGAGAAGAACTTGCTAATCGTGCTATTGAAAGAGTAGATAGAGCAGATATAGAATTACATAGACCATATGTTGATGATATACATTTAGAATGTCCTAAATGTGGTAAGAAGATGACAAGAGTTGAAGAGGTTATCGATTGTTGGTTTGATAGTGGAGCTATGCCATTTGCTCAGTATCATTATCCTTTTGAGAATAAAGAATTGTGGGAATCACAATATCCAGCTGATTTTATTTCAGAAGGAATAGATCAAACTCGTGGATGGTTCTATTCACTATTGGTATTAGGTGTATTTGTAACTGGTAAATCACCATATAAAAATGTTTTAGTTAATGAATTATTATTAGATAAAAATGGTCAAAAGATGCATAAATCTAAAGGTAATGCTATTGAACCATTTACATTAATTAAAAATTATGGTTCTGATACAATTAGATTCTATCTACCTTATGTATCTCCAGTATGGACTCCTTTAAAATTTGATGAAGATGGTTTAAAAGAAGTTTTCTCTAAATTCTTTAATCCTCTTAAAAATACTTATTCTTTCTTTACTATGTATGCTAATATTGATGGAGTTACAATAGAAGATTGTAAGGAAAACTTTAAAGTAGAATATAAAAACTTAGAAGAAATAGATAAATGGTTATTATCTAAATATAATCAATTAGTAATAGATGTAACAGATTCTTTTGAAGAGTTTGATTTGAATAAAGCGGTTAAGTACTTAGCTTCATTTGTTTCAGAAGATTTATCTAATTGGTATATAAGAAGAAATAGGGATAGATTTTGGGGAAGTAAATTAGATAATTCAAAGAAAAGTGTATATCAAACTACTTATGAAGTATTAGTAGGAATATGTGAGTTGATTGCTCCAATAGTACCATTTATTAGTGAAGAGATGTATAGAGGATTGACTAATGAAAAATCTGTTCATTTAGCAAACTATCCTAAAGCTAATAAAAAACATATTAATAAGAAAATAGAAGAAAAGATGGATTTAGTTCGTAATTTAATTTCTTTGGGTAGAAATGCAAGAGAAGAGGTTAAAATTAAAGTACGTCAACCAATTAGTCAAGCTATTTTGGATGGTAAGAGTCAGGATGTACTTGGGGAAGCTGTTGAACTAATTAAAGAAGAATTAAATGTTAAAGAATTATTGTTTGAAGATGATTTATCTAAATATATGACTTTTGAAGTTAAACCTAATTTCAAAGTATGTGGTAAATTATTTGGTTCTTCTATTAAAGCGTTCCAAACTAATTTATTATCATTAACAGAAGATGAAGTTAAATCATTACGTAATGGTGATCCGATAGTTATGGATATAGGCGATAAGAATATGTCTATTACTCCAGATATGGTAGATATAAGAATAAATGCTAAAGAAGGCTTTGATGCAGCTTATATGGGTAATGACTTTATTATCTTAAATACTAATTTAACAGAAGATTTAATTCATGAAGGAATTGTTAGAGAATTAATTAGTAAAGTACAACAACTACGTAAAACTAGAAATTATAATGTAATAGATAGAATAACATTATATTATGATAGTGATGAAGAAGTAGATAAATGTATCGAAGAATTTAAGGATTATATTATGAAAGAGACATTATCAAATGATATTGTAAAAGAAAGTGGCTTAGTAGAAGAAATTGATTTGAATGGTCATAAATGCTTTATAGATATTAAGAGATAATATCTCTTTTTTTTTGAAAATAAAATGATATAATTTTTTTAGAATAGAGGTTTGTATGTGAAGAAAAAAATATCTTTTTTAATTGTATTGTTGATATTACCAATTATGGTATTAGCAGAAAAAGTAGAATTTAGAGGAGTAGAACGATATGGAGATTTTCAAGTAGATTCTCATTATATAATAACTGTATATAGTCCTGGTGATTCAAGTTGGTATGCGATTGGAGTAGGTGATTCAGGTAGTCCAGTATCGGTTAAAATAGATAATCCTAAAAATGGATTAGATATTAATCAAAGTGATTTAAAAACATCTAATTATATTTTTACTGGTACAAAGAAATCAGCTAATTATTCTTTAAAATTTAGATCTAATATTATAGATAGTGCTTCTGGTAAAAAGTATTCGTTCTATTTAAATAGTTCATTATTTAATCTTGGTGGAGGAGATATTAGATTAAATAAATATCAATATAATCAAAATAGTGTAATATTATTTGGCTTTAGCTATAGGAATCAAAAATTCTTATCATTTAATGGATTAACTAAATCTTTTGAATATGATAGTTATACGTCTAGTTATATTTATAATCTAAATAATGGATTAGATTATGGAGGTAGTCCTGGTACACAGTATTTTTATGTTCTTACTGATGATGAAGGTATAGATCACAGTAATGAAGAAGTAACTTTGAATAAGATTAAGACTATAGGTGCAGCAAAAGATGTATTATATTATAGTAATAGAAGTGATAAAACTCAGTTTGTTTATACTTATGGTAATGATAAATATATAATTACACCTAATGGTAGTAAAAAGGTTAATATATCTAATGATACATTAACTACTAAGGATTATTATTCTTATGATATTAATGAAAATTATTTTAGTGATGGTTTTATTAATGGTGGTAATCTAAATGATGAAGAATTAATAAATGATATTAAAGATACACAAAATGGTTGGGGAAGTTATTTATATACATATGGTGGTTATCCTTATTATTATAATGGCAGTTTTTTAAATCTAAATGTTAATCAAGAATCATTATTTTTAGATGATAATTATTATTACTATAATGATGGAGTTTATTTATATTATAAAGAACCTTTTACAACTAATTTATATACTGATAGAGATGTAAATCCAGTTAGTGATGAAGATTATTTAAATGTTGCTTTTAATGAATCAGCAAAATTTAAAATATGTAATTATTATCCTTCTAGTAGTTATTCCAATTCATCTAATAATGTTAGATGTATTGGTTGGAATCCTATTTCAAAAGATTTTATTAAAGTTAATAATATAAATGATGCTGTATTATTTGAGTTATATTCTAATAAAGAATTAATTGAGAAAAGAACCGTTTGGATGTATTCGCCAGAGGGTGATTGGTATAGTGTAAAAACAACTGTTACTGACCAAGATCTATATAAAATAGATAATAAGTTATATACATATATGGATGGTAATGGTAATGTACAATATCAAAATAAGAATTATAGATTCGTTGGATTTACTGATGATGCGAGTAAAGCTGGTGTAGTAAAACTAGAAGACAATGAAAATATAATTGATTATAATAAGAAAAATAAGAGAGTAGAGGTAACTTCTAGTTTTAAGGAAAAGTATTCGATTGTAAGTAAGTTAAGTGAAGCAAAAGTTGAAAACGGTATAGTAAAATTATATCCCGTATTATTTAATGACGATGTAAAGGAAGAACCATATATTGGTAAAGCTGATGATTTAAATATTCTTGCTGTAAAAGATTGGAAGAATAGTCAAACTGGTACTAATCAAAATAATCTTAATCAATATGATATTAATCAAGGTAGTATTAATATTGAAGTATATAAAGATGGTAAATTATGGTTAAATAAAGATAAAGTTTATTATAAATATCATAATGATAATGCTGCTGATTTGGTAATTAAATTTGTTGATTCGTTTAATCCTGGTTACGAGTATGAGAATATGGATGAAAGTGGTATGATTGGTTTTCTTAATATGGCGTTAAGTAACAATAAACCATCAGTATTTAAATTATATATAGTTGGTATTTATGCACACCAAGGTTCTTCTGAAGAAGGATTATATATGGAGTTTAATGCTGCTAATGAAAATGGAGCTGTACTTGATAATGTTAAAGGTGGAAGTACAGTAAAGATTTATTTATCTACTAAATATACATTAAAATATTATTTAGATGATGTCTTATATAAATCTGATAATTTAAAATATGTTCCTACAGTTACTAAAAGATTAATTAATGATAATTCAAGTAATTCTAATTATGTAGTAAATAGTAAAAATAATAAAGAATTGTTAAATTTAACTGGTGATAATAATCATTTTAATGAAGATGATATGGAAAGAGGAGCGTATACTTCATTTAGTTATGAACTATCTAATTTATTAGATACGGCTGAAGTATTTGAATTGCCGGAGGAAGATTTGGTATATCAATTTTGGGCTATTAAAGATGAAAATGGGGATGTTAATAATAAAGCTTTACCTAAGGAGTATGTTCAGTTATTAAATATGGATAATTTGGATTATTTGTTTTTAGGAAATGATGATGAAATAAATACCATACATTTATATGCTTATACTAAAAAATATAAAAATACTCCTAAACTAAATGAAAAAGAATTAAATAAAATAAGTATTGACTTAGAAGAACTAAAAACAATAGATCAGGAAGCATATAAAGAAATAGTTGGTAAAGAAAATCCTGAAACTTCTGATGGAATTAAAACATTTTTATTAATTGCATTATTATGTATGTTAATAATAATTGGTATTAAGTATATGAGATATTATTCTTTTAAGAGATAATATCTCTTTTTTATTCTTATAAAAATAATAGTATATAACGATAAATGTGATATAATAAATGAAGAATAGGGAGATATAAATGGATGATAAGAATTTTGAAATGCCTAATTTAAAAGAAAGTAAAGAAGAAGTTGAACAAAATAACAATCAAGAAAAAATAGAAATACCACAAGAATACTATGATAAACTTAGTAAAGAAAAAGAACAAAGATTACAAGAGTTAGCTATAAAGGAACAAGCTAGGGAAGAGAATAAACAAAATGGTGGAGTAGCTTTTATGATAATAATTAATGGCTTAATTCTTTTTGCTTTATTATATGCTATGTTAAATATTAATAAAATATTCTTTTTAGTTATTCCAGCTTATATTATATTAGGGAGTATAATTAGTTATAGTAATAAAAAAGAGAATTCTAAATTTGGTGTTTCTATATTAGTTGGAGGAATGATTGGAGCTTTAATAAGTTTCTTGCTTGGTATGAGTAATAAATCTAATTCTAACACATATATTTATTATGCTTTTATCTTATTTTTTGTGACTTTTTTTGGACAACTTTTATCAGTCTTTATTACTAAGTTGATGGATAATAAATCTACAGGAATTAAAAAAATGATTTCTTTAATAATAATTGTTGGAATAGTTGCAGGACCTTTTTATGGGGCATATCAACATAAAGATGTGTTTGATAAGTATATTTTTGCATCTGGTGGACAAGTTGAAGCTAGTACTGAAGAAGAGTATATTGAGAAAACTTTAAAAAATAGATATGGTAATGAATTTGTTTGTGATGGTGAAAAAAAGCATTATTTAGATGATGTTACTCATAGAAAGTTAACAACTATTGGTTGTCATACAAATGATAATGAAATGGAATTAGAAGTAAGATCTATTGTATATAATGAAGATAAAAAGCAATATATAGTTAAGGATAATTATATAGATGAAAAATATATAAAACCATTAAAAGCAGAACTAGTTAATACAATGAAAGAATCAATTGCATCTAAAAGTGTTTCAATTGGTATATATCCTGAAAATAAGTGTTTCTTTATAGGCGATTGTGAAAATAATAAAGACTATCAGAAAGAAATGAATTTGGATAATTTATTTAAATATAGTGATGAATTAAGACTTAAAAACTATCTATCTATGAGTAGTGTTGATTTCTTTAATAATTATCAATTTTATTATAATATTGTTATTAAAGGTAATTATTCTAATGTTGAGAACTTTGAAGAAATGATTAATAAGATTACTGATTTATTGGATCAAAAAGGTTTAAGAAATACAAGGGGATATACCATTATTATAAGAGATAGTTCAATAGTTAAAGATGTTTATAAAGTTACAGGTGATTTGAAATCTATAGATTTTAAAAACTATAAAGTAGTTAATGACTAATATTATTAGTCATTTTTTTTGGTATATGTTATATTATATTTGGTGGTTTTTATGAAAAAAATTAAATTAAGTACTATTCCATATATATATAAAGTTAAAAATGTTAAAGTATTAAGAAT
>CAMODW010000032.1 GCA_946611635.1 uncultured Bacillota bacterium | reverse complement strand
GATTTCATTATATTTTTTTATTTCTTTCATAGAATCTAAAATTCTTTGTAACTTAGTTGTAGTTCTATTTATTACTTCTAGAGGCATAACAGTACGATAAGGTCCATTGATAATTTTACCGTCTACTACCTCAGAGAAACTCATTAATTTTGGCTCAAGATAACGAAGATCTATTATATTACCTCGTTCAGTATTCTCAATAGGTTTATTCTCTTTAAAATTTTTTAAATCTCCTAATGCATATTCTATTGCTGTATCAACCATTTCTTTAGAATAAGGAACTAAAGAATTTGATTCTTTTTTTATTTTGTTAATTAATAAATCTATTTTGTCATTACTAGTATATCTTTTAAGTACTATTTCATCTTCATCTACAACATTTTTTTGCTTTTCTATTTCTGGTTCTTTAAATACATATGCATCAACATTTAATAACAATAGTAGTTTTAATTTTTCAATTTTACTAAGATTATATCCTATAAATTCAATTGATTTCTTACCTTTATAAACATAAAAATTATATAATGCCTCTTTATTAGCTTTAACAAAATAATATAAAAGATCAAAATTATTATAATAAAATTTAACTTTTTTCAAAGTTTCAACATCACTTAAAACAGAAACACCAATTCTTCTCAAATGAGTAGGTAAAACTAACTCTGTAATTGATGTACCATCTAAAGCACCATTTTGTATTTCATATAGATTTTCTGATAATTCTATTTCTTTTATACTATCACAATCTAGGAAAGCAAATTCACCAATAGATGTTACTCCTTTTGGTAGTTTTAATTTTTTTAATTTACCACAACCAGCAAAAGCATAATTACCAATATTTTTAAGAGAACTTGGAAAATGTACTTTTTTAAGATGTTTACACATATAAAAAGCATTATCCTCTATATCAGTTATTCCATCACTTAAAGTTACTTCTTCAATACCTGTACTTCTTAAAAACCAATTACCTCTAACCTTTTTTAAAGAGCCCGGAATTGTTAATTCTTTTAAACTATCACAACCATAAAAAGCATTTTCACCAAGTTTTTCAATACCCTCTTTTAATATAACCGACCTAAGATTGGTACAATTTTTAAAGCAAGAACTTCCAATACTTTTTACTGAACTAGGAATAACAATTCTTTCTAAAGAAGAACATCCATCAAATACATTATTTCTAATCTCTACTAAACCATTACCAAGGTTTACTTCTTTTAAATCAGGACAATTTTCGAATGCACCAGCCTCAATTAATTTTACTGAATCTGGAATAGTAACTCTTTTTAAACTTTTAAAATCCTTAAATGTATTTGCTGAAATCTTTTCAATACCATCAGCAACAACATAACTAGAGATATTTCTATCATTTGCGACCATACTTCTATCTAGTATTCTATTATTTGGAGAATAGTCATAGTATGATTTCTTTTCATAATCTTGTGCACGAACAATCAATCTTTCTTGTCGTTCCAACTCATCAAACACTTTTTTATTATTTTTATAATAATGTTTATATCCTTTTGACCCACATAGAATATCAAAAACAACAGCATTTTCTTTAAAAAGCGGGTAAGCATACAATTTCAATTCTAAAAATGTTTCAATAGGTACAGTTACCTTTTTTAATGTGATACACCTATAAAAAGCTTCATGATCTAACTCTTTTAACGTACTAGGCAAAACTATTTCTTTTAAATTGCTACAATAGGCAAAAGAGTGTTTACAAACTGTTTCTATTCCTTCTTCCAATATAACCTTTGATAGCGATTTACAACCACTAAAAGTAGCAAACTCTATTCTCTTCACTCCTCCAGGAATAGTTATTTCCCTCAAATTCTCACAATCCATAAAAGCAAAATCACCTATTTTTCTTAATGATTGTGGCAAAGTTATCCTTTCTATATTAGAGCAATCTTGAAAAGCAAAATTTCCAATTTCTTCTAATCCCTCATTTAGAATAAGATCTATGATATTTTTACAACCATCAAAAGCCCAAAAATCAATTACTTTTAAAGACTTAGGAAAAATAACATCTTTTATAATACTATTTCTAAAAAAATTAGAATCTATTATTTCTATACCATCTTTAATAACTAATCTACTACCAATTAATTCTTGATTATAAAACTCACTAATTTTTACCAAGTCATTCTTCTTACCCATATCATCAAATCCTTATATAATTATCTAATTTATAATACTAATAATACTATTTCTTTTTAAATACAAATATTTTACTAAATATATAATTGAAAAGTGTTATTAAAACCTGACATATAACTGTCCAAATTATTACCCATACTTTCGTATCTAACTTTAAAAAAGTAATAAAGAACCACATAATAAACATTTCCATAAGTAGAGTTAATATTCTACTACCTACAAAACTAGTAAACTCTTTTAATAAATCCTTACTTTTACTTTTAAAAACATAAAATCTATTTGTTACATAAGCAAATAAAACAGCAGCTATCCAAGATATAATTATTGCTATTTGTAATTCAATCTCTTTCTTAGCATCTAAGATAGTAAATAGTAAGCCCCATTTAACAGCAATAGAAACTATAGTAGTTAATAAACCAACTACAATATATGACCAAAACTCTTCATTTTTATGATATATACCCCATCCCCATCTCCAAAATCTAACAATAAAATTAGGTTTATAAGAATAATAATTATATATCTTATTCTTCTTAACTAAATAACCTTCTCTAGCTTCTTCAATCAAAGGTAAATCATTAATTGAATCAGTATACATTTTATCAACTATACCTTTTGGAAATTCTGAATAAAATAATTTAACTTTTTCTTTGCCATGGCAATTATTTCCAACTACCTCTCCAGTAGTTAAATCCATTTCAGTAGCTATTAAAGCATGAACATCATACTTTTCTTTAATATAATTAAGCCAAAAAACACAAGAAGCAGAGATAATAACATCTCTACTATGAGTTCTCTTATTTACCCAAAAAGATTTTAATTTCTTCTCATGATTTTTCCAAAACTCTTCAACAAAGCTATCTATATCATCTACATCTTTTACAAATGCAAAAACTACCTTTTTAAAATCTTCTATTTTTTTAATTTTTAATAATTTTAATAATCCCATCCATATTATCAAAGGTATTCTTAGTATAATTTTAGGATACTTTTTTAATGCAAAGAAAAAAATATCAATACCAGAATCTCCATCATATATAGTGCCATCAAAATCATACACATCATATTTCATGAAAATCACCATCTTTGTATTGATATTATCTCATATTTTTCTATTTTTTTCCATTACTCTTCTTTTCATCATGATTATGTTGAAATAAAATATCTGTTTTTAATACTAAGAATAATAGCAGCATCATTAATGCTATATAAATATATATAGCTAATTTCTTATCTCCTAGAACAAAGAAAATAGAAACGGAAGCAAATAGAATATTAATTCCATATATTATAAGAACCGATGCCGGAACACTAAATCTCATTTTCAACAATTGAAAATGAAAGTGTTCTTTATCCGGAGTACCTATTCCTTGGCCTTTTATTATTCTTCTTAATATTGCAAGTCCAGTATCAAATATTGGAATAGCAAGTATAGTTATAGGAATAATTAAAGTAGTTAAAGTTGCAGCCTTATAACCTAATAAAGCAATAACACTTATAGTATATCCCAAAAACAAACTTCCACTATCACCCATAAATATCTTAGCAGGATGAAAATTATGAACTAAGAATCCCAAAGTAGAACCTAACATAATTAACGATAATATAGTATCTAATCCTTCTTTTCTATTAAGAATAAAAGCTATAATAGCAATAGTCAAAAAATATATAGAAGATATACCTGAAGCAAGACCATCTAACCCATCAATCAAATTGATAGAATTAGCTATAGCTACTATAAAAAATATCGTTATTATATAATTGATTGGCACTTGGAAATCCATATTAATCCCAAGTACATCTATATGCTCTATTACCATATTTCCATAAAACACAACTACACAAGCCGCAATTATTTGTAAAACAAACTTTACTTTTGCTCTAACTGGATTAATATCATCTACCATACCAGTAAATACTATAATAAAGCCACCAATTAGAATAGATATCATTTGATATGTAGATCTAGCAAATAACATATATCCTAATAAGAAAGCACCAAATATTGCTAAACCACCCATCCTTGGTATTGGTTTTTTATGCACTTTTCTTTCATTTGGAATATCCAAAGCATTAGTATGAATTGCACACTTCTTAGCTAGCGGAACTAAAATCGCACTAGTTAAGAATGTAACAATCACTATCAAAAAAACATTATGTCCATTAACACTAAGATTCATAATAATCACCTAATCACTTATTATATACAAAATTTAATATAAATCTATGATTTTTTTCTACCTTTTGTTTTTTTCTTAGGAACAACAGGAATTATTTCTGTTTCATCTCTTTCATATAAATCAAAAGCACTTTCTTCAAATGTTTCATCATTTAAGAATTCTCTTTGTGCTTTTTTAGCTAACTCTTTTTCTCTTTTCTTTTTTAATTTTTCTTCTTTTTTAGATAACTTTTTCGGTTCATCATCTTCAAAACTTTCTTCATTAGCTTTAGCTATATTATTTAATATATCTGTATCAGAAATAAGTGTTGGATCTTCTTTTTTACCCTTCTTTTTCTTAGGTTTTTCTTCTATATCCTCATCCAAATCAAGTATTACATCCTCATTTACTTCTTCTATAATATCTTTTGGAGAATTATCTTCTTCACTATCATTTATTACTTCTTCTACTTCTTCATTATTATTATCTTCTATAATAATATCATCAGTTACTAAAGTATCATCAAATGAAGCTAATTCACTTTTCTCAATCTCTTTATCTCCAATATTATTAAACTTTTTATCCCTATGCTTTTGTATTTTTTTCTCCATATAATTATATAAATCATTATTTTTTCTTTTTAATCTAACAACATATATCATTAATATAATAATTAATAATAATGCTAATCCTGATACACAAACAAATACTAAAGTTAAAATCTTATAATCTTTATCATTATTATTAATTTTCTTAGTTTCTTCTACAGTATCACTAGTATCATTATACTTAAGCATTGTCCCATCATCAATATCATAATAATACCAAGATTCTTCTCCAGAAATAGTATTTACACCATATATAAGAACTATATTATCACTATCATTTTTATAATAAACAGTGATATCTTTTTCACCAATAGTAACTGTTTTAGTATTTTCATACCCCTTTATAGTTTCTTTAGGATTAACAGGCACTAGTGTTATAGCACTACTAGATATTTGTTTATAAGGAGTAAACTCGCCATCCTTATATATATAATAAGCCATATTAGAATCAGAGTCTTTTAAAATAACTAAAGTTATATTAGCTTGACTATTGTTATAAGCTAACACTTCTTTACCTTCAATATTTATAGTGGTAGAAACATACCCTGCAGGCACTTCCAAAGCACCATCTTTATTTACAACAGTATATTCTTTGTTATCAACAGTTACTTTTACAGGATTTTCTTCCGCTTTAGTAATTAATATAGTATAAGTCTTTTTATTACCTTTTTGAGCAGTTACTGTAACAGTCACTTTATTTACTCCTTCAGTCAAATTAACTATATCAATAGGAGTAATTTGTGAAGTAGTATCTTCTCTATAAGCATTAACTTGAACAGAATCTACACTACCATCTACATCTAAAGTATATTCAGTCTTATTCTTATCAAATTCTGGAACCAAATTATACCCTACTACTTCTAATATTCTTAAATTAGCATTAGAACTCAAATTAACATTATTAGTAGTATTTTCTTCTACCTTTTTATAAGCTTCTTCAGCACTAGATACTTCAACAGTTGTAGTAGCTCCATCTGTTGCAATAGCTTCACCACTATCATTATACATTTGACCACTAACAGTAAAACTACTTGATCCAGATTTTATAGCTTGAAATTTATAAGTAACACTAGCATAACCAGTCAAAGTTGAACCCGTTTTAACACAAGCTCCACCAGTATCAGAATTTGCTGAAACTAGCTTAAATACTTCTTGATTATAGCTAACACAATACTCCCATCCAGCTCCGCCACTAGCATTAACTGTAATACTAACTGTATTACCAATATTTACACTTTTAGTACTTCGAGCAACAGTAAATCCAGCCGCATTAACTGTAACCATACCAGCTATCATTGTTAAACATACTAGTAATAAATATTTTATTTTTTTCATCTTATCACCTATAAATTACCCTTTCCTAAAATATGTTTTTGAACTAACAATAAATCTACTATATTTATTTTTCCATCATAATTTGTATCTCCCGCTAAGAATTTAGCATCTGTTAAATCTCCCTTTCCCAAAATATGTTTTTGGATTAACAATAAATCTACTATATTTATTTTATCATCACCATTAATATTTCCTCTAACCGCAATTGTATATATTTTGTTTTCTTTTGTTCCCGTAATTACTATTTTATCAGCCGTAGTAAATGTACCACTGTTTTTATCAGTATTATCAGAATTCTTTACAACTGCCAAACCCCCATTACTTCTAATTTTGGATATTATAATATTAATATCAGTACCAGGAGAAATACCATATAATACATCACCATTTAATTTTACTCCTATAATATTAACTAAATCAGCAACTTTAACTTCTGGAGATTCAACTTTCTTTTCTTCTTCTGCAGGAGTTGGATTACCGGTATTATTTTCAATAGTTACAACATATGTTTTTTGACTTCCACTAGGTGCTGTAACTACTATTTTTACAACAGCTTTATTATTAACAAGTTTAACTACTCCCGTTCCTTTAATAGTAGCTTCTGCATCTTCTGCTAAAGCTGTTACATTAACTTCATCACTAGTAAATGCTGCTTTATAATAATATTCGGTTACATTTTTATCAAAATCTCCTACAATTATTTCATTAACTTTTATAGCTTTTAAATTATTATTATAACTCTTATCACTTGCACTACTTCCATTATTACTTGCTCCACTATCAGTATACACAGGAATTAAAAATATAAAGTTACTATTCAATAATCCTGCCTTATTATAAGCAGAATAAATATTTTTAGCTTCTTGAATAGGAGCATATATATTAGTCATATATTGATGTGAATACTTTGAATAACCATTATTAGGTCCAACATTAAATTTTTCATAATATAGAGTATTTTGACCTTTGCTTACATATTGTTCTTTTAAAAATTCTGCTCCACCAGATATTGCTTTTGCTGGTGTATTCCAAGGTCTACCATAAGAAGTACCACCAATATATCCTGCAGCATAAGCAAGACCTCTACCAATAGCTCCTAAATTCATCGAAGGAACTGGATAAGCTCCAATATTGTAAAAATTATAAAAGCCATCTAAACTTTTGCCTTCATACGTAGGACTACTACTAACAGATTGATCATTAGATACCTCAGTAGTATAAGTTCCTGTTACCGCCCTATACTTGGAATTACTAGCCCCTTCTTGCTTACTTCTTGCTAACAAATGAAGAGCATTATATCCATTTCTATCTGCCGCTTCTCTAAACTCATTCTTATAATTGGCTAAATTACCAGTAGCAAGAGCATTTATAGCTGTATCATTTATAATAGATTTACTACTTTCCAAATCCATATATTGAAATATAATATTTTCAAAAAGACCATTTTTAGCATCTAAAAACATCTTTACTACATCAGCATTAACATAATAATAATCTGCTTCTAAAGCATTACCATTCAAATAATAATTACTATTTGCTGTTTGTAATGCACTTAACCATTTTTCTTTTTCTGCAGCTTCTATTAAACTAACACCAGTATCTTCTGCTTTAAAACTCCAAGCAGGATACTTTTTATGTAAATAAAATAAGTAAGGGCAATAACTATCAGGGAATCCAATACTCTTTAAGGAATTACAATATTCATCATAGCCTGACCCAGTACTAGTACTTGTACTAATGTTGACAACATGTGACTTAGCCACATATCCAACTGATCCATCATATTCTATCTTATAAACAGTATTCTGTAATCCTAACACTTTAACCTTCGTACCAAAAGCTAATTCAGTTACTTGCGAATTAGATAATACATTAGGTGCATTATGTACTCCAAGTGAATCCGCAGTAATCATTCCGTCAAAAGGATAATTCTCAGCATTTATTAAGCTTATATTTGCAAAAAAAGAAAATAAGGGAAAGAATGTAAATAAAATGACTAATGTAACATATTTTTTCATTTACTCATTCCTCCTTACCTTATACTATATTAAATTATAACACATCAAGCATTCTATAACAACATTGACACAACTTATAAGTGTAAAATTGTTAATAAAGATTATTTATGTTATAATCTATTGGTGAAAGAATAAGGAGTTTTAATATGAGTGTATTATCAAAAAAATTAAAAAGAGCTAATAAAGTACAACGATTCTTCTATCGTTTTTCAATTTTACTTTATATACTATGCTTTGGATACTTTATCTATGGCATGTTACATTTAGGCAAAATAGAAACTTTAATACGAATAATTGTAATAGTATTCTTTTCTTTATGGTTACTCTTGTATATATTAGCAGGACTAATATCAATACTTAGTAAAAAGAAAAAAACATTTATATTCTTAACAATTTTTACAATTCTATTATGTCCTATATTTGTAATATCATCATTTTATGTAAATAAAATATATAATTCAATAAATGTAATGAACAGAAATACTGTTACTTATACAACTAATCTAATAACATTAAAAGATGGTAAGATTAATAAAAACTCAATAATAGGTATGATAAAATCTCCAGATGATATTGAAGGAAATCTACTAGCAAAGAAATTATTAAAAAAAGAAGACTTAAAAAACAAAATTAAATACTACGACGAATATCCTAAAATGTTACAAGATTTATACAATGGCGAAATAGATGGATGTTTTGTTTCTAGCAACTATCCTATTCTATTTGGAGAAACAGAAGATTTTTCTAATATAGAAAATGATGTCATAGTAGCTTACGAGCTAAGCGAAGATATGAAAAACGCAGATAATAATAGTATTAAAAACAAAGGAAAAGATCTAACAGAACCATTTACTGTATTACTAATGGGTGTAGATTCTGAAATGGATGGATTGAAAGCAAATCAAGCCTTTAATGGAGATACTTTAATGCTCGTAACTTTTAATCCTAAAACATTAAATGCAACAATGTTTAGTATTCCAAGAGACACATGGGTTCCAATAGCATGTAATAACAATCGTGAGAATAAAATTAATTCATCAGCAGCTTATGGTTCAAGTTGTGTAATTAAAACAATTCAAAACCTAACAGGGATTAATATTGATTACTACGCAAAAGTAAACTTTAAAGGAGTAGTCGATTTAGTAAATGCCGTCGACGGCGTAACTGTTAATGTTGAAAAGCCAGATTTTTGGTATATAGAAAATGGTAAAACATATAAAAACAAAGTATGTGAACAAGACTCCAACCGTCGCTTTGGTAAAAATATTGTTTGTATGGATATTGGTGAACAAACTTTAAACGGAGAACAAGCACTAGCATATGCTAGATGTAGACATTTATATGCTAGATCCGACATTGCTCGTAACCAACATCAACAACAAATAATAGAAGCTTTAATAGTTAAAATAAAAGATTTAAGAAGTGTTTCAGACTTTGAAAAACTATTAAATGCTGTTTCTAAAAACATCGAAACCAATATAACATCTAACCAAATGCTATCATTATATGATGTAGCTAAAAATATGTTATCAGATCAAACCGGAACAAAAAAATTATCAATCCAAAAAACATATTTATCTTATTATAATTTAGGATTATCATATACTTCAGCTTTAGGTTATTATGAAGAATCACTAAAAGAAATTGTTAAAGCCATGAAAATTAACTTAGAATTAGAAAAACCAGAAATAATAAAAACTTTTGAAATATCATATAGTGAGAACTATACTACTCCATTAATTGGATATGGAATATCAGGAAGTAAAAAACAAGTTGTACCTAACTATGTCGGATATGATAGTACATATGTTAGTAACTGGTGTCGTGAAAATGGTATATCTTGTAGTTTTAATAGAGTTGATAGTGCTCTACAAGAAGGACAAATAATAACTCAGTCAGCCATAGGAGTTTTAATAGATTCAATTAGTTCTTTATCTTTTACAATTAGTAATGGTTCTTCTGTTGTTGAAAAAATAGAAAATGAACCTACAACTAAAACACTTCCTAAACAAGAAGAAACTAAAAAACAAGAAGAAACTAAAAAACAAGAAGAGCAAACAACAGAAAAAACAGAAGAAAAAGAAGAAACTAATAAAGAAAACAATAACAATAATAAAGAAGAACCAAAAGAAGATACTCCACCTAAACAAGAAGAACCAATAGAAAACCCAGAAACAGAAAATCCAATTCAAAATAATAACGAATAAGAATTAAAAGTACCCTTCGGTACTTTTAATTTTATAAAGAAGGTATATTTATTATGAAACAAGAAGTTTTTTTAACTAAAAAAAATATAAACCAAACCAATATAGCCATCATAGCAGATATCCATTATCACAATCACTACAATAAAAGAATACTAGATAGAATAAAAAAACAGATTATAGAAAACAAACCAGACTATTTAATCATCGCCGGAGATCTATTGGATAGATCAAACTATAAATATCAAGGCTTGTTAAAATTTCTTGAAGAAATAGCTAAAATAACAATAATAATAATTGTCTTAGGTAATCACGATTATTACATAGATAACAAAGACAAAACTATTAGTAATGGCGTAAATCAAGCTTTTATCAAAGATTTTAATAATCTTAATAACACATACTTACTTCGTAATGAAAGAATAATAATAGATAACATATGTTTTTATGGCTTAGATTTCCCCTTTGATCACTTTAGAATAGATAAAGAATCATATACAAGTTTTAAAAGTATTATAGAAAACCAAAAAGATATGTTAGAAAACAAATACTATAATATAACCATAATTCATAGCCCAGTAAACATTTATAAATATATTCAAAAGAATCCCGAATCTAATATTGCTTTAAGTGATTTAATTATATCAGGGCATACCCACAATGGTTGTATACCATACTGTATTACCAATATAATAAATAGAGTATTTAAAAGTAATCGTTCCTTAGCATCTCCTTATCGTTATATATTTCCTAAATATGCTCAAGGAAGAGTCTATAAACCAAAAGATGGTATAATATACGAAGGATTAGTAAAACTAAGTAAATCAACTGGTATTCTATCAATATTTGATTTTATATTTCATAAGCAAATAAAAATGATTACGATAAAAAAAGAACCTATTAATGAAGACAAATAATTATCTTCATATAGGTTCTATTTAAATGCATCAAGTTTAGGCTTATATTCTACTACACTCCATCTTTTTCCATCTTCTTTAGCTACAACAACACTACCTTTATTATCATAGCCCATATCCTTATCATAATCCCATTCAAGATTAATAACATATACTTTATCTACTTCTTTTACACACTTAGTATTATCATTTTTACTAATAGTATAACCTTCTACACAAGATTTAACACCTGTAACATCATCTACTATAACATTATCAATAAAAATATAAGAATCTTCACTAGTACTCTTTAATTCAATACTTTTTACAACAGGTAATTCTTGTTTTCTATCTCCATAAGTATCATCTTGAACATTAGAATATAGAGTGTCCATCACTTTGGAATCAAACATGTCAACCTTAGTATTATAAAAATAATCTCTTCCTCCAACATCATATTTATTAACCTTTGAATTAATAGTATATAAATCTATAACAAACATTTTAGCAACTTGTTCAGAATACTTTTTTTCATCTATCACTTTTTCGTTTAGTATTTTTTTCAATTCTTCATATTCCTTTTTAAATAATTCACTATCACGATCTTTAATACTATAACCATACTCTTCTATACTATCCAATACCTTTACCGTAATCTTCTTCTTTGTATGTAATGATTTATAATATCCATAGCCAAAATAACAACCAACACCTATAGCTAGTAAAATAATAATTATTAAAGCTATTTTTATTGATTTATTCTTCTTAGTTTTTATTTTTCTAAGCTTCTTACTCATTTTATCACCCTATTCTTCTTGACTTACAACAATATTATCTCCTTCTCTTTTTATTAAATTATGAACAATAATATCATTAGAAACAGATAATATATCCTCAGCTTGTTTCTTTATATTTTCTATATAATCTTCTTCTATTATAACATTTTCTTTTAATATTAAATAATTATTTGCTGTACTACTATAATAAACACTATTAGTTACAAAATTACCACTAGGAAATACTACAAAATTATCATCTTTAATATCATATATATCATGTCCTAAAGCATATTTATTAGAGAAACCCATCATATTTCCTAGTGTAGGTAATATATCATACATACCCATTGTATTACTATTAACTTTTTTAATTTTTCTAGCAACATTTTTATTTTTTGTCCAAAAAACTAAAGGAGTTCTTCTATTTATTTCATGCCTAAAATTATTATAATCATAATAATTTTCGTCTCCCTCACTATAAACTTCACCAGTTTCTACATTATAATTATAATAATAAGCATATTCATTTTTATTTAATCTAGCATCATGATCACCATATAATACAAATACAGTATTATTATAATAATCACTATCTTTAACATAATCCATAAAAGTACCTAGTGCCATATCAGCATAATGAGCACTTATTAAATAATTACCTAACTTAGTACCTTTTAAATAATCATCAGTCTTAGTAATCTTTTCACCAGTATTTTCATCAACTACAGTATAAGTATTTGTTAAATCTAATTCACCAAAATAATTATATAGTTCTGGATTATAATCTGTAGCAGCAAATGGAGAATGATTAGATAATTGAATTAATGTTCCCATATAATGCTCATTATTTGTTTCTATTTCTTCTAATTTAGGCTGCATTTGTGCAAAAAAATCAACATCATTTAGACCTAATCCCAACCATCTTGGATCATTCTTATCTCCAATATCAAATTTATCTTTAAAAATCATTTCATCGTATCCTAAACTAGGATGCATATTATTTCTATTCCACATAGTAGCACTATTAGCATGAGCACTAAAAGTATAATAACCTTTATCTTTTAATAGTTTTTGTATAGTAACATAATCTCTATCATAGTAACTAACAAATACTGTACCACTACTAGCAGGCATTAAAGAAGTAGCCCAAGTAAATTCGGTATCAGAACTAGTACCAACACTTATTTGCGGATAAAAATTATTAAAATACATACCTTCTTTAACTAGTTTATTCAAGGTAGGAGTAATCTCAACACCATTTATTTTCATATCAACTAAATAATTTTGAATACTCTCCATATGAATAAATATTACATTCATCCCTTCAAAAACATTAGTATATTTATTATCATTTTTCTCTTCTACTTCTTTAAATCTATTACTATAATATTCTTTAAAATAGTTAGCAGCTTCTTCATAACCAAATAAAGAACTAATTTTAGGAGTTAAACTTTGTACCAAATCATTCCCCTGATATAAAATAATCCCAAATCTTTGAACAATTAGCTCTCTATTCCATTGTTTAACTAATCTAGAAGCATCAGCACTAGTTATTCCTACAATAGTAAAACTTAATAATATAATACCCGCAAGTATAGTAGAAGCAAATGACTTCTTACCCTTTTCTGCCTTAGAAATATAAAAATAATAATTATCATTTTTAAAAGATTTATGAATAAAATGAAATATAATAGGAAATATAATATATATAAAATCAACAAATCTTAACTTTTCAATCAATGAATCACCTACTGTTTCAATTTGCGTTATAGTAGCAAGCAAACTAAAAGAAACAAAAGATGTATAAAAAATATAATATATTGAATTTACAATACAAGCCAAAGTAATTATAAATAACCAATTACGATAATATTTATATCTTTTATCAGCTTTTATTAAATAAGCAAAAGATCCAATAATAACTATTAATGCTAAATCACAAATAAATGGTTTATAATCAAATGGACTTTTAACAGTATTCACTCTTATTAATATTGTTTCTATTAAAGCAAACAAAGCAAAAATAATAAACAGTCTATTAGTAACTAAATAAGATACAACCCTTTTACTATTCTTTTTAATAAAAGCAGAAATTTTCTTTTTCAAAATAATCCCTTCTTTATTAGACAATTATATCAAATATACACAAAAATATAAATAATTAAGTAATAATTATACAAAAAACGCATATAAAAAGGATTTTTCACTTGATATTTATTACTTTTAATGATAATATTTATTCGTACGCAGGTGTAGTACAACGGTTAGTATACAACCTTGCCAAGGTCGAGATGGCGGTTCGATTCCGCTCACTTGCTCCATTGGAAAATCTGTTCGAACTTTTATGTTTGAACTTAATATAGAAAATATCAATTTCTAAAAGAAGTTGGTATTTTTTTGTTAATTGAAGAAAGGACAGGTTTAAATGATTAATATTGTTAAGAAAAAATTAGAGTTTGATGATGAATTAAAAAAGAAGATAGAATTTATATGTGGATTTTGTAATACTATTCCAACAATAATAAATGGTAATATGAGAGATTATACTGATTTACTTCATTTAATTATTTTAAATAATTTAGAGAATACCAATGCAAAATTAATTAGAATGAATATAAAACAATCTGATAGATTAATCTAATTAAATGAATCAGCAAGGAATCAAATGGAAGCCTTAAAAAATAATAAAAATATTAAAGAACTAGAAGTATTACAACAACAAGTTAATGAAACCAACAAATACTTAATTAAGAATTAATAAAATAACACGGTTTATGTTAAAAAAACAAATACATGTGTTATAATTATAATGTAAGGAGGTAAGAAAGTGAATAATACTATTGCTGAATTTGGATTTAATACAGATTTAGAACATGATGGTTATACAGCTTGGACTCATATGGGAAGTAAATACAACTTCAATGTAAAAGGGAAAGTTTTAGGTGTTTTTTCTGGTAATGATAAAAATTTCCTATTATCACAAGTAACAAGTTCTTTCGGTGACGATTGTATGGTAGGAACTATTGATGCAAGAGAAGTAACAATTGAAAGTGAAGAAAATTCTTCTTATATTTTAATTTCTAATAACGAACCATCTGAAGAATGTATGACAATTTCTAGAAAGTTAAGCGGTAAAGACACGAGAGAAGAATTGAGTGCAGGAAAACTAATTGAACAAACTAAAGGGTTTGAATCATTAGCAAGATTAGATATTCAACTTGAAAGACAAAATGTTCAATTTAGAGAAAAGGTTATTGTATGCGGAGTAGAACCTACAAAATTTGAAAGTTTCAAGAATGCTACAATGGGCAAAACTATATAAGAAATATGCAAGGTTAAAACTTTGCTTTTTTATCTAAAATATTGCTACTTTTTCTATTCTTTGGTAAAATATTATTAGAAATTGATGTAAAACTATAAATATTTCTAATTTGTGAGTAAAAGTTTAAAATAACTTAACCAATCGCTCCAAAGAATAATACTCAGTAATAATACTGAGTTTTTATTTTCTCTTAAAACCGCCATCTTTATCTTACTTGTCAAGGTTCTTCTTATATTCAATTATACTTTCTCTAATAAAATTAGGAAAAAATTCAAATGAAAACGACTATGAGTTATAGTCGTTTTTTAACTGTTCGTAATACCTTAATCTTCCGATTATTATTTATTTAGATAATACTTACCATCTTTTGTTTTTACTAAAACTTTTTGCTTAATCAATCTTTCATTTATTTTATTAAATCCATTAGGATTAATAATTCCAGCTTCAGTAAATGTTTTAGCTGTTTCCTCAGAAAAAGCATTACTCTCTGTTAATTTTTTTATTATATGATTTTTTCTTATTAATGGAATTGGTGGAAAAAATGCCATATTACTCAACTCTCCTTCAATAACTATTATACCACACAAAAACGGATTCTCATCCGTTCTATATATCTTATCCGATTATTTGTTTTTCTCTACATCTTGCCAATTTTTATTATTTAATAGTTCGGCATCTTCTCCAATAAATACTTTACTTGCTTCTTCATCACCTTTTAATTGATATAACATCCATGCTGTCATATAAGAATCAGTTTTCTCAAGCATATTTTCATGTTCTGTTCCTACTGATCTTGCACGAACTTTAAATACATCATCTGATATTTTATTATAATTTTCAATTAATGATGATAAAGGTGCAACTCCACCAAATTCTTTACTTGAATCATTTCCAGCATCATCTGATTTACCAGTACCTGCTGTCATAAAGTATGGAATTGTTATTTTAGATGTATCATAGTTCCATCCCATATTATTTGCTAAAAATGGATATGCAGCACTTCCAGTAAATATTGCTTTATAGTATTTTCCATTTTCAAATTCAGTAACAGCTCTTAAAGCTCCAGCTCCTCCTTGAGAGTAACCTATTATTCCAATGTTTTCTTTATCTATTTTATTATAAAGCTTACTATCATTTGGTATGTTTAACATATAGTCTAGTGTAATAGAAGTTGTTTCTCCTTTACCTGATTGTCCATCTTCATTTCCTACTACTATAAATCCCCATGATGCAAGTCTTTTAAAGAATGGCTCATATCTAAAAGCAGGAACACCACTAGCATTAACTACTATTATCATTGGATATTCAATATCACTATTTTCTAGTTCTTTTGGATACCAAATTCTAATCTTTTTTATAGATTTATTATCAGACTCATGCTCTTCATAAGCAACTTCATAATCTCCAAGTTTAGAATATTTCATTTCAAGTTCTGAATCAGATTTAAAATCTTTATAATAATCATCTTCATACACTGGTTGCCTACTTTCAATATATCCTTTTATTGCTAATATACCAAGAATTATTATTAATACTAAAAATATAATTCCAATTA
>CAMODW010000031.1 GCA_946611635.1 uncultured Bacillota bacterium | reverse complement strand
TTTATTGCTAATATACCAAGAATTATTATTAATACTAAAAATATAATTCCAATTATTTTTAACACTTTTTTCATACTTCCTTATCACCTTTTAATTTACTTTTTCTGTTATAAACTTAATCATTCTATCAAATGCATCTTTTGATATTTCATCGTTTCTTTCATTGGCTACAAAACAGTGTTGCATTTCTTTTCCTCTTTCAGCAAGAGGATCTACAAGTTCATGTTCTACACTCATCTCTTTTAATTTTGCATCCATATCTCTCATATCAACATAATATTCAGTACCTAATAAAACAGATGGAATATAATTTGAATCAATTGATAAGATATTATTATATTTTTTTAATTCATCTTTATTAATATAAATAGAACCTTTTATATAATTACCAACTAATATTTTAGTTGCCAAACCAAATTTATTATAAACAAGTGGTGCATCATCAATTACTAATGCTTTTACTTGTTCTCTTTTTAATACAGGAGTTATATTCAATAACTTTGCGTAATCACTATTAGTAATAACACTTCCCATTTGACTTGTCATTATTGCTCCAGCAGATGAACCCATTATAACAACTTTATCCATATTAATATGATATTCACGAGAATGATCTATCATATATTGAAATGCAAGATTTGCTTGAATAAGTGGTGTTGGAAAATGATAATCTGGAACGAGAGCATAATCAACATTTACTATATTAAATCCTTCAGCACATATATCATCAATTAAAGCAGTAACATCACTTTCTGCTAATGGATCACCATCATTTTTACTTCCACCAAAGAATCCACCACCATGAAAGTAAAATAATGTAGGTCTATCTTCTTCAGTGTTTTCATTTGTATATGTAATATCTAAAAAACTATTAGGATATTCTTTTGAATAATTTATTTCAGCAATAACATATTGCCCATTTTTCTTAACCCCCGTATAAGGTTCTCTTAATGGTTCATAAGAATTTTTAGTATTTACAGTTTCACTAGATGCTTTTTGAATAAATCCAACAATTATTTGGGTATGTGTCATTAAAAAGAAATAGCCACCAATTACGATTAATAATATTATTCCAAGTATTATTCCAATTACTTTCAAAACTTTTTTCATACTTCCTTTACTCCTTAAAACTCATATGATACTATTGTATCATTAGAATTAATTACCGACAATAGACTCAATCTTAATTGGGACAAAAGGAGATGAATTATATCATGAGATTACAAAGTAAAAAGTATGTAGATAAATATATTACAGATGCTTTATTTAGTTTAATGAAAAAGAAAGATTATAATAATATTTCCATTACTGAAATATGTGAAAAAGCAGGAACTGGGAGAATGTCTTTTTACCGTAACTTTGATTCAAAAGAAGATATAATAAAAAAATGGATTACAAATACTACCGATAATTTTTTAAAGGAATCTAATATTAATTATAAAAAGGATTCTACTAAAGATTATTTTATAAAGTTATTTACTCATTTAGAAAAGTATAAAACAGAAGCTTATTTAATATACAAAGCTAATTTATTCAATCTTTTAAAAAACGAATTTGATAGCAAACTAATTAATCTACATCAAATGGAATATGAAAATTATAAATCATACTTTATAGCTGGTGGAATATTTAATGTATATTATTTTTGGTTAATAAATGGTAGTAAGGAAAGTCCTGAAGAACTAGCAAATAAAATGGTTGATCTATTAGAAAAATAAAAGACCAACTTTTTTGGTTGATCTTAATTTTCCTATTATTCTAAAATAATGGTGCAAATAATCTAAGTATGGCTTGCCACAAGTTCTTGAAGAATCCAACTTTAACATCTTTATTACCAAGTTTATGACAATCTTCTAGAGTTTCTTCAAAGTCACTAATTATCTCTTTTATCTCACTATTATTTTCTAAATAAATGCCATTTTCAAAATGTAGATATAAGCTTCTATAATCCATATTAATTGTTCCAACAACAGCTCTTATATCATCAGACAAGAATACTTTTGAATGAACAAATCCCTTCCTATATTTATATATTTTTACTCCACTATCATGCAATATTTTAAAGAAAGAAGTAGTTTGTGTATAAACTATTTTTTTATCTGGAATACCAGGAACTATAATTCTAACATCTACCCCTCTTTTGGCAGCTCTGATTAATGAATTAACCATCTCTGAATCAATTATTAAATAAGGTGTCATTATATATAAATAATCTTTTGCACTATTAATCATATTTAGATATACATCTTCTCCAATTAAATCAGGATGGAAAGGTCCTACTCCATATGGAACTACATATCCATCATTTTTAATTTGATTTTTAAAATCATGCTTAAATTTTAGAATGCTTGTATCAGTTTTAATATTTGCATTCCACATCGTTAAAAACATTACAGTTAGATTCCAAATTCCGTCTCCAACTATCTTAATTCCATTATCCTTCCAAACTCCAAGTTTGCTATTTATATTGATATATTCATCACTTAAATTTACTCCTCCAGAAAAAGCAACTTTACCATCAATAATTGTCATTTTTCTATGATCCCTATTATTCATAAAAATGCCTTTAAATGGTGTTATTTTATTAAATGGAATACATTTTATACCATAACTAGCTAGTTCTTTAGGATATTTTGTAGTAAGCATAGAAATACTTCCCATATCATCATATATAATTCTAACATCAACACCATTTTTAGCTTTTTCTTTTAAGATATCTAAAATACCATTCCACATTACACCTTTATTTACTATAAAATATTCCATAAATATAAATTTTTCGGCTTTTTTTAATTCTTTTAATAATTCAGGATAAAACTTTTCTCCAAAATTATAATAAGTTACTTTATTATTTTTACTAATAACAAATTTGGTTCTGTTAATCAAGTAATTCATATTATCTAGTTTGTTATCCTCAATTTCTTTTCTTATTTTAGAATCCTGTTCTAAATAATTCTCATAATCTTTTTCTTTATTCAAAATATTCTTTAATAATTTGTTTCTTGAGTAATTCCTACCAATAGTAATTAATAAAATTGTACCAAATATAGGAAATATTAAAATCAATATAACCCAAGGTAAATCATTAGATAAGTGAATACTATCTTTTAATATTCCAAGAACAATTAATATGCTTAATATGCTATAAAATATTGTAATTATTCCAACATATTGATAAAAGAGCAGTCTTATTATAATAGCAAACCCAAACTGTAGAATAATTCCTATAAATACAATCAAAGCTCTTTTAATAGCATTCAACATAAAATCAACTCCATATCATTTGCTTTTCGGATAATATTATACCATACTTCCCTATAATTCTTACTCATCGGAGTATAATTAAAAAAAAGAATCCGGCAGCAAAAGATAGTAAATAAGGTAAAATAGGAACTACTAATGAAGTTAATATTACTGTTAATCTTCCGAATATAGGTTCAACTATTCCAGATAGAGTTCCATAAAAGAATGATTTGCCTTTAATATTCCCTTCTTCTTTTAATGGCATTGATATTATTGCGCCTTCTGGAAAGTTTTGGATAGCAATACCTATAGATAAAGCAATTGCTCCAGCCATAGTAATAGTACTATTTCCACTAATAGCCCCAGCAAGTGCTACTCCTACAGCCATTCCTTCTGGAATGTTATGAAGAGTAACTGCTAAAACCATCATTGCTGATTTTCCTAGATTTGATTTTAATCCCTCTGGTTCTTTACTCTTAATATGCAAATGAGAAATGATATTATCTAATATAAGTAAAAATAATATACCTAATATAAATCCTATTGTTGCTTGTAGCCATGAAATTATATATCACAAGCATAAGAATATAAATTATGATGTTATGACTAATATAACAATTGATATTATTAAAAATTTATTTAAAAAATAAAAAGATATGTTCACTTATAGTTGTAAAATAAAAGTAGACACAAAATTGCTCCATTTTGAAATAAACTAGTCAAAAGACTAGTTTTTTGTTTTAAAACACCATTTCGACTTGATAGAATTTTCTTAAATTCTACTACTCTTTCTTTAATAAAATTTCATCTTATATACCTATCTTTTGCATTATTTAAGTGTCCACCTAAATCTCTTTTTAGACTTATTGTAAGACAAGCAATATCGAGCGATTAAGACTTAAAGAAAAAACACGTATCTTTTCTAATACGTGTCATCTATATAGATTACATTATCTTATTGTGTTTATTTTTTTATCTACATATGTATACCTTGTTGAAGAGTATCATCATAATAATTATTAGCTTTCATAAATTCATAATAACATGAGTATAAAGTTCTTTTTTCGTCAGCATCTATTTGTTCTTGTTGTATTACTTCTTCGTTTTCTACTACAGAAAACATAATATGATCGTTATTTCTACCAACAGTTATTACTCTATCTGGAGCAATTCCTAAACCTTGAATGTGATCTTCTATATAATCAATATTACTAAAAGATAAACCATGGTTTTCAATTTCAGACAAAGCTGCCATATCATAATATTGAGTAATTATATTACCGTTCAAATCGCACTTTTCAACAAAAAGACCATTATCATTTACAACAATGCTTTTTAAATTTCTACCAATACTAAACGCTTTTCCTTTATTATCTGGCTTTAAGAACTCATCGCCTTTTGGTAAAAAATATAATTTCCCTTCTCTAAATGCTCTAGATGCTTTTCCTGTATCAAGATTCTTAAAATTAACATTATGATAATACTCTTCATCTGTATTAACAAACATTTCATTATGAGCATTATAATGTAAAAAAGAAGCCAACTCTTTACTGTTATCCAATCCAAAATGCTTTAAATCATCACCAAACTCTTTTCTAAGAATCGCATAAACATCTGTTAAATCATTCTTCATATCATCCCTCCAACAATACTATATCATTATAATTAGCAACATGTAAATAATAAATAATTAACATTTAAAATCTATTTATTTTAATTGCTATATGTATACAAAGACTCACCCATAGAATCATCGTCATATGCAGTCCAACTATCTAAATCTTCTAATTTAAGATCGTCTATATTAGTATTATTATATACTTCCTCTGACATGTAGAATACACCAACTTGAACGTTAGTAATTTTTTTAGAAGAATAAACTACAATTTTATTCATATTAAGACTATTTTGAGCATTTTTTCGTTTTTCATCTACACCATCGTTTAATTCTAGTTTTACTCGAGTATTACTTTTTGGGTACTTAATAAATTTATTCATATACCCTTGCCCCTCTTCAGATACTTCTCTTATATTACCAAATCTTACATCTTGGTTATTTGATTTTAAAACTATTTTAACTTTTTTGGTTTCATCCTTCTTATCAGTTAAGGTTACTACTTTTCTTTTGTCGTCTATTGATACATCTACGTTTTTACTTACATTTAATATTGAATAAAATTCAGAATCTTTTTCCAACTCTAGTTTATCTTGAACAAGAACTATTTGTTTATTGTTAAATATTTTTAGTCCCCTTTTTACTTTATTATTATTTTTAGCAGGTTTTATTGTTGGTTTTTCGGTTTTAGTTTTTGCTTTTGAATCATATATTGGTTGATTAAATTTTCTATTGTACGCATCACTTAAATCTAGTCTAGCCATAGCTGTATCATCTGATGATGTAAACAAATTGAATGTAGCCTTAGCTTCAATCCACTGATCAGCGTCTAAACAATTACCTTTACCTCCTGTTTCATCATTTGTAAAAATTTTTCTATTACCTTTTTGATTACCTATGAGAATAGTACTATGAGCTTCTGCTCTTGTAACATAATATTGCCATCTTAAAAATTCTTTATCATGATATTTTGTACCATCATAAGCACTTCCAGAATCAGTAATCCATCTCACACCTAAGTTTTCATATATATAGGTTCCTAAATCAAGTTGAGTATGATTATCCTTTGTGTATCCGCCTTTCATTGCAACAAATACACCATTTTTATCAGTATAACTATTTTTAAAAGAAACAACTCCTATTCTACCTACATTTTTACTTACTATAGAGTTTTTATTATATATATATTTATCAAAAACTTCATCATAGTTTACTTCAATATCTTTTGGATCGTACTCTTTGTCATACCACATAATAGTATAAAAGCCCCAGTTATTATCTGACTTCTTTTTATAATCATAAATAATATTAGCAGTATCTATATGACCATTAGCCGCATTTAGATTAGCTAAATAGAATAAATCGTCTTCAATCTTGGAATTATTTGTATTCTTTATAGCATCTCCAAAATCAAAATTATCATAATCAGCACTTGTAGTATAAACAGGATTTAAAACTATATTATTAAGAACATCGTTACTTTTTTTGCTATTATTTTCAAAATTTAGAATACCATAATCCTTTTTCAAAGTATTTTTTAATGTAGCTATATAATAACTAGTATATTTCATTCCAAGCATTTGATAGTTTCTTCCCTCAGGATATGTTCCTTCAATGTACATATAATTAGATTTTAATACACCTGGCAAAGTTTTAGTTGTTTTAGTTATAACCGCTGCATATAAGTCTCTAAGAGGTATATATTTTTTACCGTTTTTTGTTTCAATTTCATTTATTAATAAATTATATATAGTTTCATCTGTTATTTTGGCTGGTTGTTTTATTACTTTTTTCTTATTTAACACATTCCACAAAGTTTTTTTATAATCATATATTACAGATTTATTTTTGATGCTTTTAACTGGATACTCTATGGTAATAGATTTATTATCAGTTTCTAAAACTTTTATTTTTGCATCACCAGATGATTCTATTAGTGTTAAAGCTATAAGTCCCGCTCCAGAATTACCTACTTGTTTAAAGTTTCCATTTTTTCCAAGAGCTTTTGAACTATTTTTTGTACCATATAATAATAAAGCCTCTAACAATCTATTTTCAATAACACATCTTTGAGAAGGTGATAGTGCTTCATACGCATAATCGTAACCCAAACTAACAGCATAACCCATTTCAGCAGTATCTATATATTGAGATGATTGCCAAAGATTTTTCCAGTTTGCTGCAGCCACTAGTTCTTTTTTTAATGCTGCCAAATACTTAGCATCTTTAGTTGCATTATATACTAGAATTAAATTTTCAATTCTAGTTTTAACATTTCTAGCAGGTGTTAAAAATGAAGTATTATAATTTACTTCCTCAGGTTCTTCGGATAATTCATAATTATAATACGTAACTTGGGGTTTGTCATTTTTATCTTTAATGGTAACTGAAAGATTGGATTTTTTTTTGGTTCCAAGTTTAAATAATGCATCGATGCTTTTCTTAGCATCATTATACCCAGATACAGCATTTTCTACACTATTTAATCCAAATATAGTATTTCTGCTTTCTCTTAACATTTCTTTAGTAATTGATACCTTTAGCTCATGATCATTTTTCTTTGTATTCTTGTAATAGTTTTCTATGTCTTTTGAAATCTCCTTTGGTATTGATTCTTGACTTTTTACACTGTTGGAAATATTATTTTTGCTATTATTACTTAAAAATAATACAAATAATATTAAGAATAAGACTATACTTACTTTCGTTATATTTTTTTTCATTTCATCAAACTCTCCTATCTTTTTCATTATAGTATAACAACAGCAAAATAGCTATTATTATTTACTTGTCATGTGTTATATTACATTTGATGTTAAACATTTCTATTAATAAAAAAAGACTTTAATTGTATTAACAGCCAGTCAATTTCAGCTTTACTAGATTCTTTTTAACTATATAACAAAATATAAATGATATAATAAAAATAGTGATAAATATGAGTAAAAAATTCCCCTATGGCCATGATGTTGATAAATATATAGATAAAGCTATCGAAGAATTAAAATACACCTATCCTTGGGCAAAAAAAGAATTATTCAATAAAAAATATGAATATATTATAGAAAAAAATAAAAATAGATATCAATACGCCTATATTTTCTATTGGGATAATTCATCTCCAGAGAAAACAGTATTAAATGTTAATGGCGAAGAATTTATTAAACAAATCATATGGCAACAAGAATATACTATACAAGAATATAATAAAATTAAAGATGTATTTATAGTTCCTGGTCAAGAAGGTAAAATTTTACATGACTGGCATTTAGAAAACTATGAATTTAGAAAACATGAATTAGGAGGATATTCTGTATTCTGTCAAGCAGGTGATAGAGTCACTGGTGGTTCTAGAACATTCTTTATACCTCCAAGTTATTTTGATGGAAATTATGAAGAATTTCTCGATAAATATATCAAACTCGTTACCCCATCGTTTGGCTTTACAAAAGAAGAACTATCTAAAATACCAGAATTAAAAAAGTTTCTTGGTTATTAATTAAGAACAAAAAAAGACAATTAATAGTTGCTAAGACTAAAATTGTCTTTTTAATTTCTATATCGTTATAACCATAGAATTTACATTTTTCTTCTCATACCATTATTTATATCAGCAGCCATAAATTGAGAATCACTTTTTGCTGCTTGAGAACCTGTTATTTCTGCAAATTTTTCTTGAAAATAATCACGGTTTATTGGCATACCAGCTTCAATATCTTCCGCAGCTCTCATTGTAGGATTAATCTCTGCCGCACCATCACTAAGTTTTCTTTGAAAAAAATCATCATTTATTGGCATACCAGCATTAGTAGCTTGTGCTACTCTAATTGCAGGCTCAAATTCTGCCGCTAGAGGTGAACTAGCATAGCTTATATTATCCCCTCCAAACATATTTGGATTATATTCTGCAAATTTCTCATCTTTCATTATAAATTCCTCCTATACGCATTATATTATTGCTCATATTCCCACATAATTTTTAAATCTTTTCTATTTAAGCCACTTAACTGAATGATTTTTTCTTCAATTAATATTTTGGCTCTTTGCTGTGCCTGCGATAACAATTCCTCATCATTCATCGCTACCTCTTTCATCTCTTTTTGTGCCTTATCAAAGGCAGAAGCACTATCATCTGCCGTAATTGGATTTGAATTTATCCAACTATCTTTTGATTCTATAAAATTATTTGCATCAAAATCATCTTTATTAACATTAGGTTCACCAATTATTTTAGTTTTTGGTATAAATACATTTATACTATTTTTTTTCATTTCAATTTTTACTTTTGAAAGATTAATTCCTAATCTAATTGTTCCTGTATATTCAGCAAATAGTTTTCTTTCTTTTTCTAATAAATGAGTTATACCAACTCCAACAGGTTTATCATATTCTATAACATTATGATAATAAGCTTGATATGTTACTAAATTACCTGTTAGTTCTAACTTTTTAATATTTTCTGTTGTTAATTCATTTTTACTATTTTCACATCCAGATATAAATAAGATTGTCATTACTAATAATCCACAAATAAAACCTTTTTTCATTATAATACCTCCTTATTTAACCACTACTGTATAAGAAGAATCATAAACTTTTATCCATTGACCATAGAATTCTTCTAACACAACTCTAGCTTGTTCTTTTGCAGCAGGTATTAATTTATTATCCTTTTCACTTTTTTCTTTAGCAGTTTCTTGACAAAGTTTTCTAGCATCTGGTAATTCTGCAGCTTTTAAATCTTTACCATTTAAGAACTTTATTGATCCGATATTAGGTTCACCTTTAATAGTAGCTTCTGGCATAGTTATTATTACTTTTTTATTTTTTTCATCAACTTCTATATTAACTTTTTTAAAATCTATTCCTGCTGTTATTGTCCCTTTACAAGATACTACATATTTAAAATCATCAATATTATTAGAATTCTTATCACAATTACTCTCATTTTTACATTTTTTAGCAATTACATTATATGTAATATTAGCAGTCTCTAAATCACTTTTTTCAACAATACTATCTAATGTTGTCTTTATTTGAGTCTTAACCTTTCCATCTCTATTATTAGAAAAAAATGAAATAATTAAAACTATTAATAATATACAAACTACTATAGTTATTATATTTCTTCTATTCATTCTCTTAATTATTTCTAATTTATTATCTTCTCTCATAGTTAAAACTCCTCTATAACAAAACCATACATCTATATTATATACTAATATTATAGAAATTCTAAATATTTTTATTAAACTATTTTATTTAAGTTTTATTATCTATTAATTTATAATAAAATAATTATAGGTGATTTTATGAAAAAAATAGTTTTCTTTCCTACAAATAATATAGGAAAATATGATAGATATAAGAAATCATTTAAAAAAAAGAATATTATTTATAATAGATACTTAACTGATGAAAATAATAACGATATAAAAGTAGATGTATTAGAAGATGGTAAAACACTTAATGAAAATGCTAAAAAGAAAGCTAAACAATATTACAATGAATATAAAAACTACTTAGGCAATACTAACTTTTCAATTATAACAACTGATGAAGCTTTATATATTGATGGTTTAACAGAAAAAGAACAACCAGGTTTATTTGTAAGAAGATTTAGAGGAATAGACGCTAAAAGAGCTACAGATGAAGAAGTAGTACAAAAATATACTTCTGTTATAAAAAAACTCGGCGGCGAAGCCAAAGCCAAATGGATATACTCACTAGTAATGTATGATGGAAAAAACTTTTATGATTATAATTGGGAAGAGCCGGTATTATTTAGCAGTATCCCTCACTATCCAATAACTAAAGGTTATGTATTAAATAACATTACAATAGTTAAAAAAGTAGATAATAATACTATTATGCTTTCTGATTTAACAGAAGAAGAAAGATATGAATACTTATCTAAATATACTGATACTATAGCAGATTTCATAAATGATAAATTAATAAATCAATAATTATTACAAAAAAAGACAATTAAATTGTCTTTTTTACAATGAATCAAAAGTTAATTACATCACTTCTTTTTTTAATACCAAAGGTTCTTCTTTAAAATCTATACTATTTATTATATCTATAAATTCTTCTTTATTAATATCTAATACTTTAACTTCTAATTCAATTTTCTTCATTATTCAATTCTCCTTCAAATATATATTACCCATTTATTTATTATTCTTTGCTTTTATCCATTCAAGTACTAAATTACTTATTTCATCTTCTTTATTATGATAAAAATGATCTGCATTATCAATTATTTTATGTTTAAAACTTTTACATCTAATAGCTTTATCTTTTAATATATCTAAATGTAAATAATTATCAGTTTCTAAAGAACCAGAAAAGGTAAGAATTGGCACATCTATTGAAGCAAACTGTTCCCAATTATTAGAATAACCCATAACAGGTAAATTATCTAAATTAGAATTCTTTTTATACCAATTATAATAAGTCTTTGAACTCATATACATGTAATCTTCAATAATATTACTAAGTAATTTGTTATCTTCTCCCCTATCAATATTATTCTTAGCTTCTTTAATAAGCTTTTTATAATCTTTTTGTCTTAATAAATGAAGACCTACCATATCTGGAGCACTTGCTAATATCATTCCTAAAATTTCAGGATGTTTTTTATAATAATAGTAAATAACCTTATTACATCCATAACTATGTCCCATTAAAATAATACTTTTATATCCCAATTCTTTAGCTTTGCTAATTGCTAAATCAATATCTAGAATACAATCCTCAAATATTTCATACATACATCCACATCTTGTATATGTACCATCTTTCATCAATATATCATTTTCTATCGAATAGCCTCTGTTATGAGCATAAATGAATCCTATATTACTTCTAGACAATAAATTACCACATACTATTGCAAAATAATTATCAATTATAGTTTGACACATACCATGAACAAATACTACACAAGTATCTTTTACTTTTGCTTTAAAATGTACCATAGGAAGACGCATTCCATCTTCAGTATATGCATCATTAATAAAATCTACATTATTCATATATATCCTCCAAAACTTTTAGAATACTATTTAATTAGAATCATTTATTACACCATTTATTAAATTTAAATCAGATGGAATAATCCATTTAACATTGGCTTTTTTAAATAATACTAATGGAATAATTGCCCCACTTCTAGCACCATCCATCCATTTAGGATTTGATGGCATTAATTCATATAATTCATCTAAAGTCATACTATAGAATACCTTCTCAGTTCCTTTAATATAATCTTCTAAAGTAAGCATATACTTATGAATATTATCATTAAATAAAGTATTCTCTACTAAATTAAAACCTGTTAATAATTCAAATCTTTCTTCTCCGCCAGTAAAAATAGCGCAATCATAATCATTATCTAATACTAAATTCTTTAATTTATCTGTAATAAATTGTTCCATCTCTTCTAATGTATTACCACTATATTTTTCATTAACTTTATCAAATTTATTTAATAAATCAGCAACGCCAATTTCAATATTTTGTGTATCAGTTATATTGTCTCCTACAAAAGTTACTAATTCTGTAGTTTTTCCACCCATATTTATAATCAATACTTTCTTACCATTATAATCATTTTGCATTGCTTTACCTAAATAATAATTCTCTATACCATGACTAATAATATTAAAATGTAAGTCAAACTTATCATTAAATAGTTTTACTAATTCCTGTTTTCTTTCTTTTACTAAATTTCTAAAAATACCTGTTACATATATATTAGTATTATAGTATTTTAAATCATATGTTTTTTTAATTTTTTTAAAATATTCACACAACTCTTTTAAATTTGTTTCACTAATTCCC
Source organism: uncultured Bacillota bacterium (assembly GCA_946611635.1). Lineage (GTDB taxonomy): Bacteria > Bacillota_I > Bacilli_A > RF39 > UBA660 > Coprovivens. Next base: position 4,947 of record CAMODW010000031.1, on the reverse strand, counting down.
TTTTCAGCATCAAAATCATTTTTAAAATATATTGAATGTTCTTCTAATAATTCTAATTCTTTCTCATAACAATAAACTTTTATTGTAGATGAACCTAAATCTATATAATAATTCTTCATAATAATCAGCTCCTAATATCATTTTTAACATAATTAATTCTTAATAATTACAATCAACTAAGTATTTTAATCTTTTATCTCTAGTTAGTGTTAATGCATGTTCTTTTTGTTCTTCTCTAATTACAACCGCTGCTGCCCCAGGATGTCCTCCTCCACCATGAGTCATAGCAATTTCGTTAACATCAAAAGAGGCAACTACTTTTCTATAAGATTTTTGACCAAAATCTCCTTTATCCATAGCTACTACAATAATATAACTAACCTGCTTAGGATTTCCCTCTTTTACAATATATTCTGCTAAGTCATTACGATATTCATAATCTGAAAAAACAGCACAAAACTTATTACCAAATTCATCTACATAATATTCTGCTGTAGATAATATCTCTTTTATCTTCCTATTATATTCATTCTTTTTATTTTGAACTAAACTCTTCTCATAATCACTTATAAAAAAGTGTTCCTGATTACTAAGTAATCTTGAAATCATATTTTTTATATAACTATCCTTACCAATTATATTTAAAAGAAAAGCTAAATCATGAGCATTTTCTCCTATTTCACCATATTTTTTCCATTCCCATGTATCTTCAAGTCTTGTTAATTCAACAAATTCTTCAAGAGCAGGTGTTGATACTAACAGATTATTCTTGACTAAATAATCATAAAATAGTTCCGTACCACATCTATTTCTATCATTCTCTTCTTCAATAATAGTTGTAAAAGAATATCTATCCATATTATCTTTTATAGCCATTTTATGATGATCAAAAACTAAAACTCGATCTTTTAAAGAAGACTCTTCAACCATTGTTAAAGCCGGATCATATAAAGCTAAATCTGTTACATATATCCTATCATAATTAGCTAATTTATCACTTTGTATATATTCTCTAAAAGTTAACTCAAGCTTTCTTATATCAGGCAAAAGAACATAATCTAAGTTCTTAAAAGCTAATTTAGCAAGTACAACACAACCAAGTCCATCAATATCACTTTCATGACTAAATAATAGTATTTTCTCCATTGCAAACACTCTCCATATCCATATATTATAAACTACACAAAGAATATATGCTATAATAAAATCGGTGATATAAAGTGAATATATACAAAGCATTAAATGAGATAACTGATTATATAGATAAACACTTAGAAGAAAAAATAAGTTATGAACTTCTAGCTAAAAAACTTGGTGTTAATGTATATACTTTCCAAAGATTATTTACTATGATAGCTGGTATTTCCTTATCAGAATATATTAGAAAAAGAAGACTATCTAATGCCGGATATGATTTATATGATAAAAATATGAGAATTATAGATGTTGCTTTTAAATATCAATATGATAATGCTACATCTTTTTCTAGAGCATTTGAAAAATTCCATGGTATCAAACCTAGTTCAATTAATAAAGAAACAAAATTAAAAAATTTTCCTAAAATAGTTTTTAATGAAAATATTAATATCTCTAGTGAATTAGAATATGAAATAATAACACTAGATAAAATGGAATTATATGGCTTAAGTATTAATACCAATAATGATAAAATTGGTAAAGATGCCCCCGCTTTTTATAGTGAATTTTTTAAAAAATACTCTTCTAAATATGGAGATATAAAATATGGTATGATTACCTATGACATAGAACGTGAAGAAAGTCAAAAATATTATTGCTTATATGATAAAGAAATTAAAGATTTTGAACATATATCAATTCCTTCAAGTAAATGGTTATGTTTTAGAATTAATTCTCAAGATCCTAAAGATATTCAAAGAATATCTCATATATTCTATGGTGAATTTCTTCCTTCCGTAAAATACAATCTTAAAGAATTACCAGAATTAGAATACTATCACGATGGTATAACAGATTTTTTAGTTGCTATTTATTAAAACTGACAAAACTGATTAATAAAAAGTCAGTTTTTTATTTTTGTATATGATACATTTATATCGAGGTGACATTTATGGGGTTGATGTCAGAAATATATCTAACCAAAAGCTACGTATCTAGTGATGAATGGTTAGAACTAATCAAAACAATTTCTAATTACAATGGTTTTTTAAGAAAATGGAAAATAATTGTTACTAATAATAAAAATCAAATAAGATACTTTGTTGAAGCAAAGTGTAATCTACCAACAACAATTAATAACTTAAACTCTTTTCTTTTAAAACCTACTGATAAAATTAAAAAACCAGAATATAATTATACTCTATTATCATTTCCTACAATAGGAAGTAGTATTATAGATATAATTAATAATAACGAAATAAAAAATAAAGGTACATTAGAATATTTAGAAATAACTTTTCAAAAACTATATAAAGAAAGAATTAGATCAAAAATAACTTTCTATGTAAAAAAAGACAACATTGTAAAAGAATATAGAGTAATATTTGCTATACCTACATATATATTATCTATAGATTTCGAAGGTAATAAAAGATATTTTTATAAAAAAGTTCCTAAGTATTTAGATATTAATAAAATACTACACTTACTTAATACTGATTCTAATAATTCTTTACTATCTATTGATACTTTTCCTTATCTACAAGGTAAATTCTATTTAAATCAAAATAGTTATAATTTTGATAAACACTCTATAATAATAGGATCTTCTGGTTCAGGTAAATCAAAATTTATAAGTTTACTTATAAATAATATAAACAAAAATGATAATCTTAAACAAAAATACAAAGTCGTAGTTATTGACCCTCATGCTGCTTTAAAACAAGATATAGGTGGTATCGGTAAAGTAATAGATTTTAAAGATGATTATAGTAGTATAGATCTATTTATTAATAACGATGATGATATTGTTGCTTCAACTGAACTTTTATTAGACTTATTTAAATCATTAATAGCAGATCAATTTAATTCAAAACTAGAAAGAGTATTAAGACATTCTATCTATTTATTATTAGCAAACAAATCATTTAACTTTAGAAACTTAAGAAATCTTTTATTAGATTTAGAATATAGAAATAACTTAATAAAAAGTATTAAATATAACTTACCAATAAGTATAATAGATTTCTTCTTATCAGATTTTAATGAATTAAAAACTAAATCATATGGAGAAGCAATCTCCCCTATCATAGGATTCATTGATGAAATGGAAATGATTCCTATCTTTAATAAAGAACAGTTTTGTAGCAATTTAAAAAATACCATACATGATAACTATCTAACACTATTTTCTCTTGATAGAACAAAATTAGGCGATAAAGTAACTAAAACTATATCAGGACTAATAATGCAGCAATTACTAACTATTTGTCAAAAACATGAAATAGATGAACACATAATATTTGTTATTGATGAAGTTGCTGTAATAGAAAATCCAATTCTATCTAGATACTTATCAGAAGCTAGAAAGTTTAATCTTTCATTAGTATTAGCTGGACAATACTTTAATCAGATAACTGAAGAATTAAAGAATTCAATATTTGCTAACGTTATTAACTACTATATATTTAGAGTTTCTAAACTAGATGCTAATATTCTAGTTGATAATTTAAATATAAAAATACCTATGGATGATTCAAGAGAAGGAAAACTAAAACTTCTTACAGAATTAGAAAACCGTGAATGTATAGCTAGAATAGATTCTAATGGTATCCTACTACCAGCATTTAAAGCCCATACTTTAGATTATACTAGTATACCTAGTATTGATATTAATCAAGAACCATCTAGTAATAACGAAACTACTAAACAATCATCTAAAACTAGTATTAAGTTTAATGCAAGTACCAATATAAGTTTAAAAGACATTTTAATATCTAATTCTTCAAGTAGAAAGGAAATAAAAAATGAACGATAATAAAACATTAGAAATAGTTAATAAAATATTCAATTCAATATTTGAAAAAGATAACAATTATACATTAGATATCCTATTAGAAAAATTCGCTTTTGATATTAAATTACCAAAACAAGTAAATGATTCTACAACAGGTGATATTACTTGGGCTGACTCTATCAATAGTGGTAGATTTATCACCAATAGTAATATGGAAAAAAGAGATAAAGAACAAGGATGGATGATACCTAAAAAAGAAATAACTAATCTTCAAGAATTAATAGATATATGGAATAGTATAAATTATACAACAACAGAAAGAGTATATGATTCAATAAATGTTAGTAAAAGTGATACTATATATAGATGTGAAAACGTCTATAGATGTACTGATTGTAGCGATTCAAAAAATATTATATATTGTGATTCATGTGGAGAAAGTGAATTTCTAATAGCTTCCCAAAGATCAGGTAATTGTAATTTTTGTATTAGATGCGATGATTCTAAGAATTGTAGTAATAGTTATAATGTTATATGTTCAAATAAAGTAAACAATTCTCTTTTTATTCAAGATTGCTTTGATTTATATGAATGTATGTTTTGCTCTCATATAGCTTCAAAAAGATATTGTATAGCTAATATGCAATTTGAAGAACAAGAATACTTTGCAATAAAAAAAGTAATAATTGACTGGATATTAAATTCTAAATAATATCCGGTTTTTATTACTTTTTATGATAAGATGGCCATAAGATTTTATCAAATTTTTCAGAGTCAAACCAATCAGGAAAACAATCAATATATTGAATACGCATCAAGTATACACAAAAATCAAATAGATCACAATCTTCGTTTAATGGAACTTGTTATCGATAATAAAGCATCAAAAAACATAGAACTACTACTCATATGTTCATGTTTACATGATACTATAAGAAACACTCAAGACTTATATAACATACAGAAGGAAATGATGAACAAGAAATAAAAATAGCTAAATTAGCAAATAAACA